>JBJDYH010000193.1:0-11788 GCA_051867135.1 Faecousia sp. | reverse complement strand
CAAATGCTCTTGGCTCATTTGTGACCAGCTGAATATGCAGACCGCTTTCCTTGTTGCAGGCGTTAATCTCATCTTTCAGCGCCAAAAGGACACCATCTCCCAGTGGCCTGTTCATATACTGACGGACGCTGTGACGGGCTTTCATTGCTTCTGTAAGACTCATTTCAAAAACCTCCATGAAATCATTTTTTATTGCTCATAATGAATGGGCACACGGATCATTCCTTGCCGCTTCGATCCGGCAGCCGCTCCATAATGCTTTTCGCATGTTCGAGCAATAATAAAACCAAGGAAAGCGGATACAGAAAAGATAAATTTGTATATGATTCAGATCGAGATGTGTATACCTGCCCAGAAGGGAGAGTAATGCCATTTTTCGAGAATACATCCAAAAATGGATTGAAGTACCGTAAATTCAAATGTACAGAGTGTGGTAATTGTCCTAAGAAACGTCTCTGCACAACCTCTACGTCTGGTCGGACAATCCAGCGTTGGGAATATGAGGATGTTTTAGAGCATGTCTGCGCTGAAACAGAAGCACACAACGATATCTATAAACAGCGCCGTTGTATCGTGGAACACCCATTTGGTACGATAAAGCGACAGCTGGGATATACCTTCTTTCTGAGGAGGGGAACTGAAAATGTAGATGCAGAATGTGCATCCATGTTTATCGCTTATAATCTTAAGCGATTATTTGGCATGCTCTCTGTGGCATAATTGAAAAAGAAATTTGAATTATGCAGGGAATAATCCCTGTATATTTGCTTTTTTGGGGTCTGTTTTCACAGTTTATTTGGTCGTTCCTAAGAATATACAAAAGCCGTGTGTCAGACTGCCTAAAAACAGATTCGCTAGACAGTCTGACGCACGGTTCTGTGGGAGGTCGGCTGGCTAACCCAATAGCCAGCCTCCTACCCGATTCGGGGAGAGGCAGCATTGCGACAAAGATTCGCTTCCCCTCCCCTTATGGACAGTCACTGCATATCATCCCTGCTTTAGCATTTTTACGGTGGCTCTATTGACCAAACTAACATCCAGAGAAATATTCTGCAATGGGAAATCCGGATATTTCAAATATTGGAATAGCAGATCAACGGCAGTCGTCGCCTTCTTTTCCAGATCCTGGGAAATAGTTGTCAAGCCCGGGTTTACCAGTCTGGAAACATACAGATCGTCAAATCCGACAAAGGAGAGATCATTTGGAACAGAATATCCCCTCTCCGCCAGCTGTTTTATGAGATGTGCCGCAACCAGGTCAGACAGTACGAAAACAGCGAGATGATCCTTTCTCAGACGCAACAACCGCCCCACTGGATCTGGCGCACATAAATCAATAACATTTTCTGGTCCAAAATTTATCCCACTCGCCTCCAGTGTGTCGCGGAAGCCCTTCAAGCGTCGCTGACCCAGCGGACTATCGTTGATATATTCCCCAACAAGTGCAAAGTCCCTGTGACCACATTCCAGCAGGTGCTGGGCTGCAAGCACACCGCCCTTATAATCATCGATTCCGACATTTGCGAACTGCTGCGAATCACTGTAGCAATCCGTAAAAACGAATGGGACATCTGCCTTGACCTGAATCTTCATCAGATCCTTTTGAAACATCCCAAGGAAGATTGCACCAGATGCCTTCCAAGAACGAAGCTTGTCAAAGACCTCTGAATAATCGCTGATAAAGTGAATCATGGCATCATAGCCTTGATTCTGGATATTTTGCATAAGGCATCCCAGCATAACGGCATTATAGGGACGGTATAGCTGAGAAGAATCACCCTGGACAAAGATTGCAATGATCCGGGACGATTTGGAGGAAAGGCTCCTGGCCGCTGAATTTGGGACATAGTCATACTTCTTTATGATCTCCTCAATTCGCGCAATGTTCTCAGCAGAAACCTGATTATAATGTTTATTGATTACCCGTGAAACCATCATGGTGCTGACATCCGCCTCCCGTGCGATGTCCTTTATCGTAGCCATAGTCTGCCTCCTTTGATAACGTTAACATTATTATACACCCTACACTGGAAAAAAACAATATGGCATAACGAATAAAAAATAAAATATTTCGACCGTTCCTGTTAAATTGTACAATCAGCTCGTCCTTAAAATGTGCAAAAGGGAAAAATAAAAAGGGAATATTGACATTTCTATTCTTATCAGCTATTATAGATGTGTTACCGATAACAGTTAGCGATAACAGTAAAAGCCAGTTATCAGATGCTGATCGGAAGCGAAAATAAAAGAAGGAGGCATCAAATGAAAGCGCACATCAGTCAAACAGACAAGGAGGGAACACAGTGAACGTCAAAACCACAGCGGTTCCGGCAACGGCGAAAGGCATCTCCGGAAAGAAACACGCAAAGCAGCGCAAGCCTGTAAAATGGCACATGATCTGGGAAAACAGAGGTCTCTATCTTCTGCTGGTTCCCTCGGTTATCCTGCTTCTGCTATTCTCCTACAAGCCTATGTACGGTGTCATCATTGCCTTCAAGGACTTCACACCGTCAAAAGGTATATGGGGAAGCGAGTGGGTTGGTTTCAAGCACTTCATCAAGTTCTTTAAGTCCTATCAGTTTACATCCACACTCAAAAACACGTTGACCCTCAGCATATACGGAATGCTGGCAACCTTTCCTCTGCCAATCATTATGGCGCTATTTCTGAATCAGATGCGGTACAAAACCTTCAAGAAGTTTTTCCAGACTGCATCTTATCTCCCGCACTTTATCTCCACCGTTGTCTTGGTCGGAATAATCCTGATTTTCCTCTCACCGGGCAGCGGATTGATCGGCACGGTCTATAAGCTTTTCGGTGCAGAGGCACCGAATCTGATGGCAAGCGCAAGTGCCTTCAAGCACATCTACGTCTGGTCGGACGTGTGGCAGAATACCGGTTGGGACAGCATCGTTTACCTTGCGGCACTTTCCTCCATTGATCCAAGCCTTTACGAGGCGGCAGAGATCGATGGCGCAGGTCGGTGGCAGCGGCTGAAAAAAATTGATCTGCCGCTCATCCTGCCCACCGCTACTGTTTTGCTGATTATGCGTATGGGCGGCATTCTTGGCATCGGCTATGAAAAGGTTTACCTGATGCAGAACTCTCTGAACACCTCGGCCAGTGAAGTAATTTCTACGCTGACATACAAGGTCGGTTTACTGAATGCGCAGTACAGCTACTCCGCAGCCATTGGTCTGTTTAATACCGTAGTCAGTGTAACGGTGATGGTCATTGTCAACAACATTTCCAGAAAAGTCAGCAACAGCAGTGTCTGGTAAGGAGGAAAACATGGGAACGAAAAAAATTGAGCTGTCCCGTGAGGACAAGATCTTTGATACACTTTTAATGTTTTTCTCTATTGTGCTTCTTTTCATCACTCTGTACCCCATTTATTTCATTCTCGTTGCGTCTATCAGCGATCCTTCTGCCGTAGCCAATGGTCAGACACTCCTTTTCCCGAAGGGTGTCACGCTGGACGGCTATCGGGAAGTCCTAAAAAATTCCAGTATCTGGATCGGTTATCGAAACACCATTTTCTATACAGTGTCAGGTACGCTGATTGCGCTACTGGTAAACATTCCGGCCGGGTATGTTCTCTCCCGCGATGATTTGGTGGGGCGGCCTTTTATCACATGGTTCTACATGCTCACAATGTTTATTGGAGGCGGTCTGATTCCCACCTTCCTGACAGTGCAGGAGCTGGGTCTATACGATAATCCGCTGGTCATGGTTTTGCCCTTCTCCGTGTCGGTCTACAACATCATCGTGGCCAGAAGCTTTTTTAAGAGCAGCTTGCCGCCGGAACTGTGGGAAAGCGCCAGAATAGATGGCTGCGGTAACATCCTGTTCTTTGTCCGCATCGTTGTGCCTCTGTCTAAAGCAATCATTGCGGTAATCGGCCTGTGGACAGCAGTAGGGCTGTGGAACTCTTACTTCAACGCTCTGATCTATCTGAAAAATTCTGATTACTATCCTTTGCAGCTAATCCTGCGAAATATCCTGATCGTAAGCTCCTCGTCTGCGGCGATGGGTACCGGTGAAGCGGCACAGATCGCACTGAGAAATGCGAATCTGATGAAATATGCAGTCATCGTGATCTCCTCCGCACCCATTATGTGCCTGTATCCGCCCTTGCAGAAATACTTCAACCAAGGCGTTATGGTTGGTTCCGTGAAGGGCTGACCACCTGATATCTTCCGAATACATATTCATCTTGGGGGTATACCCTCCGTGCTGTACCCTCTGGGCAGAAACATCTTGTTATATAGCCGCTACAGCGGCGGAAAGGTTATGTTATGAAAATGAAGCAAAAGAAAACACGCTTTTTGTGTCTCCTACTTTCGATCTGCACAGTGCTATCCCTGTTCTCCGGCTGCGGCAGTAATCAGAAGGAGGAAGAAGTGATTGACCTGACGGGCATATTCCATGAGACAGGATTTCCCATTGTTGACGAGCCTATCACCATCGACATTCTGACCACCCGCTGGGGCAGCATGGGCGATTCCTTCACCTCCAATCAGTTCTTGGTAGACCTGGAAAGCCAGACCAACGTGAAAATCGAGTGGCAGGTTCAGTCCCTGAACGACTGGGGCGAACAGAAATCTATCCTCCTGGCCGGTGGTCAACTGCCCAGTGTATTTATGGGCAAGGAGAGTCTGTCGGATTCGGATATTCTCAACAACCTGGACTACTTCATTCCTCTGGAAGACCTGATTGATCAGTATATGCCCAACTATAAAAAGGCACTGGAGGAGTGTCCCGAACTCCGCAACTTGACCACCTTCCCCGACGGTCACATCTATTCTCTGGGCAAGAAGCTACCCGCTCGTCCCAAGACCTCCAGTCAGCCCATTATCAACAAGACATGGCTGGACAATCTGGGCCTCAGCGTCCCCACTACGTTGGAGGAGCTGGAGAATGTTCTGCGTGCCTTCAAGGAGCAGGACGCTAACGGCAACGGAGATCCCAACGATGAGATTCCTATCTGCGGTATCAACCTGTATATGATGCTGCCCTTCGGATATGATGCCATTGACAGCGATATGATCCTGAAAAACGGTAATGTTTACTATGCACAGACCTCCGAGGAGTACAAAGAGGGCATCAAATGGATGCAGAAGATGTATGCCGAGGGCCTGATTGACCCCGAATCCTTCACCCAGGATGAAACCATGCGGATGGCTAAGTATCAGGCTCCGGATGCTGCCAGGGTCGGATTTGCCAACGCATGGATTCCGGATGCAGAGTTTGGCAAGTGGAGTGATCAATACATCGCCATCGCTCCCGTTACCGGTCCTGATGGTCAGAAACACGCTTATGGCGATGAGAACGGCATTGGCGCTCTTGCCAGAAACGAAGTGGTCATTACCAAGGCTTGCAAATATCCTGAGGTAGTCGCCCGCTGGCTGGATCAGTTCTATACGGATGAAGCCTCCATCCAGAATTTCTGGGGTGCTATTGGTACAGTCATCAACAAGGATGAAAATGGGAACTATACGCTGCTTAACCCCCCAGAGGGAACCTCTGCCGATGCGTGGTACTGGGAGCAGAGTCTGAGAGACTTCGGTCCCAAATATGTCACCGATGAACTGAACGATAAGCTGCACCTTTCTGCCGAGAGTGGCGATGGCTTGAAACTGGAGCTGGCAAAGTTGGGCGAAGATTACATCGGCACTCCCTTCCCCGCGGTGATGTACACAGCGGAAGAAATGGAGGAGCTGGCTACGATTGAAACAGACACGGTTAAATATATCGAGGAGATGCAGGCTCTGTGGATCACAGACAGCAGCCGCGATGTTGATGCCGAGTGGGATCAGTATATTAAGCAGCTCGAAGCGATGAATTTTGACCGGCTGGTTGAAATCAAAACAAACGCCTATCATCGTTACATCGGAAAGTAAAAAGTAGCGCTCGACACAAAGCGGTCGACTATAACGAGAGCCTCCATTCTGTTTATGCAATACCTGATTGAAAACAGAATGGAGGCCTTTTCAAAATGAGAAAAGGAGCTAGTGCAATATGCGGTATGATCAAAGTGCGTACCGGCCGTCTGAGACGGCAATCATAAGGGGAGAAACCTATCGCTTCACCGTACTGACCCCGGCACTGATTCGGATGGAGTACAGTGAGACAGGCTCGTTTGTAGATTGCCTGACGCAGACGGTTATGAACCGGAATTTTCCGGTTCCTTCCTTTCACGTGGAGGAGACATCGGATGATCTGGAAATCATCACGGACTATCTGCGGCTGAAATACAACAAAAAGGAATTTTCCTCCGCCGGACTACAAATTCATGTCAACAGTCAGCAATATTCCCATTCCGCTCTGTGGCATTATGGCGATGAACCCTGTGACCTGCTGGGAACAGCCAGAACCCTGGATGAAGCGGATGGCAGCATCCCGCTGGAGCATGGCGTGCTTTCCGCCGCAGCATGGTCGCTGCTGGATGACAGCGGTGCGCTGCTGCTGAACGATGCGGGATGGGTGGAGCAGAGGACGGACAGAAACGCCAAGGATCTCTACTTCTTCGGCTATGGCTGGGAATATCTGCGGTGTCTGAAGGATTTTTACCATCTGACTGGACATACGCCCCTGCTTCCCCGTTACGCTTTGGGAAACTGGTGGAGCCGTTACTATAAGTATTCGGAAAAATCTTATCTGGAGCTGATGAACCGTTTTCAGGCAGAAAACATTCCCTTTTCTGTTGCGGTGATTGACATGGACTGGCACATCACCCAGGTAGAACCCCAGTATGGGAGTGGCTGGACGGGCTACACCTGGAATCGGGATCTGTTCCCTGATCCCAAGCGTTTTATGGATGATCTGCACAGGCGCAAAATGAAGGTCACGCTGAATGTACACCCTGCGGACGGCGTTCGGGCTTATGAGGACTGCTATCCAGCCCTTGCGGAATATATGGGCATCGATGGGGAAAAGGGAACGCCCGTCCCCTTTGAACCAGGAAATCCCAAGTTCGTCAAAGGATATTTTGACTATGTGCATCACCCACTGGAGGAACAAGGCGTTGATTTCTGGTGGATCGACTGGCAGCAGGGATACACCTCCGACATGGAGGGTTTGGACCCACTGTGGATGCTAAACCATTGCCACTACTTAGATAACTGTCGGAACAATAATCGTGGCCTGATCTTCTCCCGGTACGCCGGGCCGGGCAGCCACCGGTATCCCATTGGCTTTTCCGGTGATACAATCATCTCATGGGCCAGCCTGCAATTTCAGCCCTTCTTTACAGCAAACGCTTCCAACATTGGCTACGCCTGGTGGAGCCATGACATTGGCGGACACATGAATGGCGTAAAGGATGATGAGTTGGCCGTCAGGTGGCTGCAATTCGGCGTGTTCTCTCCGATCATGCGGCTACACAGCACATGCAACGAGTTCAACGGCAAGGAACCCTGGCGGTATAACATGATCGCAGAGAAGGTGATGAAGGACTTCCTGCGTCTCCGTCATCGGCTGATCCCTTACCTCTATACCATGAATCTGCGGACACACAGGGAGGACGTCCCTCTGGTGCAGCCGATGTACTACCACAATCCCTCCCGATATGAAGCGTATCAGGTTCCCAACGAATACTATTTTGGTACAGAAATGATCGTCTGCCCCATTACCCAACCCATGGACAAGGAATCTCAGCTGGCGAAGTTCACCGCATGGCTGCCGGAGGGAATGTGGATTGACCTGTTTACCGGCCTCATCTATGAGGGCAATCGCACGCACAACTTCTATCGGGGCATTGAACAGATCCCGGTGATGGCAAAATGCGGAAGTATTATTCCCCTGGACGGACGGGAGGAAGGAAACAACACCGATAATCCCGACTACCTGGAGCTGTATGTCTGTGCCGGAGGACAGGGTGCGTTCTCACTGTGGGAAGATGACGGATACGGTGTGGACTTCCATGGCGATCATTGGGCGGAAACAAAGCTTTCCTTTGAACCCGGCGAGACTTCCGTACTCACCATTCAGAAAGCCAGTGGCAACACGGCTGTGCTCCCGGAGACACGGCGTTGGCGGCTGCGGCTGTTTGGTGCAGGGGAAGGTGTTGTTCCAACGGTATATGCGGAGGGCGCAGAAATCAACGGGGTATCCTGCTTCTACGACAGAAAGAGCCGTACCACCGTTGTGGATATTCCGCCGGTGAGCATCTGCCAGACAATCACCGTGGGACTGTCAAACACCTTCCTGCATAAGAATCAGAAAACAGAGAGAATTTTTGAATTCCTGAACCGTGCGGAAATGTCCTTCCATTTGAAGGATGCAATTTACCGCATTATCCAACAGGCGGACAATGGCGAAAACGTGGTCTATGCCATCAGTCAGCTGCAAGGAATGGGGCTGCGGGATGCAATCATTGGCCCCATCATGGAAGTGCTTGTAGCCTATGCGTACGAATAAACAGAGCGGAAGGGAGTACCAGCAATATGGAGCAGACTAAGTGGTGGAAAGACGCAGTCGTATATCAAATTTATCCCCGGAGCTTCCAAGATTCTAACGGAGATGGGATTGGAGACATTCCAGGCATCATCAGCCGGTTAGACTATCTGCATGAACTCGGCATCAACGTAATCTGGCTGTCCCCGGTATATGAATCCCCCCAGGATGACAACGGCTATGACATCAGCGATTATTGTAGCATCTACCATGAGTTTGGGACGATGGAGGACATGGAAGAACTGATCCAGGCGGCTGATCGGCGGGGAATCAAAATCGTGATGGACCTTGTGGCGAATCACACATCTGACGAACACCCTTGGTTTGTGGAGGCTCGGAAAAGCCGGGATAGCAAATATCGTGATTATTATATCTGGCGGGACGGCGAGACGGACCGCCCCCCCAACGAGTTAAAGTCCTGTTTCAGTGGCTCCGCCTGGGAGTGGGACGAGGAAGCGAGGGCGTGGTATCTGCACCTCTACTCCAAAAAGCAACCGGATCTGAACTGGGAGAACGCCGAAATGCGCCGGGATATATACGACATGATCAACTGGTGGCTGGACAAGGGCATCGGTGGATTCCGGCTGGATGTAATCGATACCATCGGGAAGGTGCCGGACCGGATGATTACCAATAACGGTCCGAAGCTCCATGAATATATCCGGGAAATGAGTCGGGAGACGTTCCAGAAGTATGATGTGATGACAGTAGGTGAAACCTGGGGTGCTACTGTGGATAATGCCCAGCTGTACAGTAACCCGGACGGCTCCGAGCTGTCCATGGTCTTCCATTTTCAGCACATCTGCTCCAGTTGGACACCGGAGTATGGGAAGTGGAAGCAGACAGAAAAGGATTTCGTCAAGATCAAGCAGATTTTCTCGCTGTGGCAAACGGGTCTGCGAGAAAAGGGCTGGAACAGTCTTTTCTGGGATAACCACGACCTGCCCCGAGCCGTTTCCAATTTTGGAGACGATGGTTGCTATAGAGTGGAATCTGCGAAGGCACTGGCGACCTTTCTCCATGGTTTGCAGGGAACCCCCTATATCTATCAGGGCGAGGAATTGGGAATGACCAATTCTCCCATGAAAGAACTGTCTGAGGTGAGGGACATTGAATCCTTGAACATCTATCAGGAGCTGAAGGAAGCAGGGTGGTCCCATGAGCAGATCATGGCCTCCATCCGTGCCACCGGGCGTGACAATGCGCGCACGCCTATGCAGTGGGATGATACGGTGAACGCAGGCTTTTCGACAGGAACACCTTGGATCCCTGTCAATCCGAATTACAGGGATATCAATGCGAAAGTTGCACTGGCAGATGAAAACTCTGTTTTCCACTATTACCGGAAATTGATTGCTTTGAGAAAGAGCGAAGAGTGGAGAGATGTTTTCATTGACGGAACGTACGCTCCCTTACTGGAGGATGACTCCGATATTTTTGCGTATACACGGGAGTGGAACCGTAAGCGGCTCCTGATTTTGGGGAATTTCCATAACACGGAACGGGTGATTGATGCGCCGGATAGGATTGCACGGGTATTGTTGGCAAACTATCCATCCCCGCAGATCAACGGCGTTCAGGTTACCTTGCGGCCTTATGAAGCGTTTATGGCGGAGTTGCCCACAGAAATAGAGTAAGCAGCGCCGTAGAAAGAAAAGGAGGTTCGCAGATGGCTAAAAATTACAACCCTGATAATCTACTGATGCAGTTTTCGGATCGTGTGTCGGATGTGATATTTCTCAGCATTTTTTGGGTAATTGGCTGTATACCCGTCCTGACGATTGGAACTGCCACTACGGCACTATACTATGCGGCAATGAAATCCATCCGCGAAGAAGGTTCTGCTGGAAAAAACTTTTTCAAATCGTACAGGGAGAACCTGAGGCAGGCTGTTTTCATAGAGCTGGTGATACTGGTGCTGGCTGCTTTTCTGTATGCGACTATCAGAATGACCGCCAGTGTGGGTGGAGGGTTGTCGGCAATATTGCATGTGCTGTCCGCGGCCTTGCTGTTCCTCGGTGTTGTTGTAGTTGGGTATATCTTTCCGCTGTTGTCGCGTTTCAACCAGACGACGATATCTCTTTTTCAAAATGCGTTTCTCATCAGTTTTTCTAATTTTCCGTATACAGTTGCGATTACAATCCTTAACTTAGCTCCGCTTCTAATTTGCTTAATCTGGCCCACCGGGTTTATACGTCTGCTGCTGGTGATACTGTTTATTGCACCTGGGCTGATTGCACGGCTCAATTCTAGGATGATGATGCGAATCTTTATGAAATATGAGCCGCAGAGTGAACCAGAAAGCGCCGAAAATGCAGACGGAAAATAGAGATTCAAATCCCAACAACAGTGGACCGTGTCATCCAGCAAGCAATCGCACAGGTGCTGACGCCAATCTACGAACCGAAATTCGTGGAAACGAGCTATGGCTTTCGACCAAAGCGAAGTGCCCATGACGCACTGAAGAAGTGCAGGGAATATCTGAACGCTGGCGAAGTGTGGACGGTGGATATGGACTTGGAGAAGTTCTTTGATACCGTCAACCAGAGTAAGCTGATGGAGATACTTGCAAGAGATACACAGTTCCCGCCGGTTCCATCATTCGCTTGACTCCCGGTGAGAGCATTCATGTACAGCAATACCTGTATCACGACTTTTCCGTGGAGGAAGGTACCGGCGCGGTGCTGCTGGCGGAGGTCAGCCAGTGCAATGACGACAATACGGATAACCGTTTCAATCCCCCGGTTGGCCGTTTCCCATCCATCGAGGAGGATGAACCGCCCTACCGGCTGCTGTGCAACGAGTATCCTGCCGCCAAGTAAGGATACGCTCTCCATATTCCCAGTCGAACATCGCCTTACGGCGCTGCCAATTTTGTAATACGACATAGCTCGGCTAGACTTTCAAAAGAAAGCAAAATCCTTTAGCCAATTTAGATGATATGCTCCCCATAGAGTCGTCTCGAAATCTTTGTTATTTCGAGTGTCCACTCTATAGGGAGCATATCAGAGAGCGCGTATGTTGCGTTTACTTTGAAGAGTAACCTCACTATCAAATATTTTGATATGGAGGAAAAAATGGGTTGACAAGAAGCTGAAAACATGTTATACTTTAAAAGCCTTAGAGATGAGGTAACAAAAATGGTCAAAGCCATACATAGTTCGTATTGATTGCAATGAGGGTCCACCTGTTCCCATCCCGAACACAGAAGTTAAGCTCATTTGCGCCGACAATACTTGGCGGGTGACTGCCCGGGAAGATAGGTAATGCCAACATAAATATTCCCCCTTAGCTCAGTCGGTAGAGCGACGGACTGTTAATCCGCAGGTCG
>JBJDYH010000192.1:1753-11845 GCA_051867135.1 Faecousia sp. | reverse complement strand
TGTTGTCAGCCAGAGGCCGTACAGCATTAACGCCGTACTGCTCCTTGATCTCCTGCTTTGTGGCAAAGATGGAGTACATCGGCACAGACCAGTCGATGATCTCCGCCGCAGAGCGCCACGGCAGGCACTTCCCGGATTTGACTTCCTCGCTGTCCCTCGGCGCGTGCGTCCGTTCCGGCCAGACGATAGGCTGCCCGTCACAACGGGCGATCAGAAAAAACCTCTTGCGGGTAGTCGGCGCACCATAGTCAGCGGCCACCAGCTCCCGATGTTCGATCTCATAACCAAGATCAGATAGTTGCTGCTTCCACTTCCGAAATGTCTTCCCGGCCTTTGCCTTAACGGGCTTCCCTTTGCGGACAGGCCCCCAGGTCACAAACTCCTCGACGTTCTCCAGGATGATTACCCTGGGTCTGACAGTTCCGGCCCATCTCAGGACAATCCAAGCAAGCCCCCGAATATTGCGGTCAACCAGAGCTGCGCCCTTGGCTTTTGAAAAATGCTTGCAGTCCGGGGAAAACCATGCAAGCCCAACGGGGCGTCCAGCACATACCTTCACAGGGTCAAAATCCCATACAGATGCCTGCAAATGCTCTGTGTACGGATGATTTGTTTTGTGCATCAGGATTGCATCGGGATCATGGTTTATGGCAATTGCCACCGGGCGTCCTGTTGCCAGCTCAATCCCTATGCTGGCCCCGCCGCCCCCGGCGAAGTTGTCCACGATGATCTCATCGAAAATGTTTATCTGCGCCATTGGTCATGCCCTCCAGTTTCATGAAGCATCCCCAGAATGTTCCTGACTTTTTCCCACTATGATGTCCGAATAATGGTTTTTGGCCAATTGCTTTCCATACATCATTCGCTGAAATGTCATGTTCTGACCATTTGAATATCAGAACTCCATCAGGTTTTAGAACTCTCATACATTCGGCAAAACCATCGTGCAGCATCTGTGGCCATTTATCGTCCAGTTTTCCATACTTCTTCACAAGCCACGCAGTTTCTTTTGCCTTCAGCAAATGCGAAGGATCAAAAACTACAAGAGAGAATTGATTATCAGGAAGTTGAACCAGATCGTCCTGCTTCCACAGGTCGCATCCAGTATTTTTTTGTTTTTCAAATCCATCCTACGCCCTCCAATGCCCGGTCTGCGCCGTCTCATCCCAGGTGTCTCGCAGGACAACGCCGTCATGGCTGGCAGTGATAAACACGGCCCGGGACGGTGCCGGCCGGATATCGCCATTCTTCCAGCGGCTCACCTGGTTTGTGGCGATCACCATGTTCCCCTCCGTGGGAGCCTCAGAGTCCGAATACTCGCAGAACTGCCCCTTCTGCCACAGAACGCCCTCCACGTTGTCCGGGTACTGGTCGCTGTCTACCCGGTTGAACACCACCCAGCAGGCGAGGCTCTTTGCCTCGTCTGTCAGGTTATAACGGGCGTCGAGACAGTCAAGCCACTGGGCAACCTTCCAGGCGTCGCTTTCATACTTTGAGGACAAGTACTGAGTGGCGTAGAGGCCACTCTCTGCCCGGGCTGTGAGCTCCTTGATCTCCGCGTCATGGGCCGCCACAAGCTCAGCGGTGCGAGCCTCGAACCTATCAGTATCTCTTACCAGTTGGCTCCGGCAGCCGATCAGCATCAGCAGCGCCACAGTCTGTATTACCAGTACCAATGCCTTGACCTTCCCGGGGTCAATGGCATATCTCAAAAACTCGTTGATTTCCCTGATCATTTTTATCCCTCAAATCGTTTGTTTTGTCCCTGTGCAATGATGCACTTGGAATATTTCATCCCGTAGCAGTACTCATACTCATACCGCCGTTTTTCTTCCGGCGTTCCGAACGCAACATGGATTGAGCAGTTTTCCGTCGGCCCGTCGCAGAATATGCGGCGTCCGTCCTCGGACTTGTAGTACGGGCACTTCGCCACGTCGGATATGTAACGCTTGCTCAACGCCTGCTCACCTCCTGGCACCTGTGCGGCAGCCAACCCATGCCGGTTGCCATACCGGGGTCACCGTCCAGCTCCGCATAGGTCAGCACCCCGTTGACCGAAAGAACGAGAACGCTCCCGGAGCGCTGCCGCCAGTATGTGACCGGCTGCGGATCGCAGATCATCCTGTCCCGCCCTCCGGCCGTAAGCCTGGTTATGACTCTTGCGCCGCATTGTTCGCACACCATGTTTTTCCCTCCGTCCTACATGCTCTCCGCAATGCGTCTCACCTTCTCAATATCCACCGGTTTTGAACTCGGGAATGTTCCGGCAACAACCTGGTTTGGCTTCATCGTGTTCCTTCGCTTCTCAATTGACGCTTTCTCCGCCTCCCGACGCGCCTCACGCTCCTGTACATCCGCCAAAGAACGAACGCCGTCCCGGCTATAGCTCTGCAATATGGCCTTGATATAGCTCCAGCTGGACTTCTTATCGTCCAGAGCGACTTCGATTGCCTTGCAGCATACATCGGCACCCAGTAACTTTGTGTAGCTTTTCAGCTCTTCGATGCACGACGAAGACGGCAGAGCGTTTACCCGGTTGAGATATAAATTAATCACTTTTGCAAGGTCTGGGTCGGCCGGGGGCGGGGCTGACTCTTCGCCCGCAGGCGCGTTTCCCGCATCCGCTTCTCGAATAGGATTCGGATTCGGATTGGATTCGGATTGGATTGGATTACGGGGACATATGCTTTCATATGAATTCATATGCTTGCAGATGCTTTCATGTTGCTTATCTGTTCCATCTGCTTCCTGTTCTTCGCCCGCAGGCGCGTTTCCCGCATCATCAGGTGACGGGTATTTGCTTCTCTTCGCCCTCACGCTCTGATGACAATTCCAAGTTGGCAGGTACAAATACGGCTTGCCCTCAAACTCATACAGAGCAACCATACCGGCACTCGCCAGCCTATTGATCGCCTCAGAAACCGCTCTGGCAGTCAGAGACTCTTTCAGTGGAAACAGCCGGTTCTTGATAATTGCCGGCCTCCCGTCAAACCGGCCATAATCGTCGCAATTGACGATCAGCCGATAGAACAACACTTCCTCAAACCATGTAAGACCATCAATGCTGTCACTGGTGCAGATGCTTTCTTTGATGATTCTGTTGGGCATCATGCACCGCCTTTATCCCGGTGCTGGTGCAGGTAGCAGATGCGGCTATAGTCCGCAGCGTTGTTCACCAGCCAGTCATTGGCCTGTTCAAAACTCAGATGGTTCTGTGCGGCCCGGTACTCATAACTGTACTGCCCACGGGCGGCCTTTTCCTCCGCCCGGCGCTTGATCTCCTCCATTGTGTGGTTCGCCTCGATCATGTACAGGTCATAGTCCTTCGCCGTGATTCCCTGAAGGTGCCCGGCATCGGTCACATAGAATACCTTGTGCCCGTTGATGTCGATGTGCCAGCAACAGTTGGGGACGTCGTGCATGACCTCCTCCGGACGCACCACGGCCAGATTGTCATACCGCAAGGAGAACCCTGGGCTTGCTATGTCGATCTTCATTCCATCCACCCCGGCGTCCATCAGCAACGGAGCCATCCACCTGCAGCAGCACCAGCGGATCATGGGCCGCTCGTCTGCCAGCCGGGCCACTGTCTTTGCCTTGAAATGGTCTCCGTGCTGGTGCGTCAGCAGCACCAGCCGGATGTCCTTTGCCAATGGGCCAAGCTGTTTCCAGCTTACCCCGCAGTCAATCAGAATGTGCTCTCCCAGCATCACAGCGTTTCCGCTGCTGCCAGTGCCGATTATGTTATAGGTCATTGAGGCTAACCTGCCTCTCAAACGCAGGAGCAGACGAGGATTCTTCTGGAGCGGCTTCTGGAGAATCCACAGCGGCATCTGTGTAATCAGCAGGTGCGGGGCTATCATCGTAACCGGAGACCACTGTGGTGCTTCCGTCATCGTTCTGGATGATGTCCACATCCTGCTCAAATGCCATCTGCATGTCCACGGTCATGATGCCCCACTTGGAGATCAGCTGCCGCAGCATGGTCTTATAGGCCATGGCGTCAAAGTCTTTCTCCCAGAAAGTGTATCCCTTCTTGGCTGCATAGCCTTTGGAGTACCGCAGCGCATGGCGCTCCATCTTCGACCGGCTCCAGTACATGGCCTTGCGGAATCCGTTAAGATACTCGAATGCCGCATAGTAGCCGATTGTCTCCGTCTGCTCCCGTGCGTCCTCGTCCTCGATCAGTTCAACCTCAATCTCCTCCGTCAGAGGGTCCCACTTTTTCAGTTCCCCCTTTTTGATGGAGAGCACATTGATCCGCCGGTACTGTCCGGAGCGGAGGGCCAGCTGGATATAGCCCTTGTATCCCATCTGGAACTGCGCAGACTTCTGTTTAACTGGCCTGCCGTTCTCGTCCAACACGTCCCTGCCGTTGCGGTCCTTTACTTTGTTCTCATAAGGAACAAAGTAATAGTGGCCCATCTGAGGGGAAGGGCACAGCTTCAGGCTCTCACCAACAAGGGCAGCGCTGAGTACGCTCTTCGGTGTACATTCCTGAAGCACCGGGTTGATGGTGCTGGCGGCAATGATGCTGGACACAAAGGTTTTCTCCCGCCCGGCGTCGTTCAGCGCGTTGTGAATCGCCGCCTGGAAGGTCGGCGTGGCGAATGCAGCGGAAAGGCTCATCTTCTGGCCCGGTGCTGTCATGATCTGCTCATTCATAGATATATCCTCCTTCATCCAGGAACCGTTTCAGCTCCCGCAATTTTGACTTCGTTCCATACACGGAGAAGTTCAGCTTCAAAACCTCCTCCCCTTCCATCGTGGCCGGTATAGGCTCGACAGATGGCACAGGGGCCGACTCAGTGAGAAGTTCACTATCCACCGGAGCCTCTGCCATCCTTGCCTCGAAAGCAGCTTCCGCCTGCTCCCTGGCGGCTCTCTCGGCCTCCTGTGCTGCGCGCCTGGCGCTCACCGTAACAACGGCCTTGGACAGGTTGATTGATCTCTTGTACTCCACCATGACCTCGTCCGCGTCCGGCATGGTACGGATACTGGCAATGTCCTCCGCTCTCGCCTCCACCCACTTCTTGATCTCAGAGCGCAGACTTTTATCTGATCGGGAAAGAAGGACGGTGATCCCGGTTCTCTCAAAGGCCCAATCCACAGGGTCAAGCCCGGCAGCCTCCAGATGCTCCTTGTAGTACCGCCGCAGCGCCTTTTCCTTCTCGTCCCGAAGGTGGAACTCCACGCTCTCTACCATGGCCTTCAGATTCTTGTCCGCCTCACCGTAAGGGCCGGTGATGCACTCCTTGTAGGTGGACTCGAACTTCTCATAGGGCGCCATCACCTGACGCTTCACGCCCTTCCGGGCCTCCTCATACTGGGAAAACTCCTTGTTTAAGTCCGCCCTGATTTTCTTAACGGCGAGAAGCGTGTCCTGGGTGCACACCATGCTGCACGCAAACCGTGTGCGCTCCTGAATTTCCTCAGCCTTTTCCCGCAGCCGCTCCTCGATCACCGGCAGCTGCTTGACCACGATCAACTGCTCCGTTGCCGGGCCGGTCTCCATCAATTTTTCATCCATAGGTATGCTCCTTTACAAAAACATTTCCTTGTGCTATACTGTAATCGTTGATTTCCCTAATCACATTTCCCCTTGCCGCTGACCGGGTCCCAACCGGCCAGCGGCTTCTTTTTTCGCGATGAAAGGCAACGCACCTCCCGCGCTTAACATATCGTAGCTATTCTTTGCCTTTGCATGGCTCGTCCACGCAGCTCCACGCATTTGCTATGCAACTCTGATCGCTTCTTTCCCTGCCTTTGCTAAACTATGCCGCTCTACGCAATGCCATCGCTTCTCCGTGCACCGCTCATCGTTGCTCATGCAATCCATTGCTATCCATCGCCGCTGCTCAGAAAAGCGTAGCCTTGCTTTTCCTTAGCAAATCAAAGCGCGGCCTTGCTATTCCTTTGCGAAGCGGTTAGCCGCGAGGCAATTCCATAGCCGCGCTGTCTCTGCTGACCATTGCCTTTGCGATGCGAATCAGCGACCTGCCAAGCTTCTCCCTTGCTGATCTGCTCCCGTCTATGCACAGCCGTTCCTTTGCAATGCTATGCTATTCGACGCCATTGCCGCGCCGCACAGAAATGAGCATATCAGCGCTTACGCATCGATGATCTCATATGTAAACCTGCCCTTGCCGGAGTTGCGCCACTGCCCGATACCCCGCAGGATGCCATAGTCCAGCCACTCCTGCACCACGGACTCGTGATCCTTCTCCAGGCAAACAACCTCAAACTCTGCGCTGCTCCCTTCCGGGATCTCCTCGCTGTTGGCCAGACTCACCCGCTCGCCCTGCATGGTCTGCGCCCGGAGGGGTCGCTGGCAGTCTCTGATCTCGCCGTTGACCTGTATTGGGATCATCCGGGGCTGCACGAAGATCAGGCCGTCGATCACGGATTTATACGCCGTCAGCTTGCCGCTCAGGTTTGCGGCTTTCTTCTTGCCGGTCTTTTCGTCCTTGCCGCCCACACGCCGCAGCATCCCGCAGGCGTCTTTGAAGAAGCCTTTCACCTGGTAATCATAGAGGACAGGCTCCCCGGCTTCATTCCGGGGGAACACGGTCTTCCCCTTCTCAGTAACAGCGTCGATGCCCAGCGCGGCGATCTCTTCTTCGATGGTTGAGGCGTCCGGCGCCTTGCTGGCGATGAACTCCTCCGCGATGTTCTTATTGTTGGGCCAGGTTCCCAGTACCGGCTCCAGAAAAGTGATTTTTACCTTCATGTTGATTTCCCTCCAAATGATTTATGTGATCTCGTTCCCGGTGCTCTTTCCGGGCTTTCTGCCGGCGTTCCTCCGCAGGGCAGCGCCGATGCTTCGGAACCAGGCGAAGTAGTCCATCTTCCGTGCCGTGGGCTTGACCATCGACCGGCGGCTGCAGTTGAATGCCCTGGCCCGGTACTGGCTTCGGTGGCTCCGTGCTCTGTGGTTCTTTGCGCTGCTCATGCTTCCATCACATCCTCATAGTCATCGTCCTCACGACCGCCGTAGTAATCCTGGTCGTATATGCTGCCGCCGTAGTAGATGTTGGCATACGTCTCCGGGTCTCTCACCCAGGGGGCGTCAGCAATTGCATACATTGACAATCACCCCCTATCAGCAGAGCACGACCACAGAGCCGTCGGCGATGTAATCAGCCAGCTCCTCCTCGAAGTAAGCCTTGATGTTCAGCTTCGCCTCGATCTTCCAGATCTCTCCGTCTGCTTCCAGGATGGCCACGCGGTACTTATCATCCACACGGATCAGGAACATACTCTCCGGCTGGTTGACTTCGCGGAAGGTTCGGAAGGGTTTCAGACCAACGATGTTCCGCACATTCTCGGCCTGCTTCAGGCTTACTCCCTGCTTGGTAGTAACAGTCTGGGTGACACCGTTATCCGTTGTTTCGACCCTATCATCCACGCAGAGGCGGGAAAGCAGGTCAAGCAGATACTCCTGCCCTTCCGTGGGAATGAATGCGCTCTTCAGCTCGATAATGGCTTTCTCGTGGTCACGCCATCCGGGCTGGAAATTGGCTTCTTCACAGCTGGCCTGATACAGGAAGTCCCGGTCAAACTCGCTGTCCCAGGTGCTTTCCACGAAGACCCGGGTGGGACTGTCGATACGGATAAAGAGCGGTACCCGCGCTTTTCCGATCTCGGTCTTGATCAGGTTTGCAATGGCATCCAGACTCTTGACCGCATACCGCTCGGGGCTGTGCTTCACTTTGGGGACACGGGAAAGAGAGCCATCGGTGTAAGTCTCCCCGTTGATCACGAAGGTCTGAACAGGCTTCAGGCCAACCAGATACTCAAGGGCTTCTTTAATCATTTGTTTTTCCTCCTCTTAATTACTCACAAACTGCAAAATCTTGGGCTGGGGTTCCTGATCACCAGCCATGTCATACTGGCCGGGGATCTGAGCGCCGACTTCATGCACAATGACCTCGCCGGTCTTCCCATCCGTGGTAATGGAGAGCGTGGTCTTGACGGAATCCGTCGGGGCAAGCACCGACTTGACCACCGCGTTCAGATGGAGGATTGTCCTGGTTTCATCCGGCACAAACTCCAGCGTGATGGTGATCTTCCGCTTCTGGTTGGGCTTGGTGTTGCGATCCATCACATTCTCGATGAGCCGTCCCACCTCATAGTCCACTCTCTCCTCGATTGCTCCGTTGATCATGCGGAGCACAGACGATTTTTCCATACTGTCTTTCTTCACCCTTTCTTTGCCCTGAAGGATTTCAGGGTCTGTAATTCAATTTCCGCCTTGAGCATGTCCAGCACGTCCTTGTAGCAGGCCGCCGGCACGCTCCCAGGCTTGGAACCTTTCACCCGCAGCTCCAGCTGACGCTGGAAGCGGTCAATGTCGATCTTCGTCCAAAATCACATCCTTTCGTTCTCATCTGTGCATAGCCGCTCTACGAAATGCCTTTGCTGTACTGCGATGCTCATCGACTTGCGATGCCTCTGCTCTGCCTGGCACATCAATGCCTCGCTTTTCCTTTGCCAATCCTCTCACGGCAGCTCGTGGCAATTCCTCTGCTTCTCAACGCTCCGCTTTTCCTTTGCCAAGCCCAGAGCAGCAATACGTAGCCTTTGCTTTTCGGTGCGTTGCTTTGCCTTTGCGTGGAATCGCGGGGCAGTGCTTTGCCAATCCTCCGCTATGCCGGTTCCACCCGTCTGCTGATCCACTCGTCGAACAGGCGGGAGTAGATGTAATACCTGTACCCGCCGTTGCCGTTGTCGATGGCGTCCCCGAAGGGGAACACCTTCTGCTCCAGGCCCATGCGGATGAAGTCCGGGGAGGTCTTCATGCCCAGGCTGCGCAGCTTCTCCGCCGCTTCCTGCGGCGTGAGGGTTTTGATTACTTCCATGCTTCTTCCTCCTTATCGTTCTTCTCACGGATGCCGTCCGTGATCTGCTCCACCGCGTCTGCTGTAGCCTCCAGCCGGATCAGCGCCTTTTCCTGCAAGCTGTCCGGCAGCTTGGAAAGCGCGTCAAGCGCTCGTCTCTGAATTTCGGACATCAACTCACCTCCCTTCCTTTTTTCGTTTATATTTTTCCGTTGAATAAAGCCTGAAAATGCTGTAAATTGTGTATAAGCGATACGCTGTGTGGGGGAAAAATGCCGTATAAAGATATAAGCGTTAAAGTAAATTGCCCGGTCATGGATAAAATAGAAACCGTTTATTTTTACAGTTTTGATGGAAAGACATACCGTTTCAATGGATGTGAAAACCACTCAGGCGCCGCCGCGTGCAAGCGCTGTGAGATTGTGGAAACAGAGAAGTTTAAGGAGCGCCATCCTCTAACTCTCTAACAATTTTGATGCAGCGTATCGCTTCCTCCAAAGCTGCGCAGTACACATTTCCCATATCATCCGCTGCACATCCTGCGCCCTTGCCGCATCTGCCCTCGAAGCCGTTCATGAACATTCGCTTGTGATAGCTCAGCAAGCATTCAAGAATGTGCACAGCCGCCCACGCTTCGTCTTTACTCACATCCTCACCTCCTCCATGTGCGTCTTCTTTCCATCCCGTCCAATACCCGGGCAATGAGCTTGTCAAGCCAGAACCAGCCGATCAGGCACCCGGCAAAAGCAGATAGAAGTAGATCAACACGCACATCCTCACCTCCTTCCATTCTTCCTGCCCTCGTAACCTCCGTGGTGGGTTGATTGCTTGTGGTGAATCTAACTTGTGAGGATAATATAACACCGTAGTTAGAGTTTGTCAATATATTTTCTCCAAAAAATATTGACAAAGTTAGATTTCTGAGTTATATTTATCGCACATGGAGGTGATACTTTGAATGAGAGGATAAAATCTTTGCGTCAAAAACTCGGTCTTACTCAATCTGAATTTGGTGGGAAAATCGGAATATCCCAAAATTATGTTTGGATGATTGAGAAAGGGGATAGAGTCCCCAGCGAACGCACCCTTGCGGACATCTGCCGGGTGTTCAATGTAGACCCGGTATGGCTGGAAACCGGGGAGGGTGAGATGTTCAGGACTGAAACCGTGGATTCCGAGCTGACCCGGCTGGTTGGAGAACTCATGGCGGATAAGCCCGGCAGCTTCCGGCAGCGGGTGATCACCGCCCTCC
>JBJDYH010000192.1:0-1653 GCA_051867135.1 Faecousia sp. | reverse complement strand
GAACTCATGGCGGATAAGCCCGGCAGCTTCCGGCAGCGGGTGATCACCGCCCTCCTGCGCTGCACAGACGATGAGTGGGGCGTGTTCCGCCGTGTTTTGGGAGAAATTGAAAAAGACGCTGAGCCTTAGTGGTTCAGCGTCTTTTTTGCCCCGGTGTTCAGTTGGCCGTTTCCCTGGATTTCTCCAGATATGCGTGGGCGAATCCGTAGATCAGCTCCAGCTGGCGCCCGTCAGCACCCTTCAAAAGTTCGTTGATTTTACCAGTCCAGAATGCAATCCTCGTTTCCTCAGCAGCAGCGCTTCCAATCATTATGTACTCCTCCTTAATTTTTTCACGGGAATTAGACATAATTCTGTTGAATTCTGTCCCGTTCTGCGTTAATATTAACGTAGTCAGAAGTATCATGGCGGTGGAGGTATAGTTCTTTGACCACCATGTACACGGCCCGGATAGCGTATATGTCCAGCTGTTGGAGCATCAGCTTGATGTGTTCGATTATTGGTGATTTGTCCATGCGTTTCTTCCCCCGGCACAATCGTTGATCTCAGCGTAACAGAGCGACCATGCAAAGTCTACAGTCATTGGTGGAACATACCGTTACATTGGTGTAATATCGAGTAAGAGGGGCTGATTTATGGATTTATCTGACAGAGTAACCGCATTGAAAAGCGAAAAGGAGAAGCAACACCTGTCAATACAGCAGATGGCGGACATGAGCGGCGTATCCGCTGCCACTGTCAGCCGCACCCTGGCGGAAAAGACAGAGCCGTCGGTTTATACCCTGGACGCCCTGGAAAAGGCCCTTGGCCTTGATGTTGAACTGCCGGAAGATGGAAACCCGTTGGAAAAGCATATCGAAGATGATCCGCTCCTGAAATACTATTTTGCGCTGCAAGAGAGCAGGATCGAGAGAATGAGAGCGCATTATAACATGATCCTGACAGAGAAAAACCGCTGGATTAAATTCCTCTTTGTGATTTCACTCCTTCTGGTTTTCTTCATCTGCTTTATGTTAGTGTATGACGTCCTGCATCTGGAAACGGGATATATACAATTTGTGGGATAAAGAGAGGGAGAAAGAAAATGAATTATAAGCAAATCATTGGGATAATCATTTTCTCTGTTATTCACGCTCTGGTATGCGGATTTTTAGGAGCAAAAAGTCAACCGATTTATAAGAAGAATGAAAGCAGATGTGAATTGATGCCAGATGAATATGACATCAAGAACATAATGAGAAAATGCAAAAACGACAAGGCAGCCGAGGCGTGTGAGAAAATTTATTGTATTGCAGTTCATGATTTTGCCTGGTGGAATACAGCACTGATGTTTGAATCAATTTCAAATGTTCCTGTTGGATATGGATTAACAATAATCAATATTATAACAGCAGCAAGTATTCTAAAAGAAAATCGGACTATGTTTGTTGTTGCTCTTGTCGTATTGAATGTTATTTCTGCCGTTTTTTTCTCGAAATGTTACAAAGAAGCAGATTTGCGTCCAATCGATAAAATATCATATAAATTCAAGGATGATGAAAGTGAAGACGATTTTCTTGAAGAATTGCAGGTAAATTTAACAAAAAATGCACCTGTTGTGAAACACAGATGCGAAGTATTTGCAAGTTGCGCAAAAGACGCAAACGAATATAG
>JBJDYH010000191.1:0-2688 GCA_051867135.1 Faecousia sp. | reverse complement strand
TATCGGCTTGCTGGGCCCTTTGTCTTTGGATCATGATTGGATCAGGATTTGATTTTTGGGTATTTGATTCATACGTATTGGATACCTGAGTATTTAATTGCGCAGGGTTTTCCGTATCCGGGGAAACCATATACGGGTTTTCCGTACATGGTGAAGCCGTATATGGTGAATCCGCTTCCGGCGTCTTGTGCGGGCTCTCATAGACGATATACTCCGTATCCGAGATGCGTCCACCCTTGTCGCGCAGGCGATGGCGGATGAGATACCCGGCGCTTTCCAGCTCGCGCAGGGCTGCGCCGATGCTGTCCACACCTTCCTTGCAGATAGCAGCCAATCCGCGTGTCGTGTAGTTCCAGTCCTCCGGCAGGGACAGAATAACAGACAGCAAACCTTTGGCCTTGAGGGTAAGGTTTTTATCCCGGAGGTGGTAATTGCTCATCACGGTGTAATCCCGTGTCTTGGCAACACGGAAAATTGCCATAATCTCAACCTTCTTTCCAAAAAACAAATAACCGCACGGTTTTCGCATGCGGCGGGTTATCGCTCCTGCGACTGCTGGCGGCGGCGGTGCCAGCCTTCCAGCAGCTTGAGGATGGTCTGCTCCATCTGACGGGGCGTGTACGACCTAGGTAAATTTTTTGTAGATTGTAGCCCTTTCACCATTTGAAGTGGTTCTTCAATTATCTGTTCGGATAGCAAAGAGATATTACTGAAGTTTAATTTGCTGCCATAGGATTTGTCAACTGGGGTTCACACGTCAGCACAGCCTTGATAGGCGTTGCCGTCGCATTCACTCCGGTCATCAGAAAGTATCCTATTTTTTAGGTGGCATTATGGGTGTCGGCACCGTGGGCGAGGTAGCTTCCACCGGAGGAAACCAAAGGATACCAAACATACTAAGACCCGGTACTTCCGCTCTCTTAACCTTGTTGGTCAAGATATTCTTCTGCGCATTCTTATGAATGGTTTCCAAAATACTCTGTGCATTGCTGCCATCGGTTTTTCTCCTTTCGCACTTACTTCCCTGTAGTAGCAACCATCAGGCTGTTCATCTTTTGGAACACCCGTCTGGCTTCTCCCCCTTGGGTAGTAGCATATTACCGTCGTGTCGTGATATTATCAAGCATAATACAGGATTGACCGGCCCTATAAATCGGAGAATTACTTGCCGAATCAACACCTGTATTGCACAAATATATCCAGTTGATTTTTCTTGAATTCTGCATATAATGAAATTGGGCACAGCCTCCCTTCTGTGCTCCAGAATTTGCTGTGAGGTACTTGACCTCATGCAATTCTGTGGTATAATAGGGCTAGAGGATAGCGGCGTTGACCAGCTATCGTGGCATTGAAGCAGCGGACTGGTTCGGTCACAGCCTGTTGCAGAGCCAGATTGTGGGTTATGCGGTAACCACAAGCCGAATAGATTCTTTGAATCGAATGAAAACGCTTAATGAGGGCTCTGTCTTTGGCAGGGCTCTTATTTTATAGCTGGACACCAAAGAAAGAGGATGTGATTGCATGGGTGGCGAGACAGACCTTCTTGTTCTTGCAGCTTCTACATGGACAGAATTGATGGAATACCGTTACAGCTTCACTTACGGTTATCAAAAACAGCTTTATAAAATCTGTCTTTCCTTTTCTGTACAGGATTTTCCTCACCTCGCTGGTTTTCAGTACCTGAAAGATATTCAGTTGCCGAAATTCAACCCTCCCAAAGCAGTCGAGATGATCCTTTCTGGAAAGATTAAATATGATACAGTCCAAAAAAGCTCACAGTTTAATAATCTCGTCAAACCTCGACTGCTTGCCCTCGTCCGTCTCAAGGATACTCTTGAGAACGATTTCGGGTTGTATTCCTTTATGCCTCGCTATTACCCATTTACAACCACAATCAAGGCGGATTACCTGATTTCCACACTTACTGGCCCAATCGATTTTGTTTTTATCATTCGCTCTGGGGCTGTAGAAAGCTCTGGGACTCAGGAAATGACGATTGGTGATTTCTTGTGTTGTTCCGCATTTGAAATGGATGTCAGAGACTACCGATGCAATCAACGCCCACGAACAATTCTGCGAAAAGAACGTATACATATTGCTTCGCAAACAAGCTATACGTTGTATGACCGCTTGTCCCCTACACCGCAAAAACCCCTTCCCTCTCCCGATGAGAGTTCCTCATATACTCTCAAACCACAATGAATGAAACCATGGTATTATGGTGTACACAGATAAAACTGTTTTTTCATTTGGTATTATAGCCCGACAATAAACTTTACTTTTCGAGCATTGTCGGTTTCCGGAGGAAATCTATCATGGAACAGGGAATCAACATATCAATTCCTGATTTAATATCTTATGGTTCCAATTGAATTACTTTTAGAGCTATTTCCTTCTCTAACGCTGCAAGTAACGAGACTTCTTTAAAAACAAAAGGCGTCCACTTCTGAACGCCTTTGAGAATGCTATTCATTTAACTCATAGTATATCCTTAGCTAGTCGTCACACGCTTGTGCAGCGTTCTCTGCTACACCCCTGCTAATCAGGTGTATGTGGTACCATCGGACTTACGCTGACCCACAGTGCAGACAAATTCATTTTTTCTTGGAAACATAGAGAATCATCTTACCAATGAGCGCATAGAGGGCTGTATAGCAATCCTACCATGGCATTGGTAAGGATGAGGTC
>JBJDYH010000190.1:0-11872 GCA_051867135.1 Faecousia sp. | reverse complement strand
GCGGTAGTTGCTGCAAAGACTGCCCCAAGCTGTCGTCTTGCAAGTATGCCTGCCCGCTGCTGGCTGATAAAATCAAGGCGCTGAAAGCGGACGCCAAGGCGCAGAAAACACAGGAGAAAATCGCGCAGGAGGAAAAGGATCGTCCTGCGGTAGAGTATATCCAGGGTGTGTATTCCCGCATCGGACAGGCCCGGAAAGCTGCCAATGTTTCCGTTGAGGATTTGTATAAAGCACAAAAAGTTTTGTATGCAAATTCGGATGCTGAGAAGCAGGAAAAAATGGAGAGCGGCGCGGCAAAAATAAGCACCAATACAACGCTGCCGTTTGGTTATAGTTTTACCCATTCGGATGCAAAAAGGCTTTGCGCTGTTGCGGATTTGCTGCAGGTATCCATTGACTATCTGCTCGGCCGCACAGAGAACCCCAAGGGATTCGGCGGAGAAGCTGCCGTGGATGCTCCGGCGGAATCCATGTGGCATACCGGCGAACCACCGCAGCCTGGCGATTATGTTGCTATTATCGTCGATATCGATTGTTTATACGCAGATAACATTACATGGGACGGGAATCATTGGAGAACCTTTGGCGATAATGACAGCGTCTTGTTATGGACACCTATGCCGGAGGTGCCCTGATGGCGTATAACTATCAGGTGTTTAACCCGGCTGGGGAGCTGGTGTTGCAGTCCACTATCCGATATCCCCAGCCCACGGAGCTTAACCTGCTTTCCGCAGGCTACACCATCAAACTGGACGGCCGGAAGCTGACCAAAACGGAAATTCAAAAGGTGGATAAACATGAAAATAGGCGATAATGTGCGAAAGCGCATTACTTTCGGATCCGGCTTTGGACTTGGCAAACTGAAAGCCGATGATCAGGCTTTTACCGGAACCGTTATTTGGGTGCATCCCCTTGGCCGGTTTTATGTGGTGGAATTTAAGGGCCCTATTGGAACAATCCGCGAGTCCTACCGGGAGGAACATTATGGCAGGTGAAATGCGGCTGATTGATGCCAATGCGCTGGAATTACATTTCCGCAGCACAAAACTAATCGAAGTGTTTCCAGATTTGAAACACTTCAAGGACAAAAAATATATTAGGGGAAGGAGGCGGGTGTTTTAGATGGATGAATATATCAATCGCGTAGTTGCGTTGCGGAAAGTGAAGCAACTGCAAGAAACAGACCCTTCCGTGATTGGAAAAAAACAATTTGTAGATGGTTTCTTCTGCGGACTTGATGAAGCAGAAACTATACTCCGCGAAATCCCTGCCGACGATGTAGCGCCGATTGCCCATGGCGTAACGGTGCAGATGTGGATTCCGGTGACGGAAAGCGAGCCCGAAAAAATGGAATGTGCGCTTTGCTGGTACGAATATTACAGATACGGAGATACTAACAGAATACATAAAGCATACGGTATCGGTTGGTATTTGGGCGCTGGCATTTGGGGCGGCGATGTAGCAAACGGCGATAAAGCAAAAGTGCTTGCGTGGATGCCCCTGCCGGAGCCGCCTGCGGAGGGGTAACGATGGATAACTGTACTAATCGCGTGGAAACCGTGCAGATTATCCGCTGGCTGCGGGAACACGCGAAGGAAGCCCAGCATCCGTCATGGGCCAGGATGATGAACGCGGCAGCAGACAGGCTGTCGGAAACAGCCATAAAAGTGGAAACCAATATCTATGACCGGGAAGAAATCCACAAGAACTGCACCGTCCAGGTGCTGACCAATAGCGTCACCGGCGAGGTCAGTATCGGCTGGTGGCGACAGACGGACAGTCCGAAGGGGCATGTCGATAAATATTGAAACAGGGGGATGGCTTGACTATGGTTAAATTTCCAAAATATTCCAATATTGTTGTATATTACCTGAACGGCGATGTGCAGGAATACTTCGGCGCGCTGTATTCTGACGATAATATGCTGCACATCGAGCTGGCATACGAAAGATGCACGGTACATATCCCGCTGGTATCCATCCAGCGGTACACCACGGACAGGTAGGTGGATGGATATGGTATATGCATGTTGGATTTTTCCGGTAGCGGCCATTTGCGTTGGTTTGGTGGCTGGCTTCCTGCCGCTCTTGCGGCGGGAAGACAAGCCCGCAGAACAAGACCGGTTGGTATATGATTTCACGGTTTGCTATGGCGTGACCGAACTTATCCATTCTTTGGCCGAAGTAAACCGCTGCGGGTACCTGCTGTTATGCGTCACAGAAAGCGATGAAGGCTATTACACGCTGTTCTTCCGCAGACCGGAGGAGGTGGTGTGATGGGGAAATTACGAAAGAAGACCATTGTCGCCGGGCCGCTTGTTTATGAAACCATTTACCCATTGCCAAATCCTAAGGATTCCAGGGCCGTCCGGAACGGAAAGAAAAATCTTACTTCGTCCGCCCAACAGCGAATGAATTTTAAGTACCAATGGCAGAAGCTGGAAATTCTGATGGCTGCTAATTTCCGGGTTGGTGATATTGTCCTGACGCTGACATTTGACAATTCCAACCTCCCGGACAGCCGTGCGCAAACGATGAACCGGGTAAAGCAGTTCCTGAAAAAACTTCGGGAACTGCGAAAGCCATTTGGTCACGAAACCAAGTACATCTATGTGGTGGAGCACAAGCACTGCCGGGAAGACCCCTGCTTCACTCCGGTGGAGCAGGCCCAGCAGGGGCGATACCATGTCCACATGATCCTAAATGCTACCGGACAAGATTTTGATAACATAAAAAAATGCTGGAGTTTCGGACTGACCGAAATGCACCTTTTCGAGTTAAATCGTGATCGAACTTATGAAAGCCTTGCCAAGTACTTCTGCAAGGAGCTGCCCGATTATGTGGGTGCTCGTAAATTTATTCCTTCCCGTGGGCTTATTCGCCCGGAGCCTGACTGCCAGATTGTGGACAGCAGCGAAACGCTGGAACCGCCGAAGGGCGCGACAGTCTACGATGACCCCGGCAAGGTTCGTACGGTATACGGCTGCTACCAATTTATAAAATACCTATGGCCAAAGCTGGTTGAAAAAGCGCCGAGAAAGCGGAAGAATAAGCACCGCCGCATCCGTTCCGGGAAGCGAATATAGGCTTTTATATAATTTTCTGCCTTGAGTATATGTATTATCTTTTGGAAATGGAGGGAAAAGTGTTGCAAACTTCAACCGAACATGGTAAAATAAAGACAAATCGTAGATGGTTTGTGTGCCCACGCTGCGGGAGGCAAAAGCTGTTCCAACTGCTGCCGACAACGCAGGCGAAAGATCTGGTAATTTACTGCAAGGTCTGCCGAGCAGAAACCATCGTGACTATATCGCCATTAGAGCCTGAGCCTTAGAGCCTGAGCCATGTATCGCAAAAAGCGGTGCTTGGTTCAGGCTTTTATTTTTTTGCGATTGCGCTGAGTTTGAACGAACGGAGGATAATGCCATGGCAGAAAAGAAATACACGCCCAGGGCGCTGAAAAAGGCGGTTGCCATGTACTTTGCCAGCATCAGCCGGAATGTTGCTGTGACCGAGCGGAAGCCTACCGGCGCGAAGGATTCCTACGGTCACGAAGTCTTTGAGGATGTTCCGGTGAAAAACGGGCTGGGCGAGGAAATGTTCCGCACGGAATATCTTGTCCCGCCTACGGTGCTGGGGCTGTGCCTGTATCTTGGCATCCACCGGGACACATGGAACAGCTATTGCAGAAATCCGGAGTATTCCGACACGACAACGCACGCACGGGGGCGCATGCAATGCTGGCGGGAAGAGGAGCTGCACACTCGCAAAGAGGTGCGTGGCCTGATTTGGGACTTGGAAAACAACTACGGATTCAAGGAACAGAGCCATCCGGCGGCAACCGGCAAGACCGTGGAGGAGCTGCTGGCGGAGGAAGGGGAGCTGACATTTTGATTCTGGTTAACTGCCTGCAATACATCCAGCGTTTTCTCAAAATCCGCACTAAGGCCGGCAATGTTATTCCCTTCCGCCTGAATCCCCCGCAGCAAAGGCTGTATGGCGTGTTCAAGGAACAATGGGACGCGGGAAAGCCGGTTCGCATTATCATCCTGAAAGCTCGGCAGATGGGTTTTAGCACGCTGACTGAGGCGATTCTTTTCGTGCTTACGGTTACCAGGCGTTTCGTTGACACCATGATTGTTACCCACAAGCGGGAGGCTACCGCAAATCTGTTTCTTATGGCGAAGCGGTTCTACGACGAGCTGCCTGATGCCCTGCGGCCTTGCCAGAAAGCCTCCAACGCCCAGGAGCTTGTATTTGACAAACCTGCAAAAGCGGATGGCCCGCCGGGGCTTGGAAGCCGAATCCGGTGCGCTACTGCCGGCGGTCACGGGGTAGGCCGCGGCAGTACCATCAACTGCCTGCACCTGTCGGAATTTGCATTTTGGCCGGGTGACAAAAAGGAAACTTTTACGGGTCTTGTACAGGCGGTGCCGGATTTGCCCGGAACGGTAATCATCGTGGAAAGCACCGCCAACGGTTTTGATGAATTTAAGCAAATGTGGGATGACGCTGTGGAGGCCCAGCGCAAGGGCGAGGACGGGTATATTCCTGTGTTTTTTCCCTGGTTTGATATGCCGGAATACCGGAGAAAGCCTTCCCCCGGATTTCAGCGTACTGCGGAGGAAGAGGAAATTGCCAAGGCTTTCGGATTGGACGATGAACAGCTAGCTTGGCGCAGGTGGTGCATTGCCAACCAGTGCGGTGGAGATGTAAACCTTTTTCACCAGGAATATCCCTCTACCCCAGAGGAAGCTTTCATTGCTACCGGCAGTTGCGTATTCGACAAGGACGCGGTGATCCGCTGGATGGAAGTGGTTCGAGACATGGCATGGGAGCGGGGAGCTTTTTCTGTCCAGTACGGTGCCGACGGAAAGATTTTGTCGTACCGTTGGCAGCCGGACACGAAAGGCCCGGTGCGAATCCGGGTCAAGCCGGAGGCTGGGGTTCCCTATGTTCTTGGCGGTGACACTGCCGGAGATGGTAGCGATTTCTTTGCTGCCCATGTTCTGGACAACCGCACAGGGGCACAGGTGGCAGTAATCCACCACCAGTTTGGGGAGCGTGCCTTTGCAGAGCAGGTTTACTGCTTGGGGCGGTACTACAATGACGCGCTGGTGGGCGTAGAAGTTAACTACTCCACATACCCGGAAAAGCTTCTGGAGGAGCTGGGTTATCCCCGGCTGTATGTCCGGGAGCGGGTGGATACCTTTACCGGCAGCATTGTCAACGCCTACGGCTTTGAAACTACGGCAAAAACCAGACCGCTGATTATTGACCAGCTTAAAGATGTTGCTGCCCATGAGCTTTCCTGCATCCATGATCCTGCCACGCTGAAGGAGATGCTCTCCTTCGTATACGATGAAAACCGCAGGCCGCAGGCTGAGCAGGGAGAGCATGATGACTTGGTTATGAGCCTTGCGATTGCCCACTTTATCCGCAGTCAGCAGCGCAGCACCTGCACCGGCACTGCCGTGGAAAAGGCGGACAACCCATGGACAAAGGATATGTGGGACGACTACAACAAAGCTTCCCGGGCGGAACGGGAAATGATGGTGCGGCTCTGGGGCGAGCCGAGATAAGGAGTGAATCATGAAAAAACCTAATTTGGAACGGTTGGCGCTCTGGCAGAGCCGCCTTGCCCAGAGTGACGCGGCATTCTCCGGGGAGATTGCCAAGATGGACCAGCGGGAGAAGCTGTACAGAGGGAACAATGAGCTGAAGCCCCTTGTACCCGGTGATACAACCCGCAGCGGGGACTTTTTGAAAACCAGCCATGTGCGTAATATCATTTTTGAGAATATCGAAAGTCAGGTAAGCACATTGGTACCCCAGCCAAAGGTAACGCCCCGGCGGAAGAAGGATGAACATCTGGCCCGAACCATCGAGCATTTTCTGCGCAATGAACTGGACAGGCTGCCCACGGAAGCTATCAACGATATGGCGGAGCGCACGGTGCCGGTGCAGGGTGGCGTTGGGTATTTGGTAGAGTGGGACAACTCCCAGCGTACACATACCACCGTGGGCGAAATCTGTATGAGTATGATACATCCGAAACAGATGGCGCCCCAGCCGGGGGTATATACCAGCGTGGAGGATATGGACTGGTTCATCGTGAAGGAGCCTACCACCAAGTCTACAGTAAAGCGGAAATACGGTGTGGATGTTTATGACGAAAGCGAAAGCGAGCCGGATATTCGCGGCGTAGAAACGGCGACGGTAACTGATGAAGCTCTGACACAGTACATCGGTTTTGAAAAGGCTGCCGGTGGCGGCCTGAATAAGTTTAGCTGGGTGAATGACAAAATTCTGGAGGATTTGGAAAACTACCAGGCACGGCGGCAGCCGGTGTGCACCAAATGCGGAAGGGTTCGGCCTTTGCCCGGTCAAGTCATCAGTAACACCAACGAGGAATCCGCCGGAGCAGATGATAGCGGAGAGCAGATGGCAGCAGGTATGATGCTTGCCCAGAAGCTTGCCGGAATGCAGATGGAAGCCGATATCCCTGACGCAACGATGGATGGCGTGGGTTTCGGTGACGGCAGCAAGCCTGTCAAGTATGACGGCGGCGCATGTCCGTGGTGCGGCTGCGAAAAGTTTGAGGACGAGGTGCAGGAGTACGAGCGGATTATGCTGCCGATTAAGACAGCAAGAGGCACCACCATCCCCGGAATGCATCCGGGGGTGGATGAATCCGGCCTTCCCACGCTTGTCCCCACGCTGGTGCCGTTTTATTGCCCGGATATGTACCCCATCATCGTGCAGAAGAGTGTAAGCGTATTCGGTCAGTTTCTGGGAAACTCCGATGTGGATGCCATTGAAGACCAGCAGAATACCGTCAACCGGCTGGAACAGAAGATTATTGACCGGCTGATGAAGGCCGGCACCCGGATTACAATGCCTGACCGTCCGGATTTGCGGACAGACCCCGTAGACGGAGAGCGGTGGTATCTGGATAGCGCAGCAGAAAAGCAGATGATTGATGTTCTGGATTTCAGCGGCAATTTGCAGTACGAGATGGCATATCTGGAGCAGGTATACCAAGAGTCCCGGCAGATTCTGGGCGTTACGGACAGCTTCCAGGGCAGGCGTGACCCCACGGCGACTTCCGGCGTAGCTAAGGAATATTCCGCAGCCCAGGCAGCGGGCCGGTTTGAAAGTAAGCGCGCTATGAAGCTGTCTGCCTATGCGCAGATTTTTGAAATGATGTTTAAGCTGGCGCTGGCTTATTCCGATGAACCCAGGCCGGTGAGCTTTAAGAACTTCCGTGGGGAAACGGAATACGAGGAGTTTAACCGATACGATTTTCTGGAGCAGGATGCCGATGGAAGCTATTTCTGGAATGACCAGTTCTTGTTTAGCATAGACGGCGCTTCGCCCCTTGCCAGCAACCGGGAAGCCATGTGGCAGGAAACCCGGATGAACCTGCAGACGGGCGCTTTTGGCGATCCTACTTCTACGGAAACGCTGATACTGTTCTGGGATAAGATGGATGCCCTGCATTACCCCGGAGCGGGCCAGACGAAGCAGTACCTTGAGGCGAAGCTTCAGCAGGAGCGGATGCTTCAGCAGGAAATGGCACTTCAGCAGGAAATGACTAAGCAGGCGGTGCCGCCGGAAGAAACGGTAGATAATGCCGGGCAGATAGCCGCTGGTACCGGCAGCAATCCGACGATGCCGGAGCAGATAATCTGACTTCACCCGCTTTTTGCGGTTGAATATTACCAAGCAAGGAAGGAGGCAGCATTATGGACAAGAAAGGCTATGTGGGCCGCATCAAGAATGGCGGCACCCAGGTCGTGAAGGCCGCCAACCAGATTACGGACCCCAAGAAGGGTACCGTAAAAACCGGTAAGGACCTTCGCACCGGCGGCAAGTAATAGACTTGCCTACCACCGTAAGGTGGAAATGTGTCAAATTAGGGCACACCTCGCATGGAACGCGGAAAAATCCAAATCACGCAGGAACGCGGAAAAATCCAACGGCCTATCGGCCAATAAGGAGACAAAATGTCTAATTTATCTGAATCCCAGCTCTACGAAGCTTTTGGAATTGATGCACCCCAGAACACCGCAGGTGAAGGCGCGAATACTCCTGCCGAGCCTGCCAAGCAGGAACTTCCCGATGCTGCTCAAGGCGAAAAAGCGCAGGCCGTCGCCGAGCCTGCCCCGCAGCAGGAAGATTCCGATATTGTGACAGGGGACGGCAGCCAGACCCAACCGGAAGGCGATGCCAACAAGCGGCAGGCCCAGTCCGATGAGGAGCGAAAGGCCAACGCGGCCCGGCGCCGGCAGCAGGAACAGCAGCTTGCTATTGACCGGGCGGTAAGCACCGCAGTCAAATCCGAACAGGACAAAGCATCCGCCGTGTTGGCTGACCTGTTTTCCAGAGCTGGATTGAAGAACACCATTACCGGACAGCCCATTACTAACCTGGAGGAATTTAACGCCTGGGAAACGGCGTTTAAGGCCGCCAAAGTGGAAAGTGAGCTGAAATCCGGAAAGCTTTCCCGGGACACTCTGGACAATCTGATTGCGCAGCACCCCACGGTGCAGGCGGCAGCAAAAGTGGTTCAGGAGAGCGAGGACGCAAAACAGAAGGCAGAACTTGAAGCCGCGCGGGTTCGCGTGAACTCCGATATCCAGAAGATTTCTCAGCTTGATCCCAGTATCCACAGCATGGAGGATATTCTGGCGCTGCCTACCGCAGAAGCGTTTTACAAGTATGTCAACAACAAGGGTCTGAGTATCTTCGACGCGTTTTATCTGGCCAACCGGGAACGGCTGGAGACCGCGCAAGCGGAAGCTGGCCGCCAGCAGGCTTTGTCCAATAATCGTGGAAAAAGTCATCTCACCGCAACCGGAAATTCCCGGGGGAGCGGCGCTATGTTTGTGCCTGCAGACGAAATGAAATATTTCCGGCTGTTTGATCCCGAGGCGTCGGAGGCTGAGATACAGGCCTACTACAACAAACACAAAAAAGCTTAGGAGGCTAAATCAATATGTTTCTTCCCTACAAATCCGATACCGGCACCCTGCAGCCCTGGGAGTATATGCCCGCTGTTGCCGGTACTTATCAGGCCGGTCAGCTTTTGACCGTGACCAACTGCAAAGTGGCCGCTCTGAGTGCTGCCAGCCCTACCACACCGCCTTACCTGTGCATGGCGGATATTACCGTAGCTGAAGGTGAAACCATACCCGTACTGCGTGTGGCTAAGAATATCATTTTTGAAACCGCGCTCGACGAAGAGGATGAAAGCGTCGAATTCGGCAGCATGCTGGAGGTTAGCAAAGGTGGCATGTTTGTCGATGGTCACGCAAACGGCACCTTTGAAGTTACCTGGCTGGAGGGTACCGCAGCGGGCTCTGCCGTTCTTGGCCGGTTCCTGTAATCCAAGAAGGAGGTTTAAGGTATGAGTATCATTTTTTCCGAGGGTTCCAACCTCAACAATTCCATTTATGGCAAAGTCCAGATTCCCATCCAGCGCTTTCTGGAGAAGCGTGGTGAACAGTACGAACAGGAGAGCGTGCTGAAGAACCTGTTCCTTATGGGAAAGAGCTCCAATTTCGCTGACCGTTTTACCGCCATGACGGCAATGGAGGGCTTCAAGCCCGTTGGCGAAAACGGCGCTTACCCCATGGATGGTATGCAGGAGAGTTTCTACAAAGATTTGGTTTATACCGTCTGGAAGAATTCCTTCTCTATTTCCCGTGAAATCATCGACGACGGTAAGATGGCGGAACTGAAAAAGAAGCCCGCTGCATTCATCACTTCCTACGGCCGCACCCGGGAACAGTTCGGTGCCGCCTTGTTCGGACAGGCAATCCAGGGCCTTACTCAGGCAGATTTCGCAGGCGCGAAGTTCGATATCACCGCTGCGGACGGTCTGCCCGTGTTCCATACCCAGCACCCTTCCAAGCTGGCCAAGGTTAAGACCAAGCAGTCCAACAAGTTTGTCGATGGGTTCAGCGTTGAAGCTCTGGATGCCGCAGAATCTGCCATGCACCTGTTCAAGGGTGACAATGACGAAATTCTGGATGTGGCCCCGGATACTATCCTGATTCCCGAAGACCCCGTTCTGAAGCGGAAGGTATTCGCGGCCATCGGTGCGGACAAGGAACCTGCCACCGCGAACAATGCCTTCAACTATCAGTACGGCCGCTGGACTGTAATCGTCTGGAGCTACCTCAATAAGTTTGTTGCAAACGGTACTTCTCCCTGGATTCTGATGGACAGCAAGTACAACGAGCTTTACGGCGGCGCAGTCTGGAATGACCGCGTGGAGCTGGAGGTCGATTCCGATGTGGACAAGAATACCAGCGCCAATATCTGGCGTGGTTACAGCCGCTTCGGCGCCACCTTCAACGACTGGCGCGCTTTCTGCGTCGGCGGTGTTTCCGGTGGTACTCAGTTGGTTACTGCTTAAGTACATAGCAGGATGGGCGTGGGCAGTTTCGCCCACGCCTTTTGCGCAGAGAGGAGTGTTTTATGGCTACATTTCGTAATGTGATTGCGCTGGTGGACGGGAAAAAGCCCAATGCGTTTTCGGAAGAACAGAAATTTATGTGGCTTTCCAATCTGGATGGCAATATCGCAGCGGATATTTTCCTTGTTGACATTGGGGATATCCGGCAGCTGCAATACAGCTATCCGGATGATATGGACAGGGATTTATTGGTTGGATATCCCCACGATGATGTGTACGAAGCATGGCTTAGCGCCATGATTGACCAGGAGAACGGGGAATACGACAAGTACCAGAACACCATGCAGATATTCAACAGCCGACTTAGCCGGTTCGCCCGGTGGTTTGGCCGAACCTACGAGCCTGCTCAGGGTCAGTGGGTGCAGCGGCCGGATGTGCCGACATATTATCTTACCGCCTATGGTCTGGCAAAAAGTATGGGCTTTACCGGCACGATGGAGCAGTGGCTGGCATCGCTTCAGGGCGAGAAAGGCGAAAAAGGCGATCCCGGCCCCAAGGGTGATACCGGCTTTTCCGGGTTCTCTCCGCTGGCCTCTGTGCGAAGGGTTGAAGGCGGTGTTGAATTTGCTGTTACCGATGATAGGGGACAAACAACGGCGGTCATTCCGGATGTCGTAGGCATCGACTATGCGGAAATTATTGACGATGAGCTGGAGATATTTTTCACGGATGGAAGCAGCACTAATGCTGGTAGGGTGGTCGGCCCCTCAGGCCCGCAGGGAGAACCCGGCCCGCAAGGCCCGCAGGGTGAGACCGGCCCGCAAGGCCCTCAGGGAGAAAAAGGCGATACCGGGGCCGTGTTTACTCCGGAGGTATCGGCGGGGGGCGTTCTTTCGTGGAGAAACACCGGCGGCCTAAGTAACCCCGACAGTGTGAGCATCAAGGGTCCCAAGGGCGATACCGGCCCTCAGGGCCCTGCCGGTGTTGTGCCCGTAAGCGGTGCAAGCGTGGGACAGGTGGCTATGGTTACTGCCGTTGATGATAACGGCGTGCCTACTGCTTGGGAACCTGTCACTGTCGTAACAGGCGTTAGTGTAGGCGAAAAAGGCGCATGGACAATATACGAATCGGACGGAAACTCATATGATGAGTATATTCAGATGGATGAAACGCTTTCTGATCCGGATATGCCTGCAAACGCGAAAGCGGTGGGGGATGCTCTGGAAGGAAAACTGGACAAGCCTGCTACTGCCCCGGAGGTCGGCAAAATCCTGAAGGTAACGGCGGTCAATGAGGACGGCACCTTTTCCTGTGAGTGGGCGGATGCTAATAGTGGCTGCGTGGAGGATGTGCAGATTGATGGACAAAGTGTTGTCGGCGATGGGGTGGCAGCCATACCCTTTGCATCCAAAACGCAGCCGGGTGTCATGATGGTCAGCAACTCCTA
>JBJDYH010000189.1:0-11976 GCA_051867135.1 Faecousia sp. | reverse complement strand
CCCGCATCAATACCCGCAGAGGCAGCAACGGCGAATACTACGGCGTTCTCCGGGGCGCGGCCTCCGTTGGCACGCCGGGTATCATTCTGGAGCACAGCTTCCACACCCAAACCAAGGCTACCCGGTGGCTTTTGGAGGACGGGAATCTGCAAAAGCTGGCGGCGGAGGAGACCAAGGTGATTGCTGCGTACTTCGGTGTCAGCAAGCCGGACACAGAGCAGGAGCGGTGGTATCGTATCCGCAAAAGCTGGGAGGATGCAGGCAGCCAGCTCGGGGCATATAAGGACTTGGCGCTTGCGAAGGAGCATTGCCCGCTTGGCTATACCATTTTTGACAATGATGGGAAACCGGTCTACACCCCGGCCAATGCCATGGCGTGGTGGCGTAGTATGGGGCTGGATGTACCTGCCGCACCTATCAACGGCGAGACGCTGGTGGAAGCCTTGTACAGCTACCACAATGCAGTTAACAAATAATTTACCGGCTCTGCCGGAAACAAAGGAGGAAATCAAAATGAATGAAAAACTGACTGTACTGAAAGCATCCCTGGCGGCGCTGCTGTCCGGCCTGTCCGCCTTTTTGGGCTGGCGTGGTGTTATGGCTGTCGTGTGGGTGTGCCTGATGGCGCTGGACTACATCTCCGGAACGGCTGCCGCCTGCAAGGCAGGCTCCTGGAGCTCCAAGGCCGCGAGGGAGGGCCTGTGGCACAAAACCGGCATGATATTTGCTGTAATCGTTGCCGCCGTTGCTGACGGCGTGATTGGCCTGCTGTGTGATAACTTCCCGGCGCTGGGAATCACATGGCCCTGCATTGTGCTCCCGCTGGTCTTGGCATGGTACATCATTACGGAGCTGGGCAGTATCCTGGAGAATGCTGTGGCCCTTGGCGCAGCCGTCCCTGGCTGGCTGGTAAAGCTGCTGGAAGCAGGGCTTAAGGTGGTGGATACCAAGGGCGAAGATATGGCCAATACCGACGAGAAATTGAGCGACGAAGAATAAAAAGTGCGGGGCTGCCTGTTTGGACAGCCTCGCTTTTTTATCGTTTTGAAAACGCCCTTGGAATCAAGAGCGATACAGCGTTTGTAGTGACAATAATTGATGGTGTACCTTCCGGCGTACCAATAAGAAAAGGGAGGCATAAGCCTCCCTTTTCTTATTGGTACGCCGGAAGGGACTCGAATAATAAAAATGCAAGGCTCCGGGGGAGCTTTGCTCGCCGGGTAGGGCCCCGGCGACACCTTAATTTTCTTCCGCTCCCAGCGGAAGAAAATGCAAACGAGTCCCTTTCGGCGTACCACGAAAAATCCCACATTTGTCTTCCTGACAAATGTGGGATTTTTCGAACTAAGTGTGCCTTGCGGCACGTGAAGTGATGCTTCGCATAGTGAAGTTGCTTCGCAGTGAAGTTTCTGCGGAAGTGGGTGGCACACTTAACTTCACTTTTGCGAAGCAAATACTTCACAGCGGCATCGCCGCTGCTTCACTTGGCGCAGCCAAACTTCACAAAGCATTGCAATACATCATATGATTATGATAAAATTTGAGTGAACAGGGGGTGTGAATATGTCCGAAAGTAAATTAAGAACACAATCGATGGATTTTGCTGTGCAAATTATTAGTCTTGTAAAAGCACTCAAAGAAAAAAGAGAACCCATCATTTCCAATCAAATCGGCAGAAGCGGCACTTCCATCGGCGCAAATATCCGGGAAGCACAGTATGCTCACGGAAAAGCAGATTTTATAGCGAAACTCCAAATCGCTCTCAAAGAAGCGAATGAAACCGGATATTGGCTAGAATTGCTTTACAAAACAAATTACATCACAGAAATCGAATACAAAAACCTCGATTCCGCATGTGCCAGCATTCGCGTTATGCTTATCTCCTCCATCAATACCGCAAAGGAGAATGCGAAATGAAAATGTGGAAGAGCAAAAGCTGGCAGCTTGAAACAACTGGCGTTGACGGAAATGTACAGTTGTTTGGGGTGAATATTTTCAAATATGAATGGAAGAATACCCAAAAGTATATTTCAGTAAATGATCTTCCGTATGATGTTCCGTTATATGAAGTAACTATCAATCATACTACATACGAGTTTGCAGCAGATGAAAGAAGCAACTGCGTGTGGAATTTCTATCTGTATAAGTATTGATTTGCGCACCTTTTCGCGTTTCTTTACCCCGCACACGCACCGTTATACTGCACAGACGAGAGGTTAAAGGGCAGTAATACGATGGGCTGAACTTTAGATTGGAGGAACCAATGCTGTACCATATTTCAAAAACCGCAGGCTTGAAAGTGTTGAAGCCGCAGATTTCCACACATAAAAAAGCGTATGTTTACGCCATCGAAAACATGGTCATGGGGCTTTTGTTCGGTGCGCCACACGATGATTTTGACTTCATTATCAGCGAGAAAAACGGAATCCCCGTGATTATGGAGTGCTATCCCGACGCTTTTCCCTTGGTTTTCAAAGATAAGAAATGTTCCGTCTATGAGGTCAGCGAGGACGGATTTCTGCGAGGTATGACCTCATGGAGTTCTGAGCTGGTCAGCGAAAGGGAAGTTGCCGTTGTTCGGGAGATTTCGGTGGATGATTTGTATGCACGCCTTCTTTCTGAGGAAGCCAATGGGAATCTGATAATACGCAGATATGAAGATACCGCGTCTTACAAGAGCCTTGTATCCGAACATATTGTAGATCGCCTTGTCCGCTTCGATGCCGTATATACCGAAAATGAGAAAATCAGGAATCATTACGGAAAGCTCATCGAAGCGCTGAAAGATATTATGGATGGGCATTTGCTGTAATTCTGAACCTCCGATTCGCCTGCTTCACCCGTCTTTCCTCCTCTTCCTTGACGAAGCACCATTTTCATAGTAGAATAGCATCACTATGGAAAGGAGGCCGGAATATGGAAAACTTAGACCTTTGCAAAGCCCTTCCCGGCCTTTTGGGGGAATGGTACCGGAATCACAAGCGGGAGCTTCCATGGCGGGAAGATAAAGAGCCTTACCATGTATGGCTTTCGGAAATTATGCTGCAGCAGACCAGAGTGGAAGCGGTAAAAGGCTACTATGCCCGCTTTTTGGAAGCCCTGCCCACAATCGATGCTTTAGCAAACTGCCCCGATGATCAGCTTCACAAGCTGTGGGAGGGTTTGGGCTATTACAGCCGTGTCCGCAATCTGAAAAAAGCGGCCAATGTAATTCAAAACCAGTACCATGGCCAATTTCCCAAGGAGTACGAGGCGGTAAGAAGCCTTCCCGGCATTGGGGACTATACTGCGGGAGCGATTTGCTCCATTTGCTACGATTTGCCCACTCCTGCAGTGGATGGCAATGTCATGCGGTTACTCTCCCGCCTGTTAGGGGATGATACCCCTATAGACGATCCCAAACAGAAAAAGCATATCCAGAACTTATTATCTCAAGCCTATCCCGAAAACGCCGGGGATTTTACGCAAGCCCTTATGGAGCTTGGCGCTACCATTTGCGGCCCGAACAGAAAGCCGGAATGTGAGGACTGCCCCTGTAAAGAGGTTTGTAAAGGCTACCACATGGGCATTCAGGAGACGCTTCCGGTAAAGCTTCCCAAGCGGGGCAGGCGAGAGGAAGAGAAGACTCTGTTTATCGCCCATTGCGACGGAAAATATGCTCTGGAAAAACGGCCCAACAGCGGCTTGCTGGCGGGGCTGTGGCAGTTTCCCAATGTTCCCGGCAAGCTGGAAACTGGGCCGGCTTTGGAAGCGGCTGTAAAGCTTGGTTTTACCCCGAAGGATATTCGGCGGCAAGTGGACAAAGCCCATATCTTTACCCATATTCGCTGGGATATGCGAGGGATATACTTGGAAGTAAAAGAACAAGCCCAAGCGTTCACTTGGCTGACAGCTCAGGAGATTGATACACAGGCGGCTTTGCCTACAGCGTTTCGCCAGTTTTGGGAGGAAATGGAAAATGTATGACTTTCATATGCATTCCACCGTATCCTTTGACGGTCACGGCACCCCGGAGGAGATGGTAAAGGCTGCCTTGGAGGCCGGTCTTCAGGAGATTTGCTTTACCGACCATGCGGATTATGAGCTGTATCAGGAAGAACAGTCTACGGTGTTTGATTTGGATACCTACAGCGCCGCTTATGACAATCTTTCCGCTCCGGGCTTGAAAATTCGCAGGGGAATGGAGTTCGGCCTGAAAGAATACAACCGTGACCAGCTCAAGCTGGACGCTTCGGCGCGCCATTATGATTTTATTCTTGGCTCTATTCACCATGTAGATGAGGTGGATATTTACTATGCCGACCCTTGGTGGCAGGGGAAAACGGTTGCGGATGCTGAGCGACGCTATCTGGAGCAGACTCTGCGCTGCGTGCAGCACCATGACGGCTTTGATGTCCTTGCCCATCTGACATATTTGAGCAAGGTGGCAGGCCATCCTACCCATAAGCCCATACGCTATGATGACCACCGGGAGCTGCTGGATGAAATCCTCCGTACCCTTGCCGGCAAAGGAAAGGGCTTGGAGCTGAATACCAGCGGCATGGATAGGTGCGGTGAGTTTTTGCCCGGTCTGGATTATTTCCGCAGATTTAGGGAGCTGGGAGGGGAGATCGTTACCATCGGCTCCGATGCCCATGGGCCGGAAAGAGTAGGGCAGTACACCCGGGAAGCTGCTCAAGCGTTGCAGGATATTTTCGGCTATGTCTGCACCTTTGAAAACCGGCAGCCTATCTTCCACAAGCTCTGACATTAAGGACTGAAGCCTTTGCTTCAGTCCATTTTATTTACCAAATATTGTGGTAAAAACCTTGCGATAGCGCAACATCTGGGCGCAAAGGTTGACTTTGCATAAAAAATCCCGTATAATGGTATTATATTATGGATAACTATGGCAGGTATACGAATTATGGCTAAAACAAGACAGGAACAATACGGAAACTCCAGCATTTCCATGCTGAAAGGTGAGGAGCGGGTGCGCAAACGCCCTGCGGTTATCTTCGGCTCGGACGATTTGGAGGGCTGCAAGCACGCGGTATTTGAAATTCTTTCCAACGCCATCGACGAGGCTCGGGAAGGCTACGGCGATACGGTCATTGTCACCCGATACGAGGACTACAGCGTGGAAGTTGAGGACTTTGGCCGTGGCTGCCCCGTGGACTATAACGAAAAAGAAAAGCGCTATAACTGGGAGCTGGTGTTCTGTGAAATGTACGCCGGCGGCAAGTACGGCGAAAACGGCGAGAACTACGAGTATTCCCTGGGCCTGAACGGTCTTGGCTCCTGCGCTACCCAGTACGCCTCGGAGTTCTTTGACGCAACCATTCGCCGGGACGGCTTTAAGTACACCCTGCACTTTGAAAAGGGCCGCAACATCGGCGGCTTGACCAAAGAGCCCGCAGACCGCAAGAAGACCGGCTCCCTGTTCCATTGGAAGCCGGACGCTCAGGTATTTACCGATATCAAAATCCCTGTGGAATACTACCGGGATGTATTGAAGCGTCAGGCGGTGGTGAACAAGGGCATTACCTTCCGCTTCCGTAATCAGGTTGGGAGCAGGTTTGAAACGGAAGAATACTGCTACAACGACGGTATTAAGGAGTATGTAGAAGAGCTGGTAGGGGACAATGCCTTTACCATGCCTGTATTCTGGGAAGCCGAGCGCCGTGGCCGGGACGCGGACAACCGCCCGGAAATGAAGCTGCGCATTACCGCCTCTTTCTGCTTTAGCAAGCAGGTAAGCCGCATTGAGTATTATCACAACTCCTCTTGGCTGGAATACGGCGGCAGCCCGGATAAGGCTGTGCGCTCCGGCTTTACCGCTGCCTTTGACAAGTATTTGAGAGATACCAACAAGTACACAAAAACCGAGAACAAGATTATCTTTCAGGACATTCAGGACAGCTTGGTAATCGTTACCAACTGCTTCTCCACCATCGGCTGCTTTGAAAACCAGACCAAAAAATCCGTAAACTCCAGGTTCACGCAGGAGGCTATGACCGCTTTCTTTAAGGAAAAGCTGCAGGTATGGTTTTTGGAAAACAAGCAGGAGGCAGACCGGGCCGCTGACCAGATTTTGCTGAACAAGCGAGCCAGAGAATCCGCGGAAAAGACCAAGGCCAATGTCAAGAAGAAGCTCTCCGGCTCTATCGACATTGCCAACCGCATCCAGAAATTTGTAGACTGCCGCAGCCGGGATACCGAAAAGCGGGAGCTTTACATCGTGGAGGGCGACAGCGCGTTAGGCTCTGTAAAACTCAGCCGGGATGCCGAGTTTCAGGGTATCATGCCTGTTCGTGGCAAAATCCTCAACTGCCTGAAAGCGGACTATACCAAGATTTTTGCCAGCCCCATTATTACCGACTTGATTAAGGTTCTGGGCTGCGGCGTAGAAGTGCAGGGTAAAAAAGCTAAGGAGCTTTCCAGCTTTGATTTGAGCAATCTGCGTTGGAACAAGGTGGTTATCTGTACCGATGCGGATGTGGACGGCTTCCAAATTCGCACCCTGATTTTGACCATGCTCTACCGTCTTTGCCCCACCCTGATTCGGGATGGCTATGTGTATATTGCCGAGTCTCCCTTGTTTGAGATTACCTGCAAGGACAAGACTTGGTTTGCTTACAACGAGCAGGAAAAGGTGCAGATTCTCAAGGACTTGGAGGGCAAGAAGGTTTCTATCCAGCGCTCCAAAGGTCTTGGCGAAAATGACCCGGAGATGATGTGGATGACCACTATGAACCCGGAAACCCGCCGCCTGATTAAAGTCATGCCCGAGGATGCGGAGCGCACTTCCCACTATTTTGATGTGCTGCTGGGCGATAACCTGCAAGCCAGAAAGAACTTTATTTCCGAAAACGGCGCCAAGTATTTGGAGCTTGCCGATATTTCGTAAGGGAGCCAAACCATGGCACGAAAGAAAAAAGATACTGAAATAAAAAAGAACATCAATACCGACGGCATTATGGGTCTTGTAGGCTCCACCACGGAGCAGGCGATTTCCGAGACTCTGGAAATCAACTATATGCCCTATGCCATGTCTGTAATTGTATCCAGAGCCATTCCGGAAATCGACGGCTTTAAGCCCTCTCACCGCAAGCTGCTGTACACCATGTACAAGATGGGCTTGCTGACCGGCGGCCGTACCAAATCCGCCAATATCGTGGGCCAGACCATGCGTTTGAACCCCCACGGCGATGCTGCCATTTATGAAACTATGGTGCGTCTTGCCAAGGGCAATGAAACGCTGCTGCACCCCTTTGTAGACTCCAAGGGCAACTTTGGTAAGGTTTATTCCCGGGATATGGCTTATGCAGCCGCCCGCTATACCGAAGCAAAGCTGGACGGAATTTGCGCCGAGATTTTTAAGGATATTGACTGCGATACCGTAGACATGGTGGATAATTACGATGCTACCATGAAAGAACCCAGCCTGCTGCCTACTACTTTTCCCAATGTGCTGGTATCTGCCAACCAAGGTATCGCTGTAGGCATGGCGAGCAATATCTGTTCTTTCAACCTGAAAGAGGTCTGCGAAACCGCCATTGCTCTTATGAAAAATCCCGACCATGACATTTTGGAGACCCTTCCCGGCCCGGATTTTTCCACAGGCGGTCAGCTTCTCTTTGATGAAACCGCTACCCGGGAGATATACTCCACCGGCCGTGGCAGCTTCAAGCTGAGAGCCAAGTGGAATTATGTGAAAGAGGGCAACCTCATTGAAATTACCGAGATTCCTTATACCACCGCCAGCGAAGTAATCATGGACAAGGTTGCGGAGCTTATCAAGGCGGGCAAAATCAAGGAAATCTCCGATATGCGTGACGAAACAGACTTGGGCGGTTTGAAGCTGACCGTTGACCTGAAGCGTGGCGTAGACCCCGACAAGCTGATGCAAAAGCTCTTCCGCCTAACCCCTTTGCAGGACAGCTTTCCCTGCAATTTCAACATCCTCATTGCCGGTATGCCCAGAGTAATGGGCGTGGGAGAAATTCTGGAGGAGTGGACGGCATGGCGTACCGACTGCGTAAAGCGCCGTATCTACTTCCAGATTCAAAAGAAGGAAGACCGCCTGCATCTGCTGAAAGGCTTGGAGCGTATCCTGCTGGATATCGACAAGGCCATCCGCATCATCCGGGAGACGGAGCTGGAAAGCGAAGTGGTTCCCAACCTGATGATCGGATTTGGCATTGATGAAATTCAGGCCAATTTCGTGGCGGAAATCAAGCTGCGCAATATCAATAAGGAATACATTCTCAAGCAGACTCGGGCCATTGACGATTTGGAGCGGGAGATTGAGGACTTGCGCACCACCCTGAACTCCAACCGCCGCCTGAAAAATGTGATCATCGACGAGCTGCAAAAGGTTGCGGAAAAGTACGGCAAGCCCAGAAAGACGGAGATTGTCTATCAGGCGGAAGAGGCTGCCGGGGAGGAAGAAGCGGAAGAAATCCCCGATTATCCCGTGACCCTCTTTGTCTCCAAAGAAGGCTACCTGAAGAAGATCACCGCCCAGTCCCTGCGTATGAGCGGCGAGCAGAAGTTCAAGGAAGGGGACAGCCTTTCCTTCTGCCTGGAAACCACCAACCGGGCAGAGCTTTTGGTGTTTACCAACCAGTACCAATGCTACAAAACGAGACTTTCCGACTTTGAGGACGGCAAGGCCAGTCTGCTGGGCGATTATCTGCCCCAGAAGCTGGGTATGGACTCCGGCGAGACGGTAGTTCAGGTAATTCCCGCAGGGGATTATAAGGGCTTTGTGCTGTTCCTCTTTGAAAACGGCAAGGCAGCGAAGGTTCCTATGTCCGCCTATGAGACCAAAACCAACCGCCGCAAGCTAACCGGCGCTTACAGCGATAAGAGCCCGCTGATAAAGGTAATGGGCTTCCAGACGGATGTACAGCTTGCGCTCTATTCTTCCGACAGCCGGGCAGCCATTATCTCTACCGCCCAGCTTTTGCCGAAAACCACCAGAAATACCCAAGGCGTGGCGGTAATGACGCTGAAAAAGAAGGCAACTTTGCAGGATGCTGCCCTCTTGGAAGAAAGCGGCATTGCCAATGCCGGGCGCTACCGCAGCAAGACCATCCCCACAGCCGGCGCGGTTTTGAAGCCGGAGGACTCTCCTGAAAAGCAGATTACAATAGGAGGCATGTTATGAAAAAAGCATGGGCTACCGTTTGGTTCTCCGTGAGAGTATTGTTCGGCTGCTGCCTGTTCGGCATAGGCTTTAATGCCTTTCTGGGCCCCAACGGTATGAACACCGGTGGAATATCCGGCCTGTGCATGGCATTTTTGGAGTTTTTTGGGATTCATTCTATTGGTATTGGTGCTTTGACCTTACTTTTGAATCTGCCTCTGTTTATTGTTGGAGGATGGAAGCTGGGGAAAAAATTTGTATTTGCCTCCATCCTTGGCATGGCAGCCAGCTCCATTGCCATTGATATTTTTGCCTGGATACCTACCCCCAAGGTAGATATGCTGCTGGCGGCTCTCTACGGCGGCGTTGTCAGCGGCTTTGGCTTGGGAATTATTTTTGCAGTAGGGGGATCGACCGGCGGCTCGGACATCATCTGCCGCCTGCTGAAACGCAAGTTCCAGTATTTGCCCATCGGCGTGATCACTACCTGTTTTGATGCTGTGGTAGCCGTGCTTACCGGCATTGCCTTTCAGGACGCCGCAAAGGCGCTGTACAGCGGCGTTGCTATTTTTGTTACCGGGCGGGTAATCGATGCTGTGGTATATAGCTTTGACTATTCTAAGGTAGCTTTGATCATTACCAAAGAGCATGAAAAGGTGGCAAAAGCCATCGGTGACGAGCTGCACCGCGGCGCTACCTTTTTGAAAGGGCAGGGTGCCTACAGCGGTATGGATACCATGGTCGTTCTTGCTGCCGTAAAGCAGCATCAAATTGCCGACCTGAAAAGTATCGTTGTGGATATCGACCCCGATGCTTTTATTATCGTGCAGGAAGCCCATCAGGTGCTGGGTGACGGTTTTGCCCGATACAGTAAGGATGCGCTGTAAAAGAGAATACGCATATCGGATGTAATCAACTGCTCGCTAAACAGGAATTTAGTGCTCGGTAGGGAAATCCTTATCGTAGGGCGCATAGCTGCTCCCGCCGTTTCCTCTAACGCTGGGTTCGCGGCGGGAGCAGCTATGCGCCCTACAAAAGACAATTTGACAAATTCCAATTTATCGCTTTTCTCGGAGTAGCCGATAAGGATGAAAGAAAAACAATAAAATGCATTTTTTCTATTGACAATCCCGGAAAATGTGATATAATCTTTCTTGTTCCGCGGGTGTAGCTCATCCGGTAGAGCGCCACCTTGCCAAGGTGGAGGTAGCGAGTTCGAGCCTCGTCACCCGCTCCATAAAAAATAAGAGGACTGCTTAAGCAGTCCTCTTATTTTTTATGTGCGGGTGCGAGGCTCGAAAAATTAAATTCGGCTTGCCGGTGGCAAGCCGATTCACCAGTGCGCACACTGGTGAACACCTTAATTTTTGCCCCCTTGCGGGGGCAAAAATGCAAACGAGCCTCGTCACCCGCTCCAAAAGCTTGCGCTTTTACAATGCTTGTGTTAGAATATACGCAATAACTTGTGACAATAGGAGGCTGCTATGTCCATCTTTGAAAAATACTTTTCCCGCCGCAGAGCGGAGGACGCGCCCAAATCCCCTTGGGAGCAAACCATTGAAGATATGCTGGATAAGGACTTGGATTGCTTTGACGGCGTGGTGGAAGCACTTTACAGCAAAGATAGCACCCGCCGTTTCGTCATCCTTCAGGGCGAGGATGGCCGCTTCCGCTACGAATATCAGGAGCTGCGCCCCTATACCAAAGAGGAGCGGGAGTTTTTTGCCCAAGCAGGCAGACCGGCAGAGGCCTATTGGAGCATCGACTGCACCAGAAGCGAATGTTTAGGCTGGCCTACCCGGGAAGATGCCCAGCGGGAAATGCAAAACGAGAAAGAATATAAGAAATTCTTTTGATGACAGAACCATGGAGCAATCCATGGTTTTTTTACGCATCTTCGCAGATGTAGGCGGTCAGGGCGGATATTTCATAGGCTGTTCGGGTTTCATTCCCGGTTTCGGTGCATTTTTGATAGGTTCGGCTTTGCAACCGCCCATGGATACAGATACGGCAGCCCACCGGGCAATCGCATATATCCTGAGCAACCCGCCCCCAGAGTATCCCCGGCAGATAGTCGGCTCTGTGAAAGGCTCTGGGTACAGCCAGCATTACATCGCAGATTTCCCGCCCCAAAGGGGTGCGGCGATATACAGGCTCCCGGCACAGAGGGCCTTGGAGCACCACCTCGTTGACAGGCTCTCCGTCCTCGGCAACAACGGAAGCGGCAAATACAAAAATCATCAACCGCCGGACTCCCTCAACCCGGTAGTTATGAGAGCGGATTTGACCCTTTACGGTAAGCATACAGCCGCCGCTGGGGTCAATGCTTTCTACCAGCCTTTCTTCCGCAATGACAGGAAGCGTGTCCACAGCCCCGGAAAGCCGGGGTACTGTAAGATAAAAGCGGTAAAAGCGCCGACCATGGTTTTCGTGGGAGAATTCCGGCAGAGCCAGCAGCTCACCCCGGAGCGTAATGCTATTGATAGATTGTTCCAATGGTACCACCTCAGTTCACAGATGTATGGAACATCCTATGGGTTGGCAGCCCAAAAAAGAACCGCTGGCATCCTTTGGATACCAACGGCTCAAATATCTATTTCTTTTTGCCCTTGCCGGACTTTGGGGCTGCTTTCGCCGTCACTTTTTGGGAGGCTGGCCCTTTCTTCGGGGCAGTCTTTGCAGATGCTTTACGGCTGGGAGCTTTCGCAGGGGGCGCGGAAGCGGTACGGGGAGGAACGGCTCGAATCAGGCATTTAGGGCCGGAGCCAATCAAATCCTCTCTGTGTGCTTTTATCAGAGCCTCTTTTACCAGATAGTAGTTTTTGGGGTTGCGGTACTGGATA
>JBJDYH010000188.1:0-2710 GCA_051867135.1 Faecousia sp. | reverse complement strand
CGCAGGTTTTGAGAAGATCAAGGCTAAATTTCTGGAATAACGGGAATTGTTTGCAGATTGTTAGCGCCTGTTTTTGCCCCACCGATATAATAAACGCAGGAAAGGAGGCTGCTGCCCATGACAAGAGGCGATACGATACAGGAATTTTTCATAAAAAGTATCCTGCCGATGGCAACCGCGCTTCTGCTCATCTGCATCTTCAAGTCGGCTTGCACGAAAGACGGAACCCTTGATTATGTATGGCTCTGGATTCTCTGCGGTCTGCCCTTCGGCATCCATCGGATGCGCCTTTGGGTTATGCCCAGCGGCAGCTCCTTTGGTGGCGGAATCGCCATTTTTGCGCTCAGCTTTATTCTGGGCGGTGTGATCGGCGGCTTCGTTCTGGTGTGGCGGCTAATCGTGGCGGTATGCTATGTGCCGCTGACCATGTACCGCCTGATTATTGGCTAGGAACAGAGGAGGACAATATGGGAAATGAACATGCCTGCGGGGTCTGTTGGAGAGACCCGATGAAAGCGGATGGCTGCGGCGTGGCTGTAGTTTACATTGATAGGGAGCGGTATGCCCGTATTCCGTTCTACGGAGAAAAAGGAGAGCGATGCTCTGACTGTAATGCGTTGTCTGGCCACTACCACCATTGGGGGTGTGATGCGGAAATCTGCCCTGTATGTGGTGGGCAGATGATTGGCTGTGACTGTTTGGATATTGAGTGCCCGGTGATGAAGCCGGAGTACCCCAGGCGAAGGGCGTCGCCCTATCCACTACGGAAAAAATAAAAAGGGCGGACATACAACCTCGGTAAACCGAAGTTCTGCGTGTCCGCTCTGTTTTTTAATGATTGGGGGCACAGTCCGTACAGAATCCGTTGCCACCATCATTACGAAGTCCAATAGGTCTTCCGCAATCTGGGCATGTATCAAAGTAAGGATCATCATCAGTGCAATATGGATTCAACTGATAATCCATGATTTCATCCTCACCCAAGTTTATCTCGTCAAAGCCCGAAGCGTTTAGCTCCAGCTCGCCATCATCGTGTATCAAAACAGTTGCCGTACCAGTAAATGGGACTTTTATTTCGGCAGAACCTTTGCCGTATATGGTATTATACCAAGCATGGTCTTCTCGATCATAGATTTCACTCGTGTGATCGATATATTGAAAACCCAAGTAGAAAGTCGCTGTACCAGAAAAAACCGCTGACGCATACTCCCCATCAGCATCAATATATTCGACCCCATCAGGCACCAGTTCCATTGAGGAAACAAACATATCCTCAATTTCCTCGCATTCGATACATGCGTCAATACTGTCAATAGAAGTAGACCAGTCTTGCTCAACAAACCAATCCTCTGCCGAAGATTGTAATGTTGCAATACATTCCTTCATGAATTGGATTATCAGGGAATACAGTTCATTTTCATCCTTTGTGATTTTGGTAAGGAGATCACGCACATTTTTGTATAGATAAACATTACTAATCTCGCTCAGGGCGCTATGCCAACCGTTATCATCAGTAACCACATACAAAACAGTATCAGGCGATTCCTCCAGATAACGCTTTATACTCATAATAACAACGGCATCTGGAAATTCTGATTTCTTCTTTTCATTATCCTCAAATGGGACCCTCTTTCCAAAATAATCGTCAAACAGGACTTCGACAGATAAGCCACTGTTGGAGAGTAATTCAGCCCCACTCATAAAAGTCTCAAATTGAGATGAAAGACTTCTACTTGCACCCATAATTTCAGATTCGATAGCATTATAGGTCTCACGAGTTATAGCATTAACCAGTTCACCGCGCGTCTTTATTGCGTTCTTTGCTTGTTTGGCCATCAATCCAACATCACTGTCAATATGGCTCTGAACTTCGCGCAAGATAATATCGTTTGTAAAAAGAGCTACTGTTCCATTTTCGCAGTGCTTTTTCAGACTGCACAAAGCTCCCCCGGCAAAATTATATTTTGCTCCAATGAAAATGTTGGTATCCAAAAACACATTATAACGGCTCACGTTGATCACCCTTGTCTATGTTTCATAGTATATTACAGAATAATAATAGCAGATGTGTATAAAAAAATCCAGATTGAAGTAATGCCATTTCTATGATAGTATCAAAACCAGAACTATGCATATTGATTGAAATAATGCAATTAGTGGGCGTGCAGCCCTCGGAGTACCGGGGAACTGCACGCCCACTGTGTTGGAAGTGTTGAAAAACGGATATTTTTTATCGTTCAGCCTGTGAGAGAAATGGGTATCAGAAACCATAAGGGACTGCTTTTCATCTGCCAATACAGGGGAAGAAACGACGATTTTTCAGCCCTTATTACTACACTTTTCAGAACGCCGGGAAAGATAATTGGGACAGACAATCAATTTCACCCGGAAGCTCTGCTTGCAACCGTGGACACAGTTCCTACAGAAAGGGTGGTACTTCCTCCGACCATTCTCACCCAGGAAGAAAGCCCATTCCAGCCGCCATTTTTTGCTCCGGCTCATAGATCACCATGCTCCGGGGTGCTGCGGCCAGGATGTCCCTTCTCTGAGGGCTTTCGTTCCGCGCATTCCCGTTTCGCGTCCTCCAACCGTTCCCGGATGGAGGGCTTTGCCTTTTCCTGTTCCTCACCCCGGCGGCCATTGTTGATCACACCATTATCCCAAATTCGGGATAATGGCATTAATCCCGAAGAATCAGTTATCCCGAAAA
>JBJDYH010000187.1:0-11981 GCA_051867135.1 Faecousia sp. | reverse complement strand
CGTTCTCCTTCGAGCTGACGACGGACCAGGCGGGCGAGTACCGCTACACGCTGATCCTGGACAAGGACGGCTTCAACCAGCGGCGCTATCCGTTCACGCTGGTGCGCGTGATGACGGACGACCAGGAGAAGGCGGCTGTGCGCGCCAAGGCGGAGAAGATCAGCTACAAGAACCTGCAGCGCGACCTCGCCGAGAACCGCGGCAAGGTGATGAGCCTCTACGGCCCGGTGACGGAGGTCAGCTCCAGCGGCAGCGCGTATTACATCCGCATGCAGTTCAACAAGGCCGCCAACGGCACCTGGTACAACCCGGTCATCATCGTGGCCGGCGAGGACATGGGCGCGAAGGTGGGCGATATGATCACCGTCGTGGCCGAGGTGTCCGGCGTGTTCGAGGAGCAGGACGATCAGGGCGAGCCGGTGATGGTGCCCCGGTTTGATCTGCTGTTCGTGGACAAGGTGGAATGAAGCGATAAGAGTATCCGACTTGGTTGATGCTTGCAGGACAGACAGTATTCAAAAGGCGTGACTTTCGTGGTCACGCCTTTTGCCTTCAGAGGATTGCCGCAAAGCGGGCAGGGGATACAGCCTGTTCGACAAATCGGAATTATATCAGGGAAGAAAACATCTAAGATAGATTACATTGCTATCAGGGTCATAAAAGCTCATATTAACGGCACCCCAAGGACGCCGCGTAGGTTTTTCAATAATTTTGACTTCCATTTCAAGCAGCTTTTGGTATTCTGCCTCAATATCTTCTACAGTAAATGCCAAGCTGATATTATGATTGTTGTTATTTTTTAACGAACCATCATTGTATATAGAAAGTTGAGTTTCTTCACATATAAGTGTCTGGTGTATTTCATCGTCACTTCCATTATCTATCCCCAAAAGTTGCTTATAAAAATTCGCGAGCTTTATCACGTCATTCGTGTTTAAACTAACTTCACCGATCTTCAAATTGTACACCTCCATACGTAAGCGTCAAACCTCCCGTCGGCTTGCCCGCACTCTAAAACCATGCGAGAATACTCCAAAGATCCAATCGACTCGATTAGAGTCTAACCGAGTCGGTTAGAAAGATGGGAGTGACCAGGACATGGAACAAGGACTGCAAAAGCTGAATGCGGATCAGCGGCTGGCGGTATGGACACAGCGCATTGCAGACTGCCGCAGCAGCGGAAAGGGCGTCAAACACTGGTGCCGGGAGAACAACATTTCAAAGAAAACGTATTATTATTGGCAGAGAAGAATCTTCAAAATAGCGCAGGATCAGCAGACTCCGGAGTTTTCTGAACTCCATAGCTTCGCTCCGGTTTCCTCTGTTGCCGCTTCGCTTGAAATCTCCGGCGTGAATGTGCAGGTATATGCCGGAGCGGATGAGTCAACGCTGTCTGCGCTGTTTCGTGCGCTGTCATCATGCTGAATGACTTCACAGGGGCTGCACATGTGTACATCGCCTGCGGCTATACGGATATCCGCAAAGGGATAGACGGTCTGGCCGTACTGGTGCAGCAGCAGTTTCAGCTGGATCCCTGCTCAGATGCCCTCTTTTTGTTCTGTGGACGAAAGCGGGACAGGGTACCGTTAAGTATTATGCGCAAATTCTTTTACAAGTCTGGCAGAACGAAGTCTGCACAGGGCGGGTTTCCCTGCCCTTATTGCCCAATAGCAGAAGGCAGAGCGAGTGTCAAGGGCGGCGAAGCCGCTTGCAAAGCCCTTGACGCGAGCTCTGTTTTCTGCTATCAACCGGCCATGTCTTCCTGCATCTCAAGGTGCTTCATGCTCATGTACTTCTTGCCGCCCCATTGGGTTCCGGCGACATGACGCAATCTGGCACAAACCAGCATAAGCGCCGAGTTACCGTCGGGAAACGTGCCGACCACGCGTGTTCTGCGCCGGATCTCACGGTTCAGACGCTCAATGACATTATTGGTACGGATTTTCAGCCAGTGTTCGGATGGAAAATCCATATACGTCAGCGTCTCTTCCACGCTGTCGCAGACCTTTTTCGCTGCTTCTCTCAGCTTCATGTTCCGAAGTTCCCCGACGACAGCTTCCGCCTTTTTCCGGGCAGCTTCCTTGTTCTCCTGCGCATGAATTGCTTTAAGCATCAGCGCCACATTCCTGACCTTTGCTCTGGGCACAGCAGAAAACACATTGCGATAGAAGTGAACAATGCAGCGCTGATACCTGGCTTCCGGGAAGACTTCACCGGCAGCTTCAAGCATACCAAGGCATTTGTCACCAACTATGAGCTTAACCCCCTTCAATCTACGGCTGCGCAGCCATTGGAAGAACTCCTTCCAGCTTTCCTTATCTTCTTTCATACCTTCGGCTGCTCCGAGAACCTCGCGGTATCCGTCTTCGTTGGCTGTAATGGCTATATCCTCGTATTCGCCGCCCCCAATTCCGTTTCAGGTAAATACAATCCGCATATAAGTATGGGTAAGCATGGCCTTCTAACAACTGAATAATCGTTCCAGTTTGTTGACATTGGGTCTGCTTCAGCGTATTGGGAACTGGCTTTCAGGTATGGGATCTGTGTCAAAGTTACCGTTATATGTGGCCTTCAGAGTGATTGTATGTCCATGGTAATACTGCGTATCGGAATAGAAAGTCAATAAATCATCCGAAGCATAATAGTGAGTGTCTTCACCAAACAGATGCTCTGTCCCATAAAAATCAGAGCCCGTCGCATAGTAAAGCTTATAGACACCGATCGGCACATCAATCTCCACCTGCTGACCGGCCTTGACATAAAACGCAATATCGCTTTCATACGGCAGTCTTGATCCGGTTTTTGTTGTCCTGTTTTCAGTTGTAGACGCAGGCGCCTTTTGATACTTCAAGTATACATAGTAATCAGTCGAAGAACTGGCAACAATTGTGAACGGGCATACGCACTTATAGCTCGGTGTAATGAACATCTTGCCGTTTGTTACTGCAACTTTTACCGGTGCCGCGGTAACAGTCGCATCAGTTGTGCTGTTTGAGCTTCTTCCAGCTTGTTGATCAATAGAATCAAACTCGATGATTTTTGTTGTGGAAATATCTTCAGATAGACCAGAGCACATTGAATCCGCATTGCGAACATAGCCATAGACCCGCGAAGCATTTGAATAATTGATTGTTTTATAGGAGGCGGTAGCAGAATTGGTCAGCTTTGCGGTTGAATCAAAGTACTTCGTGTAATCACCGATAGGCATAATCACCCACAAGCTTTCTCCGGAAGGCGACTTGCACTCACATACAATATCGGTATTTGTTCCCTTGACAGTACCAATGCCGATAGAGGGTTCAATCGACGTGATGTCGATATATACAGAAGAACCAACATAAGAAAGAGCCGTATACTTTGCAGCAGTGGGCGCATTTGCAGACGGAGCCGTTGTTGGCTTGGCTGTTGGCATTGCAGTTGCTTTTGGTGTTGGCTCTGCCGGCGCAGATATATGAACGCCTGCATTCTCCAGCAGGGTATCAAGATGGAGATTGCTAAATGTTCCGGAAGAGTTTGCCAATGAAATCAGAAATGCACACAGAGCAAACAAGCCTGCGATTTTAAAGGCTGTTGTGAACTTATGCTCAATAATCTGAAGAACAGAAGTTTGTTTAGCGCTGTTGGTCTTCGGAATGACCCGGACAGGACTTGCAATGCCTGCATTTGCCTCCTGGAACAGCATGGCATATTTCCAATTTGTGAAAGTATAGGTCGTCGAAGACGAACCATCTTCGCGCGAAGAACCGCGACGGTCGCCCTCAGAAAACAATAGAGAAAATATGCTGACACTCTGCAAACGGGTAGAGTGCCTCTCCGAAAGAGGTTTTGTCTTTTTCATCGCCGCGATCAGGAAAAACAGCACAACTGCCACACCACCGCCAATGCAAGCAGCGGTGAAATCATCGACTCCGAGGCCGACCAAAGCAACAATCATTACAAGAGCGCCAAGAAGAATGCTCCAAAATCCCATCCATACAAGGCTATCGATAAACATCGACCTATGCCTCAGGCACTCATTGCAAATCGGCATATTAACACTGATCGTTCGTGTCGTGGTTGTGCGCCCTCTTTGCATCTGACTGGAATAGCTGATTTTCTCCTTGTTGTCTGTAGGCTTGAGACAACAGGTGCACAGAGGAGGAACAACAAACCGATTCCCCTGAATATCAACTGCATATACGCGATCTGCTTGCCGGTTCTCCCTTTCCTGCTGCTCAAGCTTTCTGTTCTTCTCCTGGAGTTCACCCAGTACTCTGACGTCCTTATCCAGAAGCGTTATGACATTGGGCAGGTTGGCGAACATCTCATGCAATCCACGCGCAAGTGTGGCAGCCGCATCGGTTTTTCCTTTTTCATTGTGAAGATACAGAACCAATCCTCGAAGCTTTAATGCCGTTGCGCCAATTCTGAGCCTGTCGACGCCGGTCTGACTGACGATCATCTGGACAGGATAGGTCAATTGATTCCACTCATGAACAACTTGAAGCAGATCTGAAATCAGGTCGTTTAGCCGAGCGTCAGAATCGGCATTCTGCTTCAGTGTATCAATTTTTGCATCAATTATGCTCTGCCTGTCCTCTATGCGTGCTTTCGTCCAGAGCTCATACTGATCAAAAACATCAGTGATGACAACGTCTATCTCGCCATCCACCGAGTCCTTGGCCAACTGCGTTACACATTCAACATAAGGTTCTCTTCCAAGAGCCTGTAAGTATTCTGTTACTGCCTGACGTATGGAATCCCTTTTCCTGACGAGCTCATGTTCAACATCTGCTACGGTTAATGTCCCTATGCCCGCTTTGCTGTGAATGACATTCAACAGGTCAATGATTTTTTCAGCAGTGACAGATTCATATTGAGCACTGATTGCTTCTACAGTTGCGCAGACTTTAATAACATTCTTTTCATTGGAAACACTCAGGTTGTAAAGCATTCCGTTGAGTTTCGAGATGCCAGCCAACATGGATGTTGGAATCATCTCATTGTGCTCAATGCACGACCGGATCAGGCTTATCATTTCAGCCGAGGTCTCTGGAAACCAGTCAATCTCAGCAGCAAGCCGTTTGATGGGATTTGTTAACGCTCTCTGAGCTTCAGCACAGGCTTCTGTCCCTGCCACAAAATCCATTTCTTCTGCGGCAATCGCACTCTCACGACGATTCGCAGTACAGCCAACATTGAGAACAAAGAAAGGATTTGTTTGAATCATCATCGGCAAGCCGCCTTTCCATCAGAAACCAATCTTTCGACCGGTAGCTTTTGTTGCTTTGGGCAATGTATTCAGTGCAGACTCCATACACACGCGATCAATGGTCTCTTTTTCAGCCTTGACAGCAAAACGCCCGGCTTCTTTCAGAACGTATGCAACATCCGAAAGAGGCCTCCCTTCCAGCTGTTTGGCTATGTCGGGTACATGAACATCATTCGCAACAGGAAGGGTTTTAAGCCTTGTGAGGAGCAGTGATTCGATCTCCTGTGCAGACGCCATTTTGACCTCGACCATATGATCAAATCTTCCACGGCGAAGTACAGCCGGATCAATGCTTTCAATCATATTGGTCATGCCAAAGATCAGCACACGGTGTTCTATTGCTTCCGGTATTCTCCGCAAAAATTCGGCGACCTCTTCAACGCGATGGGTACCGGTTGTGGCCGACATTGCTCTGCTGGCAAGAAAGGCTTCCATTTCATCAATGACAAGAATCGCCGGCGCATTGGATATGGCAAGGGTAAAGACCTCGGCAATCTTTTTACTGGTGTCGTGAATATACGGGCTTGCAATGGTTCCTGCTTCAATATCATATCGAGGCCAACCAAGATACTCGGCAAGCCGATCAACCGCGTAGGTCTTTCCGCATCCGGGAGGACCATACAGGAGTGTAGCTCCCGGGAATTGAATACCCATCCGCGCATATTCTTTTTCGTGGCGCAGGATATCGACAATATTGTCGTTGATGAATTGTTCCAACTCAGGCCGTCCTTCAAGATGGAAACTGTCATCAGGAATTCCGTCGATCCTCCCGCACAGGTTTTCCTTCTGTGCCATCCTGGTCAACGGCATGGCTTCTGCCTGAAGGCCTGCAGCCTCCATACAGCGGATAAGTGCATCCCGAGGCATCCACGTCATGAAGCTGCTCATTCTTTCGACATCCGTGCCAGCTATAGACACTCCACCTGTAAGCCACCGGCCAAAGAGCAGGGCATCACTCTGTTCTTCAGCATTACTGGTATCAGGAAGGAGGAGAGAATACTCTTCAACATACACAGCATTTGTGAGGAGGGCAGTTGGGTTCTTTTTTCTGAATGCTCCAAAGGTCGTGGAAAACGCTTCGATCTGAGCTGAGTTTTCCGGAAAAGGGCCGTCATTGAGAGACGCGATCAGATAGTCCGGGGAGGAGGAAACAAAAGCAAAGGTGTCTTGCTCCGTAAGTGCTCTAAATATATCCCCGCAGCCTTCCTGCTGCCAGGCAGAAACAGCCGATGAAGATGCTACCAGCGCATAGGTCTTCATTGAAGTTTGATAGATACACCATTCTTTGCCTGTCGCAATCTGTCTTTTAACATAGCATTCCGGCAATAGTTCGTACCCTCTCGGCAGCATCCTCAACACCATTACCTCCTGATGATATTCGCAACATCAAACATGTTGTCGCTATGATCCGTATCGACTTTGATGGACAGCAGTTCAAACAGAACCTGACGCAGTTTATCCATATCGTCATTCGCCATTGCCTGATCCCCAAGCCGCTTCAGATCGCGGAAACGGTTCACATCCAAATAATTCGCACTGGAGGCGGTGGCGCGTTTGTACCAGTCAACGACAAACCAGTCCTGGCGAAGCAAGATGATGGTATTCTTTGTCTTGAGATTCTCCAGAATGTTGTCAAAGTCAGAGTCATTTCTGTCGATGGATCTTTGAGCAGAGCGAACCAGGTTGTCAAAGGATTGTGCTTCATTTTCTTTGGCATATTGCCTGACCACTTCATCAAAGAAGCTCCTGCAACTGTCCAAATCCATCTGTCTGATCGTCTTCAGGTTCTTCATACGGACCTGATTGATGATCTTCTTTGCGTCAAGCAGATCGTTATTGACTTTTTGGACATCTTCCGGGTCATGCAGAGGCTTCCGATCAATAGTGGCAGCATTCTCCGCTTTCCGCCTGGCTTCTTCTAGCTGCGGATCGTCCAAGCGTTCCTCCATACGTTCAATCCGATCAAGAACCTGCTGGCCACGCTCTGCGATATCATCAACATCATTCAGATCAATCTGGCCTTCCTGACGGGAATAAAAATTGCGGTTTGTAAAGGAAGCTCCGATGCACGGGACAGAAACATCAAGGGTAATCGTTCCGGAGTCAGACATCTCGTATTCACATTCGATATCTGCACCGGTTGGAATTACGCCAGAAGAAAAATCAGTTCCGGCAATCTTCAGAACACCGATAAACCGATTGTCGGTAATGGGGCTTTCGATGTTTCCTTCCCACAGCTTGATGTTGATCGTGCCGTTTGAACCTGCTTTCAGCGTTTGTCCGGCCCTGAAAGTAACCGTGTCACGTTTGGGCAGAGAATCGCCTTCATGTATGAGGATCGTATAAACAGGTACACCACCCAGTCGATCAAGCATTTCAACACCAATTGAATGCGAGGCTGGAATAGCACCGATTGTAGCCAGAGTTTTCGTGATGACGATTTTCTGAACGCCGATGGGAACCTCTCGGCCATAATTGTCAAGAACCTTTACATCAAATGTATTCTCGCCATTCTTGATCAGCGGAAGCGTGGTCTGTGCCTGGTTCCTGAGGGGAATTGAGCCGGAGCTCCAGCCGCTGTCACGACTTGTGATAATAAGGGTATAGCCATCATATTGATGCTCTGTCATACACATGACTCTGGCAGAGTCTCCGGAAACGCGCGCAGTATATTTGAAGGCAATATCGACGTTAGTCCTGGCAACAGCGTTTGCTGCTTTTCGTGAATGATTTGCCGTTGACCAATCAATTGATTCAGCAAAAATGCTCGCACCTTCAGCTACGGCAGTCATCGGGTTGACATCGATGTCGGCAGGAAGCGCAAGCTCTTCACATACCCGGTCCCGAAGCGGTTTGTAGTTGGTGGGGCCTCCTACAAACACGATTCGTTCTAAGTCGTTCGCCGACAATCCGGCTTTCTCAAGCGTTTCTCTCGTGGCCTTAACGGTATCCTCTACAAGGTCGCTAATAAGCCCATCCATCATTTCACGTGACAAGTCGATATCCAGATAGAGCTCGTTTCCATCTTCATCGCTGGTGCGTGCTTCGCCCTCACTCAAGGCAATTGTGCTGCTTCCATTCGCAGAAAGCTCGATTTTGGCTCGTTCGGCAGCCCATTGGGCTACTCTGCAGAATGTTTTGTACTTCCGATTCACAATGAAATCTTCCGGCAAAGAAAAATTGTCCAACAACCAGGGAATAACCACCTGATTAAAGATCATGCGGTCCATATCACGACCGCCGCACATCTCGATTCCGCCATGTGCCAGCAGGTTTACCTTGCCCTTGATGTTTTCGGCAATAGAAACATCAAAGGTGCCGCCTCCGAGGTCGTAGATCAGGAAGATACCTTCAGAATGTGTGCCACGCATGACACTCATCACCGCAGCAACGGGTTCCTGCATAAGCGCCACCTTACCAATACCCGCCATTCTGGCGGCTTGCATAGTGGCATCCTTCTTCATTTGATTGAACGCGGCAGGCACCGTAATCACAGTTGCTGTCTCAGGATCGTTCCTGATTTCCTCAGGGAGATATCCATACAGAACCTTCAGAATTTCTGCGCTGCACTCTTCGGGGGTCAGAGAAAGATGAGCTGCTTCAAGGTTGATCTTTGTGCTGGTTCCCATGAAGCGCTTAAACAGCGTGGCCGAGTTGGTCGGGTTGTACGGAGCCTGACTATACGCCTTGCTTCCGTAGTAGCGATTGCCTCGACGGTCAACATAGATTGCAGAAGGTGTTACATCATTTTGCTCAGGGCTCTTCCATATCCGAGTATGGGTCCCATCATAGGAACAAATCGCACTATTGGTAGTGCCTAGATCAATGCCAATATAGTACTTCATTCTATCCTCCCCAAAAGCACGGTTCCTGTTCTCAGGATGCTGCCATTGCTCATAATCACAGGTTCAATCATCTGCGTGACATACAGTTGATCTGCGGGATCAAATTCGTCAATGTTGACTGGCGTAACAGCCATGCCGGGATCATATATTTTCCCTTCAAGGTTTACGATGGTTAGGCCAGCCGCCACAAGAGCTTTGTCAACACGCCTGCTAAACCAGTTAAACTGACTGATGTATTTGTTTTGCTCGTCAGCGTCCAATTTGTTTATTGCATGAAGAAACACTTTTTCAAACCGCTGGAGCTCGGACCCTATTGCGATTAAACTGTTCAGCATTTGTTCACAATCCGCCATGTCTTCATCCCCTTTTAGACAAACACTGCATAGATGCCTGCCGGGATTACCCGGCTTCCCGTTTTACCTGGAAATATTGGAAACGATGGAGCAACCCGATCTGTTATCGGCAAAACCCTTTTCATATGGCTTTTTTCATTTGGTTTCAGTCAAAGCTCATTCTCATCCATACCGAGATTTTCTGAGAAAAGGTGCATGAGCTCTTCCATTCTTATCTTTCTGACTTTGATTGGCATACTCCTTATCGGTGCCCTGCGTATCCGGAAATGCCGCAGCGACCATCTTCTCAACCTGTTCACACCGGAAAAGCTTCTCTTCATCCGAATTCAGATTCGAGTAGTTATAGCGCCTGGTATCACACTCTTTTTTGTAATCCCGCCCCCGAGGAGCCGCTGCTTCTGTGTCTGCCATTCCTTCCCTCGATTGGACAGATCTTCTGCGCAGGTTGCTCTTTGCTGGTTCAGGTTCTCCTGTGGTATTCTCAAACAGGGCTGGTCCGGCGCGTCCGTCATCTTCAAGCCATGCGCATCCTCCATCACAAAAAGCGCACAAAAGACATTGATGCAGTCTGTACAGATGGGACCTCAATAACCATGGGTGAAACCTGAAGCTCACTGGAAATTCTCGCCGCCAAGTCATGCTTGGGTGCTCTGAGTCCCGATTCGTACTGTGCAATACGAATATGAATTCTTCTCCGGCAAGCCGGTCTTCTGGCCAGGAGCCTTCTGCGCCATATTCATACGAATCAGGTCGCCGGAGGAAATAGGGTCCTGAATAACATTGGAAATCAGATTTTCGGGATCCTTTTCTTTCCATCCCGTGTCAGCGAGCAAAACCCGTTTTTCTTTTGATAGGTCTCCCCGCTTTGATGGCTGTTCAGCTTATATGCCTTTATCTCCCGCTCACAGGAATCTGAAGAGATTCTCTGAATGAAACACTTGTATCGAAACCATCCTTCGAAGCAGATAACCATATCCAACAGCAGGGATTCCTATATACATAATACCATGTTTTCTTTGAAAAGTCGAGGAAGCGCAGCCGAGGAGCCTCATTTCTGCCAATTACGCAGGACAGATAACATACGTCTGCAATGAGACCAGGATTCTGCTGGAGATAATTGAACGGTTCCGTGTTTAGCCTGCCCGCATGTCTGCTGTCCGTTTTCTTATCCAAGGACAGATGAGTGATCGTTCAGCAAACATGATACACGCTCATCATCCTTCTTTTCCAGGCGAGTAAAACCATTGCTCTGTTCCTGTATCCCTGATCAGCAAACCATCATCGGGGTACTTTTTCATTTCCTTCAGGAGGTTGACATCTGACCGGCAACTGAGCAAATGCAGAGTGAACAAGAGCCCGAAGGGCAGGAACATCCAATTGTCCGCAGCAATCAGCATGACGCTCCCGATTCCTAAGAGAATGGAAAACACAGCGAGAGGAGCTGCGGTACAACGAACCGTGACGGGCCTGTACAGATACAGTTCCGGCATCCCGCAATAAGCCCCATGTTTATTGAAGCCAATTTCTACCCGCTGTCCGGTTATCACCCTGATGACAGCTCCGTGGACAATCTCATGCAAGATAAAGTAGGGATAGATGCTTATTGCAAGGATCGCAATCGAAACAAGCGCCCGCACAATTGACGGCCTTACGATCATTCAGCCGATAAACGTCAAAAGGATTCCAGGGAAAACAGCTCTCAAGTCATATAGGAATCCTGCTTCCACATCGTCAAACCGTTCATGGTCAATCTCCGCATACTGTTCAGGCAGCATGTTCTCATAGTGCTTCATTCTCTGCAATATCGTCCTCTCCCTTAATCATTTTTCGGAGGAAACCGTCCTCTGTACCCGTTTCCTTGAAATCTGCCGTGCGATGGATTTTTCATGCAGCACATTATTCCGGAAACGCTTCATCCGGACAATCAACGCATTCCGTGCTCCGGTGATTATTCAGCCAGACTACATCGCTTGTTTGACACAAGAAAAGACAGAGACATATCAAATATTCATTCCTGAAACGCATACCGCATCGGCATGCCGCAAGAAAACTCTTTCTTTCCTGCATTACAGCTTCATAGAATGCTTTTCTGATGTCAGCATATCAGCAGATCATCAGTGCACATCTTTCAACTCTTGTTAGGATGATCTCCGCATCAGGGGTATACAGGATTGACCCAAATACCCTTGCAGGCCGAATAAGTCGGCACCGGATAGCTGACAGGACTGTCGCTGCTGTCCAGTCTTGTTGGCAAGATGGCAGATTGGCTATGACTCCGGGACACGCAGTTCAATAATCTGCCAAACATTATATCACAATCCCAACTGCACCGTAATGCTATTCAAGAAATACATGTCCTTTCATGATGCACTGTACATATTGAGCGTTGCACATATATGCCGGTTAAATTCATGCTCGAAATGATCCTGGAAGCCCTGAAAAATGTCTATGTAGAGCAGCATAGCGCCTCTATCCATCCTTCATCAGAGGATCGCCTTCTTGCACTGCTGAAGGCAGATCCTCGCATGACCA
>JBJDYH010000186.1:0-2714 GCA_051867135.1 Faecousia sp. | reverse complement strand
TCGGAAAAGTATTTACTTTTGTGGGGTCAGGTCAAGCATTGTAGGGCGGGGGCTCGCTCCCGCCGAAACTCAATACACCCTATACGGTCAAGTAGGACGAACGCACTTATTGCTACTGCAGGAAAAAACCTTCATCGAAAACTTATCAATATGTAACCGTGCTGAACCATGTCCAAGCGGTTTTTCGTTGGAGAAAACGGCGGGAGCAGCTATGCGCCCTACAATCAGAAATAGGTTCCTCGACAGTTTGAGCCCGGAGGCTTTGGCCTCCGGGCTGCGTTTGTGTTTCAGGGTTTTAGGGATTGTTGACGATGCCCGCAAACAGCGGCAGGTTGCCGCGGCCTGTGATAAGGAACAGGAAAGGCCGGTCCAGAATAAAATCCACTTCCTCCTCCGGCGGCATGCCGGCGCCGGCCATTGCCATCACGGTATAAGCTGCGGCCTCCACGCCCTCCTCATCAATTTTTACCCGGGCGGCATGGTCTGCTTGGCTCAGGTATGCGTCGCAGTCCGGGAGGATGGGGGAAAAATCCGCGTTTTCTCCGAAAACCTCGGTAATGCCAAGCTGCTGCAGGGACTCAGAAAGCTCCATGCTTCCGGTGACATCAAATTTGGGCAGGGAGAGGTTTACCCGGATGTGGGCTGCGTTGTCACTTCTGCGGGAAAGAATATCCGTCAGGGCATGACCGCTGGCCAAAATGCTCTGGGGGGTCTGCCCTTCGTCCGGGAGAATCAGCCACATATATCCGCCGCCCTCCAGCCGCAGGGGTACGGCGCTGTAGTCCTCGCCGTAATAGTAAGGGCCGTAGGTCAGGGTGGTGTGCATGAAATCCCGGGTGATGTCCCCGCCGGGAGCGTGGAAGGTCTCCGGCGCGGTGCTGTCGGCCCAGAAGCCGTTTGCCCATTTAGCCCGGTAGTAGAGGGTAGAAGCCAGAGCTATGGCGGTGCGCTGGTCAAGCTCCACTTGGCTTGCCTGCTCCCGTAAAAGGCCGCCGGTATTCTCGTCCAGCCAGCTTTGCAGGGAGCGGTTCATTTCCTGACTTCCTAAATCTCCGTGGAATACGGAGGCGTAGTAATCCTTTGCCAACACATCGGCGGTGTCCTGGCTGTAGGCGTAATCCTTGTCCAGCCAAAGGGAATTTGCCAGCAGGCAGGTGTTGGCGCCGTCGTTTTGATAGTGGGCGTTCCAGAAATACCCCGCCTGAGTGCGAAGGCTTTCTATACTGTCAGCGCCCAGCAGGGACAGAATCTCCTGCCGGGACTGCCCGCCGGTGGTTTCCGCCAGCATAGCCAGAGCCATATAAATATTGGCGGGGGAGCAGACATGGTTTTCCTCCTGACTGCCCCCAAGCAGCACCGGGATACTTTGGGCGAAATAGCTGTCCAAACTGTCCGCGTAACCATAAGGCTGATTGTACTGCTGCTTTCGGCTTTCCTGCCATGCGTCGTAGGCATCGGTGAAATAGCCCATTCCGTCGGGAGAATCGGGGTAAAGGGCAAGCACAGGGTATTCCGGGGCGCTGACCTGACCGAATAGATTTTGGGCGGGGTAGTAAGCGGTCAGCGTTTCGCCGCCGGTTGGCATTTGGGGCAGCGTCCATTGGGGAGAGGGGGTGGTTTCGCCTGCCTCCAGGAGAGAGGGGGTGGTTTCGCCTGCCTCCAGCCGGGCGGGAGGCTCCGCTCTGGGCAGCAGAGCAGCTCCGGCAATGGCCGCCGCAAGAACCGCGGCAACAGCGCCTGCCCAGCGCCATGTATGGCGCTTTTTCGTTTGCAGCGCCTGGGCAACGTATTCGTCGTCAATTTCGTTCAGGGCGTCTGCCAGTTTTTCGTGTTTCATAAGTAAATATCCTCCTTTTCCAGGTGCGCCCGCAGGGCTGCACGCATTCGGCTCAGCCGGGTGGAAATCGTCCCGGCGCTAAGGCCCGTTTCCTTTGCCAGGTCTGCCACGCTCTGACCAAACCAGTAACGCCGCAGAAACAGCATTCGGTTTTCCTGACCCAAAGTGGCAAGATACCGGTTGATAGCCTGCCCCAGCCCCTTGGCATCCATGGCCTCCTCCGCCGTGCCGCCGGGAAGGCTTTCCCGCAGCTCCTCCAGGCACAGGTCGTAGCGCCCATCCCGCTTTTGGGCGGTAATGCAGCGCAGCCTTTTGAGGGCTAAGTTTCTGCCGGTGCGGTATACATAGGGGGCCAGCGGGTCGGGCTGTTGGGGAGGGATGGCGTTCCATAGGGCCAGATAGGTGTCGTTTACCGTTTCCTCGGCATCCCGGGCGCTTCCCAGAATATTCATGGCCAGACGGTACAGTCCCTTGCCGTATTTTTCGGCAAGAGCAGCCAGAGCCTTTTCAGAGCGGGCAAGCAGCGCGTTTCGTATCTGTATGTCTTCCATGATGTTCCCTCCTTACTCCTTACCTACCCTTTTGCAGGAGAATCTTACATCCATTATTATATAGGAAAGGGGGAAATTTTCCAACCCCGCCCCCCAAAAAACATGGATTTTTCTCTGACAAAGGGGCACCCTTTTGGTATACCCATCCCTCTGTCTGGGGGCTGCAAAATCTCAAAAATAATTTCCAAAAAACTTGAAAAAAGTGCTTGACATTTATGCCCGGCCATGGTATTATCTAAAAGCTGTCCGATGAACGGCCTTTGAGCCGGGAGGTCAGCAAAGTTTGTACCTTGTAAATTGAATAACGCAAAGACGAACTATAACAC
>JBJDYH010000185.1:0-11991 GCA_051867135.1 Faecousia sp. | reverse complement strand
CTCGCCAGCTTCCACGCAACACACAACTCAAACATGACCATTACAAAGCATGAAATAGCGGTGACGGTTAGAAGCGGCTTGATGGCCATCGAGCCCCAAAAGAACATACAAAGAGTAGCCAGCAGCACGGTCAGGCCTCGACCGGCAACAACGACCCAAGCCTGAGCTCGTAGAGTTATCTTTTTCATAATTCCCTCCATGTGATATATTTGTATCATCTGTGAGAAATATATCACATGCCTGTTCTCCAGTCAAGCAGGAAATTTCGGCCAAAGGATTCCAGGGCGAGAGAACTGCCGGGTCAGACAATCTCGTTTTTCCTTATGGCATTTATAAACTCCACATATTCGTCCTTTGCCTCCGGTTTTTGTTCATACCAAGACCTAATATGAAAAGCAGACTTGTAAATGCTAGTAATTTGTTCTGGTGTAAATTTAAGAAGTTGCCGGAAGACCCGGTCCATTTCTAGCCCGGTTTCTGTCTGCTCTGCATGGAACAAAATATCCGGGGATACATGTAGCAAATGGAACAAGTCGCATAACGTTCTGAAGTCAGGGTTCCCATTACCGGCTTCAAGCCTCTTTATTGTTCGTATATCTATTTCGAGCTCATCAGCTACAAATTGCTGTGAGTATCCAAGATCTTCACGTGCTTGCTTAAAAAGCAGACCAGCCCATTCTCGTAATGAAAACATTTGAACACCTCCATACTCTATAGTCTACTACATTCATCCAAACATCCCAGTTCATCTGGTGTAGAACTCACTTGCCAACCTACATTTTCTTAGTAAGTCTGGAAAAGGCCACGGCTCCCCTCGCTCTTTCATAATTCGGTTGTTGACGTACTTTACTCGCCTGTTTATGTGCATTCTCCTATTTGGAATCCAAGATCATTTGCAAAAGAGGTTCGGGCAATATTGCTGCCCGAACCTCTTTTACATAAACCGGTACCACGAATCCGAAAGATCCTGAATATAAGTGAGGAAGTGATTGGCATCTGTAAAGACAATCTTTTCGTACCCTGCTTCCTCATGGAATGAAGCAATGCGTTCTTTTGTGCTGACCCATAGTGCTCTCACTTCTTCCTGCGTTGACATTGCTATCCCCCTCCTCAATTTACCCGGCGTTCCACAAACCACCTGCCAATATTATCACCGTTCAAGGCGGTGCTTCGCTCAAAGAATAGGTACGTTGGCTTTCCGTTGACCCAGATGGTGTAGCGATCACCTTGACCGCCTGCCTTTAACGCAGGAGATGGGATAATCGCAGAAACCCTATCAATAGTATATCGATGGCCATCCTCCCACACGATTGACTTTGGTTTCATAGTACCGTCTTCGCCGAAGTCCGCATTTACAGAAACATAGACTTTGATAGGCGGCGAATCATGCATTTTGCGTCAACTCCCCAAATAGCTCCGCTACCCGGTCAAACTCCTTTGCTGAAGAATCTCCGAAGTTAAGATGTACTTCATCCCTCGTCCAACCACAAATGCAATAGTCACCAGATGGACTAAGTTCAGAGGTGAAATACATGTTCTCCGGCTTCTTTTTACCATAACAAAGGTAGACCGCACGGCACAGAGGTGAGGCTTCGGGCTCTGGCATTCGAATTCGAATAATAAGTACGGAGTCTTTCTTATTCGTGAACTCCTGATAGTCAACAGAAAAGTCTTTATCGGAATAAGGGCACTGATAGGATGGATTCGCCCGCTCAGCCTTTCTGTAGAAACCTCGTACCGCAGCCCCTTTGCTCTGCATGAGGGAAGCCATCAGCTGAGCTCCAGTTGCATACAGGGCCCGCGGCATCGCCTTATGTTCCAGAAAATATCGCACATCAAATTCAATAGGCACCTTATGCTCCCTTCTCCGTAAAGAACTCTGCCAGCGAGATTCCAAGTCCTTGGCAAACCAATTCGATGGTTTCAATTTGCAGCTGGCCTCCACGCTTCTCCGTATTCTTCAAGGTTGAATACGGCACAGAGCAAAGCTGTGCCAAACGGAAAAGCGTGAGGTTGCGTTCGCCCGCTAACTCCATTACTCTTGCTATTGTGTTCATACAGCCTCCCACCTTCCCTGTGATTTGCGATTCTTATTCTATCAGAATGCCTGTCCGTTAAACCGTACACCGTTATAGAACTCTGCCTACAACACGGAAGGCAGCACCCGGCACAATGGCTCTGGGCGCATAGTCCTGATTGTAGGAAAGCATGACGGGCTGCATGCGGACTTCACCGTAGCTATCTGTAAAGTCATCACGCACAGATGCATCAGGCTCCTGCTCACTATATACTTTCAGATATCCTTCACCATCGTAGATAAAAACACCTACCTGACCTATAGCCAGGGATTCGCACTGCTGCACCCAAACGATCTGACCATCATGGTAGACCGGCTCCATACTGTTTCCAGACACCCGCACACCAAACTCAGCCCCAGCAGGAACAGAATTCTCCGGGAATTGGATCATCTCAAAGGTACCTTCATCCAAGAACGCACCGGTACCAGCAGAAACCGACAGATTGCTGACAGGCATTTCCCTGTATTTGATAAAGTCTACAGCTCTACTCTCTGGCTTATAGTTGCCAGACGCAATCAGATCGGCGCGGTACTCGCTCACCTTCTGTTGACCAATATCATTCAGCATGGGCATGTAGCTGCCTGTAAAATACGGCAGACTGTCCTCGATATGAAGTGCATAGCAAATTGCAAGCAGCTGATAGGCATTAGGCGCAGAGTTGCCCTTGACCCACTTGTTGATGCCACTTGCGCTGACCTTTACGCCGTAGTCAGCGAGAAGAGCGCTGAACTCCGGCAACGTGAGCTTGGCCTTCCGTCTGGCTTCGTCGATTCGCTCACCGACGATATTCTGTTCCTTTTCAATTTCTGCATTATACAGGGATTCTTTTGCTGTGGGAAAAGATAGAACCTTCGTATTTCCGTTCTTTGTTTTCATAGCAGAACCACCCTTTCTGTATGCCCAATTATATATGCCGCATACGGCCTTGTCAAGAAAAACGGATAGTTTGTCTACAAATGCGACATTGACACGGATAAATAATCCGTTTTATTATTGGGGCAACAGAAGCAATGAAGGAGGAAACAGTGGATGAACAGATACCGAACCATTCTCCACAGCGACCTCAACAGCTTTTACTCTTCAGTGGAGATGATGCTGAATCCCGCACTACAAGGAAAAGCCGTTGCGGTTTGTGGCTCGACAGAAGATCGTCACGGAATCGTATTGGCAAAATCAGAGAAAGCCAAAAAAGCAGGCGTCAAGACAGGGATGGTCAACTGGGAAGCAAAGCAGCGTTGTCCAGACCTGATCATTGTTCCGCCCCAGTATGACCAATACCTGAAGTATTCTGAACTGACCCGCAGTATTTATCTGCGATACACAGATCTGGTAGAACCCTTCGGGATGGACGAATGCTGGTGCGATGTAACCGGCTGTCTGAAGTCTGGCATTGAGATTGCTGAGGAGATCCGCAAAGCGACCCGTGAAGAACTTGGTCTCACAGTCAGCATTGGAGTGTCCTTTAACAAGATTTTTGCCAAGCTGGGGAGCGATATGAAGAAACCGGACGCAATTACAGTTATTACCCCTGAGAATTATCAAGAACTGGTATGGCCTCTACCGGCCTCCGACCTACTGTATGTTGGAAGAGCCACAGCCAAGAAATTGTCGGATTACTTCATTCACACTATCGGTGACATTGCAAAAACAGAGCCTGAATTTCTACAACGGAGGCTTGGCATCAACGGACTGGCTCTTTGGCAATTCGCAACGGGAACAGATCAATCGCGCGTGAAACCCATTGATTATGTTGTCCCGGTAAAAAGCATCGGGCATGGCATTACCTGCACTGCGGATCTGCTCACAGAAGATGAGGTGTACCGCGTGATGATCGAGCTGTCGCAAGACATTGGACATAGACTTCGGCTCCACAAACTGGCGGCGACCGGTGTCCAGATAACTATCAAGAATGGCGACCTATCCTATCGTCAGTATCAGGCCCCTTTAGCCTTTGCGACTCAAAGCCCTCAAGAGATCTCACTGAAAGGGAAAGAGTTATTCTCAAGGAACTATAACTGGGCCGTGCCGGTTCGGGCAGTGACGATTCGCGCCATCAACCTCGTTCCACAAGGGACTCCACTCCAAACATCTCTGTATTTCGATTCAGAACGTGTCCTGCGGAGGGAACGCCTGGAGGATACGATTGAAGACATCCGTCGCAGGTTTGGCAGCCATGCGATCTACTCCGCAGCTTGCATGGGAGATTTGAAGATGCCAGGACATAGGGATCACGAAGTGATCATGCCATCCATGATGTATCAGTAGGAGGAAGTAATAACGAGCGTTGTACTAATGGACAAACTTTCCCAGCAATCGCTTTCAGGCACTGGTAAAGGAGGCGGTTAAATTTGAAAGTATTATCGAGAAGGGACATTGAGAGGTTGTCCAGGAATATTTTGCGACAATACATCAATCTTCCCGAAAACCGAGGCAAGCACTTCGAACAAATCGATCCGGTAGAGTTTGCCCGTCAAATGTACGGGATCGATTTTGAATTTAGGTATTTGTCCCGGCAAGGGTCCATTCTGGGAATCACATCCTATGGTGATGTTGGCGTTGAGGTTTGGAACTGCGATTGGGAGCCGGAATTGTTTTTCCTGGATAGCTCAACCGCACTCATTGACTGCTCACTTCAAGACATGCGGCAAATTGGGAGGCGCAACTTTACCATGATGCATGAGGTGGCACATCTTATTTTCAAGATGCTGTTCCCTCAAGACTACGGTGTAAAACATCGAACAACGCCTCTGCGATACCATCTCGCAGCCGAGCAGACTAATGGCAGAATCACGAATTGGGAAGAGTGGCAGGCTGATGCGTTGGCATCGTTCCTCCTGCTCCCCAGAGAATTGGTCCTTCGTACAATGATCGGTGCAGGCTTTTCGTCTGGCATCCGGCTTCTAAACCGCAAATTTGCTCAGCAGGAGTATGTCCGCTTTAAAGGGATGTCTGAGCAGCTCGGCGTATCTAACCAGGCACTAGCCATCCGGATGAAGCAGATGGGTCTAATAGAGCGAGAGTATCTCAAAAACCCAGATGACCTCGTCAACATCTATGTGGAGGACCAGGAATGGCAAAGGCTTCAGATGTAAGAATCGCAATGCGAATTGCCGTGCGCTGTCCAAAATGCAAACAGCGTCTATTCGATAAAACAACAGCGACAACTGGCTTCATAGAAGTCAAATGCCCTCGATGCAGCAAAGTCACCACAGTCAATCTGAGTCTGAGGCGTGTGGGGCTGCAATACCGTATTGTGGGTAGAATTCTTTATTAAGCAGAGACAGCATAACTGAATATGGATAAGTAGTACCGGACACAGGGGCACAGCGACCACCATTTCGCCGGACAAACCCAGAAAGAGCAATTCTTTCTCTGGGTTTGTCCGGCGTTCTTTTTTGCGCCCTGTTGTGCTGCTCCAGAAGGAGTATGCATGGTACTGCAAATCAAGAATCATGACATAGCATCGGCGGAGTGCATATTGCCGATTATCCCGCGTTGCTGCGGGCCTCCCTTCTGAGATTTGGAATTACCCAAATTTCAGAAATGGAGGAAAAAGCATGTCATCGCGTGACAAATATCATCCAAATTACAAAGAGCTCTATCCTGGCATCCAAAACCGCCCTGAAATCCTTGATACTCTAAAAAAGAGTGACCGGAAAATGGAATACATGGAAGTGGATCTGAAGCGAGGAACTTTTATCTATGACGGAGAAAAGCAAATCGCAAAGTTCATTCCAAGCCGAGAAGACTCCTACGACCAAATGATAAGCGAGGATGTCCAGTTTGTGGCGGACGAGACTTCTGTGGAAATGATAGCGATCCGCAGAATACAGATCCAGAAGTTGAGACAGGTCCTCCCCTTATTGGAACCAGAAGAGTATGCCATGGTCAATAAGGTTTTCTTTGAAGGAACCAGTGTGCGTAAACTTGCAAAGCAGCGCGATATGCCACACATGACGGTTCAAAACCAGCTGAACAGGATCTTGGAGAAATTGAAAATAATGATGGAAGAATAAAATTTTTTTGGTACACCCCCCTCACTCAACGGGAAAGAGAGTGAGGGGGGTAATTTCTACCGCCTCATTTGAACCTTTCAAACTGAATATCCGGCGACTAATAACGTCGGCTGGCGGCCCCCTGACGAAGGGGAACAGCAATGCGGAGGAAGCGCGAAAACCTGCCTGTGCAGACTCGGTCTGCATAAAAGACGGCCAAAGAAGGCAGCGAGCGGTACCCTTCCATCCAAAAGCAGCTTTGGCAAGCTGTCTTGCAATGATTCCGCCAGCCCAGAACTCTCTGTCCAGCCACAGACACAAGCAATGGGGGCAGCTCGGAGCGATCCTCGGAGGGGTGAGATTCCCGGAGAGCGTTGCCAAACGCAGGTTAGTTCAGCCGCCCGTGGCTCGGGAAGTAGTGTCGAATAGAGCCAAGTAAGTAGAAAACGAAACAAGGGGGCCGTTCCGCCATCAGCTTATCTAGCGCATAAAAGCAAACTCGCGGCTCGGCCCCCTTTTTTAGGAGATGTAATATGGGACTTAAATTGAATCTTCCGATAAGACGCGGAGATATCTATTACGCCGACTTGTCTCCTGTAATTGGCAGCGAGCAAGGCGGCATTCGTCCAGTTCTCGTAATCCAAAACGATGTGGGTAACCGTCACAGTCCTACCGTCATCGTTGCAGCGATCACTGGATTTCCAAAGAAAAAATACATACCCACTCACGTATGCCTGCATATAGACACCGATGACCAAGGGGATGAATCCATGGTACTGCTGGAGCAGCTCCGTACATTGGACAAATCCAGGTTGGAACGATATGTGGGAAACGTTGGTACTGAGAAAATGAAAGAAATCGACCGAGCGCTGGATATCAGCGTTGGCCGTTCGGAATTTTGGACATAACATATAGGAGAACGCAAATGAATTACGAATCTACGACTTTTCTGTTCCGCAATGGGAGCGATGATTATACCCTTTGGGTGGTCGATTTAAGTAAGACCGAGCTGTCCAGGATCAGCAGAAACAACTTGACGATTTTGGGTAATCTAGACGACCTCATGGAGCAGATCCCCATTGGCTATAAGGAGTCTGACATGAATCGACAGCCCTATCTTCTGAAACCCAAGAGAACTCAATTTGCCTTATGCACTATCCCTGCCCCGACTGCTTTGCTAAGGAAACACTTTCGGCAGGGGTTTTCTTCTCGCGGAGATAAAGAAACCATACTCTATGAAGTAGCCGAGTTTCACGGAGCCTGCGTATAGCGCACAGGCCTTGCATATCTGAATCGGAACAGACAGAGTGGAGCGATGTATGTTATCTGAAAAGCAAACTAAAAGTGCAAACTACTTGTGCATTGTATCCGTCCTGAAAACCTTGAAAGAGAACGGCGCAATCACAGAAAAAGAATATGCCCGCGCAAAGAAATACTATCAGCAGTTAACCGGCGCGGACATTGTTTTAGCCAATTGAACCCGGAAAGAAATATGTACTTTCACGGTTTTATTCTATTTCTCCATTTGCCCTGGCTATTACTGTTTCTTTGCGTATAATGTCTTTGACACCCGGCAAGGAGGTTACGCCTACATTTTATCACAAACCTCCCAACCCAGAAATCTAAGGAAAGGAGCCAACTGATATGTCCAGAGCCAAGCTCATCTCGCCCATCACAAAGCAAGGACTTCAGAAAAAGAGAGTCGCAGCCTATTGCCGAGTCTCTTCCAATTCTGCTGATCAGCTGAACTCCTATGCAAACCAGATTCGAGTATATACCAAGCTGCTCAATAGCAAACAGGAATGGCAGATGGTCGAAATATTCGCGGATGAGGGACTCAGCGGCACGAAAGCCGACAATCGTGATGAGTTCCAGCGCATGATCCACATGTGCGAACTGCATCAAATTGACCTCATCATCACAAAATCGGTAGCTCGATTCGCCAGAAATGTAAAGGAATCTCTGGAGTATGTTCGTAAACTGAAACTACTGGGTGTTGGTGTTCAGTTCGAAAAGGAAGGCATCAACACGCTGGCCATGGGTGACGAGATGCTCCTAAACACCTTTACCGCCATAGCGCAGGAGGAATCTCAGGCCATCTCGCAGAACCAGCGCCTTTCCATCGTCAAGCGTATGGAACTCGGTGAGTATGTGGATAGCAATGCTCCCTACGGATACCGGCTGGAGAACAAGGTGCTTGCAATTTATGAGCCGGAAGCCAAAATTGTCCGATGGATCTATCATATCTACCTGCAAGGCTGGTCCACAAGCGAAATTGCCCGTCACATGACGGAGCAGGGCATCCCCACCAAGTCAGGCAAGGAAACATGGACATCCGCAAAAATTAAGTACATTCTCACCAACGAACGCTATATCGGTGACTGCAACTATCAAAAGACCTATAGAGATACCACTGTTCCCTTCCGGCAGTTTAAGAACCGTGGCCAAGAAGACATGTACTATGCCAAAGGCACCCATACTCCTCTGCTTGACCGTGATATCTTCAATAAAGTTCAGGCGCTGCTGGAGAAACGCCAGAAGCAGTTTAATCAAACCGAGAGCCTGAATGTATATCCCCTCACAAGCCGCATTCGCTGTGCCGAATGCGGCTCTATTTATCGCCGAAAGATTCGAAATGGGGTTCCCAAGTGGGTGTGCAAAAACCACTTAGAGGACTCAAAGCTCTGCCCTTCCAACTATTTCAGCGAAGCTCGCATCTACGATGCGCTTGCCAGCATGGTCAATAAGCTCCGATTTGGCGAAGAAGATATCCTCGGACAGGTCATATCAAAACTCGAAGTAGCAACCCTCGAACATAAGAGAAACAACAAGGCTGCCGGAACAGTAAGCCAGAGCATCGCTGAAATCAACGCAAAAATCCTAATGCTTGATCAGCTTCGAGCGAAAGGGTATCTTGCGCCAGAAGTACACCAGGCACAAACCATTGAACTAAGGAGCCAGCTGGGGAAGCTAAAATCCGAACGCAGTGACCTCTTTGAAACCCGGATTCTGGGGATGCTGGAAGATGTAAAAAAGCTTCGTACATTGCTGCAAGAAGTAGAAGCGCCGCTGGAAACCATCAATGAACAACTACTCCTCGATGTGGTTAAGGAGCTGGTCATTACGAAAAAAGGAGAAATGAGCGTTACTGTGTTGGGCAACCTGACATTTCAAGAACTACTGTAGGTGATCGCAATGAAAAAAATCCGCTATATCCCATACGGCTACACCATCAGAGATGGCACCACAGTCGTACACCCGGAAGAGGCAGATGTGATTCGAATGATTTTCGAACACTACATCCGTGGTTCCTCACTCAAAGAAATCGCTGAAGAACTGACGCTCCGGAGAATTCCGTATACCGAGAAAACCGCCATATGGGATAAGGCCAGAATCGCCAGAATCATCGATAACACAAAGTATACAGGCACCGCTGAATATGACCCTATCATCGATGAGGATATCTTTGAAATTGCCGTAGCAACAAAAGCAGCACGATTTAAGGCAGAAACAGCAAAAGACTGCGAAGGGATCACAGCGCTGCGTAATCGTGTGAAGTGTGGTAAATGCGGATATCCGATGGTACGTAGAGTCGACTCCCGGCGCCGGACGAAGGAAAGCTGGTCATGCGAAAATCATGCCTGCGGATTCAGAGTCCGAATCAGCGATCATGACCTTCTTGAAAGGGTAAACCTATTGCTGAACCGAATCATAGAAAATAACGCCCTACTTATCCCCACACGTCACCAAAGGAAGCAGGATTCTCCAACGGTGGCAAGACTTCAGCAGGAAATAGATGCACATCTCCAAAGCGACCACCCAAGTGAGGACTTCATTATTTCCAAGATCACGAACATAGCTTCCCAGCTTTACATAGAAGCCAATTCAACAGAAATGGTCACAGCTCTAATTGCACGGAAACGGGCAATGCTGATGCGTCCACAGGATTTTTTCAATCCGGATTACTTCTCTGACCTGGTTGAAACCATTTCTCTCGGAGAGTCAGGTCAGATCAAAATACACACAAAAACGAATACCACAATCAGTGAGGAGGTCCCCGATAATGGAAGTTACGAAAATCCCGAAGAAGAGAATTTCAGTAATTGAACCCAAGCAATCTATTATCGTAGACAAAGCAAAATACGAGCAACTGCGAGTTGCCGCCTACTGTCGTGTTTCCACAGACAACGATGAGCAGATCACATCCTATAAGAACCAGATGAAGTTCTATACAGAGATGATCAACGCAAAAAAAGAATGGAAATTTGCTGATCTGTACGCGGATGAGGGCATCTCTGGCACAAGAGCCGACAAGCGACCTGACTTCAAGCGTATGATCAACGATTGCCTTGCTGGGAAAATCGACTATATCATCACGAAATCTGTGTCCCGATTCGCTCGAAACACCGTTGATTGCCTGGACACCGTCCGAATGCTGAAAGCCAGGGGAATCGGTGTATTCTTTGAGGAGCAAAGCATAGATACCCTGAAAAGCGACAGCGAGCTGTATCTGGTAATATATGCTGGCTTTGCTCAGTCCGAATCAGAGAGCATCAGCAAAAACATTACCTGGACCTACCGGAAAAACTTCGAAGATGGCAAAGCAGTCTTCATCTATAAAAAACTGCTTGGTTACAAAAAGGGAGAGGATGGCGAACCGGAGGTCGTTCCATGCGAAGCCGAAATCGTGAATCGCATATACAGCATGTTTCTATCAGGTATGCCTATCAATGAGATTTCGGCCACGCTCAGAGATGAGAATATCCAAATTCCAGGCAAGGAATTCTCATTCAGCAAAAGCATGATATTGAGTGTGCTCCGGAACGAGAAATATTGCGGAGACTGCATTCTTCAAAAAAGCGTCACCGTTGATTGTATCTCAAAGACCAGAAAGGCAAACGAAGGTGAGGCTCCCATGTATATCGTGGAAAACAACCATCCCGCCATCATCAGCCGTGAAACATACAATCGAACGCAGGAGGAGCTGAGCCGAAGAAACGCAATCACACCTAAGTCAAAAAAGAATTGCATTACAGCAACTGGCAAGTACAGCAGATATGCTTTAACAGAAGTCCTGAAATGTGCGGAATGCGGCAGCCGGTACCGCCGCTGTACCTGGACATCGCACGGCAAGCGTCGAATCGTCTGGCGCTGCATCAACCGCTTAGACTACGGCAAAAAATTCTGCTCGGATTCCGTAACAGTCCTTGAAACAGAACTGCATGAAGCAATTGTCCGAGCGCTGAATCGTTTCTACTCTGAAAACGAAGCGACTTACCTGGCCCTTATGAAAGCAACGATTGGTGATGCCATCGGCTTGAATGGCGGCTCTGATGAAATCGACCTCCTCAATAGGCGAATTGAATCCCTGAACAAGCGCATGTTGGCTATGGTAAACGAAACTATCCAAAGCGGCGGCGATATCGAAAGCAACGAGGTGGATTTCAAGGATATCTCGGAAGAGATTGAACAGCTCAAACGCCGCATCGAGTCTATTCGGGTGAGTCAAATCGGAGATGAGACGCTGGCGGAGCGCCTTGCCCAGATACAGGAAACCATTGACCAGCGGGAAAAGAACAAAGGCACTTATGATGATGCCATCGTCCGTCAGATGGTCGAATGCATTCAGGTACATAAAGATGGCAAATTGACTATCATCTTCGGCGGTGGCTATGAAGTGGAGGAACACCTGTAACCATGCCGCAATAAGCCACATATCTGGGCGATTGTCTGTATCAGCATAATTTGCATTGCCCCATTTTAAACCAGTGGTTCAATGACAAGGGAGTAATCGTGCCTTATCATATCATTAAAGATCAATAAACAAAGGAGTGACCGTCTGTGAATTTGAAAGAAGCTTTTCGCTTCCAGAACAAGCTGCAGTCCCTAATGGAAGAAGGCAAGTGCATTCTTGGCCG
>JBJDYH010000184.1:0-2723 GCA_051867135.1 Faecousia sp. | reverse complement strand
GTGGGCATCGCCCCCTACATTCACCCAATTCACACCCCGGTAAATTCCAATTTGTCGGGCAGGAAAATGAAACCGATATGCGTATTTCTAATTCTCCGTAGGGTTGATGATACAAATGCTGCAGCGCTGGGGGGTGACTACCCGGGCGAGGAAAGCCTGAAGCTCCGAAATCTCCAGATTTTCGTACAGCTCCGGGAAATTGAAATAATCGTAGCCGGAAAGGTGGTAAGCGCAAAGGCGGAAGCAGGTGGAGTCGAAGCTGTCCAGCCCCTTGATCCGCCGGCCAAGGGCGCTGCGGCGCATCCGGTCAAACTGGGTTTTGTCGATGCCCTCTTTGACAATGCGCGCCGCTTCCTCCAGCACGGCATCGCGCACCGCCTCCGGCTGGTAGCTGTCGCCGGAGCAGGTGAGCATGGCCATGCCCTCAATGGTTTCAAAGCCGCCGCCGAAGCTGGAATCGATGATTCCCTGGTCATACAGCCGCAGATACAGGGAGGATGACTCTCCGAACAATGCTTCCGCCGCCAAATCCGCCAGCACCTCTTCCCGGATAGCCGCCGCTCCCCGCTGCTGAGGCTCGGCCTTAAAGCCGATTTGGAACATGGGCATGGCAACCTCCATCGTCCGCCGGGAAACGCTCTGCAAAACCGCCATATCCTCCTCCCAGCTACGGCGCATCTCCACCTGAACGCTGTCCTCTTGGGGAAGCACCTCCATAGCAATCTGGCAGACCTCCTCCGCCTTCACATCTCCCACCACGCACAGCACCATATTGCCGGGGCGGTAAAACGCCCGGTGGCAGGTGTGCAAAATCTCGGGGGTGATTTCCCGGATGGTATGGTGGAAGCCCAGAATGGGGATGGTAACCGGGTGCTTAGAATACATATTGTCCATAAGCCCCTCGAACACGGCGGTGTCCGGGCTGTCGGCGGTCATGTCGATTTCCTGCGCGATAATGCCCTGCTCCTTGGCAACCGTTTCTTCCGTAAAATAGGGGGTGGACACAAATTCCAGCAGAAGACGCAGGCATTTATCAAAATTCTCCGTGCAGGAGAAATAGTAGGCCGTCATATCGTAGCTGGTAAAGGCGTTGGTGTTCGCCCCCAGAGCGGCAAACTCCGCGCTCACATCCCGCCCGGGCATATCAAAGAGCTTATGCTCCAAATAGTGGGCAACCCCGTCGGGAACGGTGTAAGAAACCCCGTCCAGCGTAAACTCCGTATGGATGGAGCCGAAATCCGTAACAAAATAGGCAAGGCTTTTGGTAAAACCGGGCCGGGGGCAGACCATTACCGTCAAGCCGTTGGGAAGCACGGTTTGAAACAGGTGCTCGTCCAGCCGGGGGTAGTAGGTTAGCATGGCGTTTCCCCCTTTAAGAAGTATTCGCTGTGGAGCTTTACCTGCCGGGCAGCCTGAGCTACATCGTCGGCGGTAATCTCCATAGCCGCCTGCATATATTCTTCCGGGCTGTAGGGAAGGCCGCTCAAAGCGGCGTTGGCGTAATAGTTTTCGATGGAGCCGGGGCTGTCATGGGTGGCTCTCAGGGTAGAAAGCATGGCCTGCCGGGCGGCATCCAATTCTTCCGGCGTAATTTCCCCGCTGCGGATGGCGTCAAGCTGGGTAAGCACCTGACGGCGAACCGTGTCCTTTTTCTCACAATCCATGCCGGCGTTTACCGTTAATATGCCCTTGGAGCCGTGGTAGCCGGAGCCGATGGCGTAGCAAAGGGACATCTTTTCCCGCACTTGGGTGAACAGCTTGCTGGTCATGCCCCCGCCGAAAATCAAATTCATCATCTGGGTGGCCACAAAGGGCTTTCCGTCCCGGATGGTTGCCCCGGTCACAAAGCCCATGGAAAGCTTGCCCTGGGCAATGTCCATGGCTTCCTCCCACGCGCCGCCGCCGGAAGAAACAAAGGCAGTCTGGGGCGGCAGGTTTACATAATCCCGCTCCAAGGTGCCAACCATATCCTGACAAAGCTTCTTTACCTGCCGGGGGTCAGCGCTGCCTACATAGAAAATCTCCATGCGGCTTTCTTTCAGGATGCGCCGGTAATGCTCATACAGCCCCTCCGGGGTGATGGCCTTTACCTCCTCGATTTCCCCCAATCGGGGCACGCCGAAGGAGTCCTCCAGGCACATATTTTTAATGAGCTGGGCGCTGCACCAAGCCCGCTTGTCGTTGCGCTGGGCTTCGATGGCCAGCACCAGATTGCGCTTTTCGCTTTCCACAAAATCCCGGCTGAAAACGCCGCCCTCCAGCTTGGGGCAAAGGAGCAGTTCTTTCAGAAGCGCCACGGTAGGCTCCAGAATTTTGTCTCCGGGCAGGGCAAAGCGGTCTTCCAAAAAGCTGCAATACAGGCCGGTGGTCTGCCAATCCCCCACCCGGCGCACCAGCGTTCCCACGCTGGCGCCGTACAGCTCATCCAAACGCCAGGTGATTGCCTGCAAATCGGGATAGTGCCGGCTTCCCCGCAGCAAAACCGCGCTGAGCAGGGCGTTCTTTGCCGCCTCCTCCCGGCACATGGGGCGCACAAGCTGGAGGCTCATGCAGCCCTCTTTGAAGCGGCTGTCGTGATATACCCGGAGGGTAACTCCGGAGGAAATAGAAAAGGTTTGAATCATAAATACTCCATGAAATCAATGAACTGTTTTCACCGGCTGCCCGATAAATTGGAATTTAGCGCTTCGCAGAGGGAAATCTTGTCGTAGGGCGGGGGCTTG
>JBJDYH010000183.1:0-2727 GCA_051867135.1 Faecousia sp. | reverse complement strand
TGGCACATACCGGCGAATATCCGCTCTTTTCCGTTTTCGAACTGTACCATCGCCGCGCAAAGACATCCTCCCGGCCACGGAAGTAACTGCGGAACAAGTGAATCTTTTCTTCCGGTGTACTTCTCATATGCACGCTGGGCATAGGCGGGGCAGGATGATCCTGCGCTTCCGTCTTTTGGCCTTCAGACTGCACGGGCTTATCCACTTCTGCAATTCCCAGCCTGCAGCGCAAAAGCCGGTTCTCTTGCTCCAGTTCCGCGACTCGATTCTGCAATTCCCTGCATTTTGCTTCCCAGTCCATATGCACACTCCATATTATGTATTTCTATCAAAATTGTATCATATTACCAAAATTGTTGTCTACGATTTTTGTCATCTGTTTTAATTTTTCAAACATTATATCGGCGGAAAAGCGCCATCCCGTTTGGAATGATGCTGATTCGTTAGTTGACAAGCTCATTGCAAAAAGATAAACTGATAAAGTAGCTTGGATGCAAGGGGTGCATCGGCTTGAGAATGCGCTATAAAAAGCTGTGGATCATGCTGGTGCAGTTCGTAATTCAGAGCCAAAACGCCAAGAATCTGCTTGTTCAGGGAAATGCAAATAAAACGGGAAACAGCAACGGTGACAACCCAATATGTTGGAAGCGCATGGTGCATAAAAGATTCGCACAAATCGTCGTTATCCAAGCCTTTACCATGCGTTGAGGGGAGAATGAAAGTATATGGAATTTGTTGTTTGTGCTTTGGTTATCGTGATTCTGATTCTGTGGAATAAAATGAGAAAGCTGAAAAGGGATGCTCAGGAATCAGAAAAGAAGCAGCAGAACATGATAGAGAACCAAAAGGAAGCGCTTCTTGCTGCAATGCAGGAGACAGAAAGGGCACGAGCGCAATCTGCAAATCAGGCGAAAGAGATTCAATCCTTAAAAGCAACACTTGCGGAAACAAAACGCATACTGGATTTCTATAAAAACATAGAAGAAGATTCCGGAAATTTGAACGCGCCTACTGACACACAGGAGCGCAGGGAATTACTGGAACAAGTGGCACAGCAAATTATTTCTGATAAGGATCAATCGACAGGCGCAGCATTCTCTCAGGGTGACACAAAAGCTCTGCTTGATGCCGAGCAATCATTGGCCCGTAATGAAATGGAAAACAGCAGACGCAACTATTTCATTACAGGTAAGGCTGGTACAGGAAAGAGCTTTCTATTGGATGTTTTCAGAAAGACTACCAGTAAGAGCCATATTGTTCTGGCACCAACCGGAATAGCAGCGTTAAATGTGGGCGGTGCAACACTGCACGCAACCTTTGGTTATCATAATCTTGTTAATCTTGATGTTGATTCCATTTCGGAAAAGACAATTCGGCTGAAGAGCGAAAAGAAAATGATTCTGAAACAAGTTTCCACGATCATTATCGATGAGATATCGATGGTAAGAGCAGATACCTTTGAGAAAATTGATCGAATTCTCAGGGTAATCAACAGTAGTGATCTGCCCTTTGGAGGAAAACAGATGCTTCTGTTTGGTGACTTGTTTCAGCTGCCGCCTGTTGCACAGGCGAAAGAGATGGAATTTTTGCATGATAAATATGGAGGGATCCATTTCTTTTGTGCAAAGGCATATAAACAGGGGGATTTCCAGTTCTTTGAGCTGACAATCAACCATCGACAAAAAGAGGATGCAGACTATTTTGCTTTACTTAACCGTATACGCGATGGCAGTACCACCGCAGCTGACATCGCCGTTCTAAATTCAAAAGTTGTCCAGGATATGTCTGTATATGATCGTTTTACTTCTTTGTTGCCGACGAAGGCAGAAGTCGAGCGGCTGAATCAAAATCATCTGGCGGGGCTGGATTCAAAGGAGTATGTATATACAGCCAAAATCACATTGGATAAGTATCCCGGCAAAAATCATAACCTGGAATCCGTATTTCCCGTTGCAAATTCACTTCGGCTCAAAAAAGGTGCCCTTGTGATGATGGTGGCAAACGATTCAGAACACAGGTGGGTTAATGGAACGCTCGGCATTGTCAGCAAACTTTCTGAAAGCAGTATCTTTGTAGCCATTGATAAGCGAGTATATGAGGTATCTCCCGTTGAGTTTTCAGAACAAGAAGTTACGTATGCAGACGGGCGAATTCAATATGAGGATGTCTTAAAAGTAGTTCAGTATCCAATCGTTCTGGCATATGCTATTACAATTCACAAATCCCAAGGGCAGACATACCAAAACATAGTCTGTGACATTGACAGGTGTTTTGCAAATGGGCAAGCATATGTTGCGCTTTCCCGTTGCGCCAGTTTGGATGGTCTGCACTTAAAACAGAGAGTCAGCGGGGGAAGTATCCGAGTTGACAGCAGCGTTTTGGATTTTTATCGCAAGCAAACAAACATGACCAGGTCTCTTTCTGAGTAAAATGGAACACTGGGTCTAATAGCGCTATATAGTTGTACCCGCCAGACAAGTGTAAACATACTTATCTGGCGGGTATTATCAATGCATAATTTTGCAAAATAGATATACTTTGGCACTCAGAAATAAGAATAAATTTCGCCTACTATGCGTATGATTCTCCTATATACACATCACGAGTAGGCGTATTGTTTGCCTACCAGCTTGACATTCGCCTATTTTATGCATATAATTAGGCTAAAATGTAGGAGGTTAGGCAAATGAGAACCTTTGACTATTCCAAACTTCAGTCCCAACAATG
>JBJDYH010000182.1:0-12078 GCA_051867135.1 Faecousia sp. | reverse complement strand
TTGATCTACCGATTCCTGAAGAGAATGTATGTGATAATTCTTGTGGAATTTAGGAAACAAGTCCTTGTGCCCCGCCAAAGCCATATATTTACTGGTTTTCTGCCCTGTTCTTGTGTCAGATTTGTGCCGAAATCGTTGACATTTTAGTATAGTGCCTGTATACTATTTTCGTGGAAGCCCACCGTCACAGTTGAGTTTTTGAAGTGTTTTGTAGACGGTGTGCGGTTAAAAGGACGGTTGCCTGATATCCCGCAAGAGCGGAAATTAGGTGATAACTCAAACTTCGCACCCCTGAAAATCCAAACTTTTTGACCAGATTTGCGAAATAAAAAAGAAATACAGACCCAATGTATGGTATAATGTAATCGCAACAAAACACCAAACACATACAAGGGGTCTGCACTATGAACAGTATAGCATTTGATGTTGAAAATGAAAAGCATTTTTCTTCCAGAATTCAAAAATTTTTCAGGCGGTATCAGATCAGCAGCATTTTGAGGAAGTGCAATGCCTACAAAGAGCAAGGCTTTTCTGTTGTCGCACTGGTGAACTACCTGTTCTGTCTGGTCTTCCGGAACCGCAGTATGTTTTTGGATATGCAATCGGAAAAAGCACCGGAATTCCGGAAAGATACGGTTTATCGCCTGAAAAACTCCGTCCATATTAACTGGAAACGCTTTACCACCCTGCTCGCCTCAAGAATTATTGGTGACACCATCGAACCCCTTACTTCCGAGGAACGGAAAAATGCGTTCATTGTGGATGATTCTATTTATGAGCGGAAGGGTTCTACCAGGGTGGAGCTTCTGGCAAAGGTCTATGACCACGCCAGACACTGCTTTACCCGGGGCTTTCGTATGCTGACATTAGGCTGGTCTGACGGCGTGACCTTCCTGCCGGTCAATTCCTGTCTGCTGTCTTCTGAAAACGAAAGCAGCCGGGTAAACGGGAGCTGCAATGTGCCTCCCAATTCCAACGGGGCAAAAGCCCGGGAATTAGCCATGACAAAGGCAACAGAGGTGATTTCAAAGCTGATTTCCGAGGCTGTGGACGCAGGGATTCGTGCCAAATATGTGCTGTTTGACAGCTGGTTTTCTTCCCCAAAGGTCATCCGCTCCATGAAGAAACAAGGGCTGGATGTGGTTGCCATGGTGAAAAAGAGCAGCAAAATCCATTACTGTTTTCAGGGTCAGATGCTCTCGTGCAAGGACATCTTCAATTGCTGTAAGCACAGACGGGGTCGTTCCCGGTATCTGCTGAGCGTACCGGTGGAGATTCGCGGAGAGGATGATGAGGCTGCTCCCATCGCGGCCAAGCTGGTTTTTGTACGCAACCGCAGTAATCGCAAGGACTATCTCGTACTGCTGAGCACAGATACCACCCTGACTGAAGATGAAGTGATCCAGCTCTACGGAAAACGGTGGGATATTGAGGTGTTCTTTAAGACCTGCAAGTCAGTCCTGAGGCTGACGAAGGAATGCCGCTCCCTGTCCTATGACGCGATGTGCGCGCAGACTGCCGTTGTATTTATGCGATATATGTTTCTGGCCGTTGGCGTCCGGGAGGACAGCGACCTTCGCTCAACGGGGCCTCTGTTTTGCCTGGTAGCCGATGAAATAGCGGATATTTCCTTCACAGCCGCTTTCGAGAAATTGCAACTTTTTCTCGAAAAATTGCTGGAGGGATTTAATGCCCAGAAAGAGGAAATCCACGCGATTGTCGCGGAGTTCCTTGAGAGCTTACCGGCCGACATGAAGCACTTCCTTGATTTTTCGGGGTTGAAAGGGATTTTTGCCTAGAAAATGGGGTGCGAAGTTTGAGGTGATAAGTATAGCTCCTGCGGGAAATTTTTTCCAAAGGAGGATATACAAATGAGTTTAACGAGTATAGGTGTTGTGCTTGGTATTATTGCCAGTATACTTAAAATCGTCAATGGAATTGTTGATTTGATTAAGAAAATGCCTAGAAAAGTTAAATGAGCCGTCTGCTGCAACAGATGGCTCATTTTTCTAGGTAACTAGGATTGTAAGTTTGTTTGAATGTGGCAACCGTCCGGGTTGACACCGCAGGGAGATGTGTGTTACCAGCACATATCTTCCTGCGCTTTTATTATACCCCATGTTACAGTCGCTGTCAAGGGCCTTTCATAGGGCCATTATTGATAAGCTGTGGCTTTCTTTAATCCACAGTAATGTCCAATCCCAGCTCGGCGGGGAGGAAGCGGGGGCAGACATTTTCGGAGGAGGTAATGACGGAAGCGGCCAGCATACTGCCGATTTCGATGGCCTCCGGCAGGGCCTTGCCGTAGGTAAGGCCGATGGACACGCCGGCACAGAAGGCATCTCCTGCACCGGTGGTATCCTTAACAATGACATTTCTGGCCGGGCAGATGCCCTTGTTGCCCTGACTGTCGGCATAGACAGCACCCTTGTCGCCCATGGTAACTACCATGGCGGGAATCTCCGCCTGAATGACCTTTTCCGAGAGGATTTCTTCCATTTCTGCGGGGGTTTTGCCGGAATAATCGTCCAAAAAGAGCATTCCCGCCTCCTGCTGGTTGCAGATGAAGCAGTCAAACTCCATTAAAAAGTCCCGGCGCTCTATGGCGATGCTCATATTGGATACCAGCGCAAAAATCTTCAGGCCGTGGCGCTTGACCAGCTCAAATATCTTTTTGACGATCACCTTGTCCATATCCACTTCCAGCACAACGGAGTCTGCTTTGGAGAAGATTTCGTCGCCCTTTTCTTCCAGCAGGCCCAGCAGAGGGAGCATATTGGGGCGCTTGGAGATAGAACCTGCCACATCCCCGGTCTTATCGAATACCGCCAGCCATGTGCCCATGCCGTCAGGCAGAGTGAGCATATAGTCGGTATTTACCTTGTGATTTTTCAGCTTTTGCAGCACGGCAGTACCCAGCGGGGTATCGTCTACAATACTCAGGAAGGTAGGCCGCAGCTCGGCGTTGGCAATGTCTTCCACCACATTCCGGGCAACGCCGCCGTGGATATACTCCACCCGGCCTGCATTGCGCCCGGTGGGGATATAGCTGCCATCCGGGAAGCCTTTGATATCTACAAAGGATGCGCCGATAACAAGGATGCTCATAAAAAATCCTCCTACGGTAATCTGTAGGAGGATTATATCATAGTTTGTCGAATTTTAGTAGTGGAAATATCAATTTTATTCAGAATTCCCCAAAACGGTTTTCATCTTCAGGACGATGAACCGGAATTTGATGAGGATTTGCGTTTTGTGAATGTAGGGGCGAGCATTGCTCGTCCGTAACCTAAAATCCACATCCGCACCAAACGGGCGGGTCAAGACCCGCCCCTACAAGGGGTTGGTGCATAACCGCACCGTTGTAGGGGCCGGTCTTGACCGGCCCGAAACCTAAAACCTACCTCCGCAGAAAACAAGGTGTGGTTGCCCTCTCAGTCAGCATAGCTGACAGCTCTCCCATAGGGAGAGCCGGACGAGCAATGCTCGCCCCTACGATATATAGCCGTACTCCGTTTGAACCACCGTCAAATTCCAATTTGAGGGTTCGGTGAGGAATGCCGGTACGCATTTAGGAATTGGTGTTACAGATCATTCGGCTTTCATGGCAGGTAAAGTAGAGGATTTGCCATTGCTTAGAAAGGGATGTGACCAGCCCTTTGGCCTTTTCCAGATGCTCGCCATCTAAAAATACGAAGGGGTCGTCCAGAATGATGGGGGGCTTGTCTCCGGGGTAGAGGTTATCCAGCAGGGCAAGGCGCAGACACAGGGCGACTACCGCCCGCTGTCCGGCGCTCCAATGGAGGTTAGAATACTGGCCACCCTTTTCCTGCAGATACAGGCCGAAATTCTTATCCAGCCCCACACGCTCACCCAGAGCGTCCTCCAAGGCATCGGCATAAAAATCAAAGCGGCTGCGCACCGGGTCGATATGCTTGGCTTTCAAAGACTGCTCCGCATCGGCAAGGCAATCTCTGGCGGCGGTCAGCAAGCGGTACTGCCTGCGCAGCAGCCCCTCCTGCTCCCGGGCTTCCTCCAACTGCACATGGCAGTCGGACAGGTCTTCCAGCCGGTACTCATCCTCCGCAATCTCCCGCTCCAGCGCAGCGAGCTGCTGTCGCCGGGTGTTCAGCTCCCGGCTCAAAGCGGCGGGGTCGGCAGTCAGGACAGGCATTTGCCCGAAAAGATTATTTTCCCGGCGGTAGCCTTCCGCGGCAAGCTCCGCCTGCCGTGCATCGGCAAGCATTGGCACAAGGGCATCCAGATTGTTACACAGGGTCTGAATATCCCCCTCGGGGTCTTGAGACAGGGTAAGGCCGCAGCTTTGGAAAATGGCGGCAGCTTGAGAGGCAGAGGAATCCAGCTTGCTTTGAAGCTGCTGGTATCTTTCCTGCGCCTGCAAGCGCTCTTTGGTGAGGTCTTCCAGATAAAATCCGTGGCTGCGAAGCTGGGAGCTGTAGCGGTTCAGCCCGTAGGGGGCAAGAAGCTCTTGAAGCTCCTCTTCGAGGCGGCTGCGCCGGGCTTCCTGACGGTGAAGCGCCGCCTGATAAGCTTTCTTTGCTTTGCTTCCCAGAACCCAGCCGCAAAGGGCCAAACCAATGCCCACAGCCAGCAGAGCAATGCCCGCAATCAGGCTGAAAACAGCCGTAACCGCGCCGCCGAGGGCCAAAACAATGCCCAAAATCAGAAGGGTTTTTCCCAAATTACCGGGCTTTTCCGGGGGCGGGGGCGGGTTATCCAAGGCTTGCTGGAGCTTTTCCGCCGCATCCAGCTCCTCTTGGGCGGGAATGCCCTTGGGGTAGCTGCTTTGCAGAGCCGCAAGGCGCCGGCGCTTTTCTTCGGGGAAAAGGTCAAAATTCAGAGCCGCCCGGCTTTCTATGATAGAAGCCCGGCAATCTTCCAGCGCCCGGCGCTGACCATCGGTAGGCCGGGGATCGCCGCAAAGGCTTTGCAAATGCTGAGCCTTGCTTGCCTTCCGCTGAGCATCTGCCTGAAGCCCCTGATACCGCTGCCAGCGCTCCTGCGAAAGCTTCACGGCCTGATTCTCTTCCAGAGAGCGCTGGCTGTCTGCAATCTGCTTTTCCAAGGCTTCCCGGGCGGCGTACTTTTCTTCTAAGGCATCGGAAAGCTGATTGCGGCTGAGCAAATCCTGCTCCAAACGCCGCACCAGCATTTGCTGCCGGGCAATTTTCCCGTTTTGCCCACGGCTGCTTTGCAGGCTCCGGGCTGCCTCCTCCAAAGCGGAATAGGCGGAAGCAAAGTCGTGGGCCGCTGGCGCATTGTCCAAAAAGCTTTGCAAACGGCCGGCGATGCCGGTGGTCGCCCCCAGCTCTCCGGGGTCGGCGGTGAAAAAGGCGGTGCGCTCAAAGGAGTCGCTGTCCACCTGAAAAATCGTTCTGCCGGGAACTTTCCCCAAAGCGGAGGTGGGAGCGCCCTGACAGGTGACTACCAAGCTGTCCTTTCCCTCGCTTTTGGCATCAAAGCGGCGGGTAATGCAGTAGGTTTCCCCCTCATAGGAAAGGGTCAGGCTGCCGCCGTAAGGGCCGCCGTCAAAGGGGAGGTAGTGGCGGCGATCCTCAAAGCCCTTGGAGTTTGCCTTGTAGGAGGGCATCCCATAAAGCATGGCCTTGAGAAAGGCGGCCAAAGTGGACTTTCCGGCGCCGTTGCTGCGGAAAAACTGGGTCAAATCCTTTTCAAAGGTAACGGTCTGATCCCGCAACGCACCAAAGCCGGAAATGTAACACGCTATCAGCTTCATCGGCCCACCTCCCGCCCGGAAAGGGCGCGAAGCCCCAAATCCATGATCTGGCGGCGTTCTTCCTGGTCAAAGCCCTCCAAAGACTGCACCCGGCGGACAAATTCTCCCGCCAGAGAGATTTCTTGGGTATAGGCATCCAAATCAAAGGCACGGACGGTGCGGTTTTTGATGGAATGGTGGAAATAGCGCCCCTCCAGAAGGGCAGACACTTCTCCGGGAAGGTCGGCTGCTTCCCAGCTTACCTCGCCCACCAGCTCCAGCCGCAGAAGATTCTCCGCGTCCTTCGGCAGCGCTTGCTGAACCCGGCGCAGCGCCTGATACGCGTCAGTGCACCCGGTGAGGTCAACTTCCACACGGCGGATGACCCGCCGGGAATGGGGCACAAAGGTGGGAGCGGTCAGGTTTTCGCTGTCGATGACCACGAAGCCCTTTTCTCCAATCTCGTCATAGCCCCGGCCCTCCAAGCAGCCGGGATAGCACCAAATACCCCGGCTGTCCAGCGTTCCGGTGGCGTAGCTGTGGACATGGCCCAAGGCAAGATAATCGATGTACTTTTCCCGCAGGCGGCTAAGGACAATGCGGCCCTGCCCGGGGGAGTCGGAAATCTGCCCATGGAGCATGACAATGTTCTTGCAGCCAATATCCGCCTGCAGGCCGGAATAGAGGGTGCTTTCGTTGGCAGCGTCCGTTTCCAGACCCCAAACGGCAAGGCTTCCATAGCGGCAGCATTGCCAGCGAGAGCCAAAGGTTTTCAGGTTGGGAAGCGCTTGGTCATAGGCGCTGCGCTGGTCATGGTTGCCCCGCAGGTATAAAAAGTCGATGGTTGGATTGTTTTTCACCACTTGGTAGAAAAATTCCTTGTCTTTTTTGGAGGGACGGTCGCTGTCGAACACATCCCCGGAGAGCAAAATCACAGGGATTTTCTCCTCCCGGGCATAGTCTACCATAGCGCTGAACGCCGCGCGCAGTTCCCCTTTGCGAAGAGATGCCTTGTCCTTGCCAAAGCGGGAGGTGAGGGCCGAGCCGAGATGGATGTCTGCACAATGGATAAGCCGCATAAATTCACCGCCTGATACGAAATTTTGTTTTATTATACCATGAGAAAGCGGGAAAGTAAAGTGTTCTTGCACCGGGGAAGCACTTGTGGTAGACTAATGGCAGAAAGAGGTGGGGAATATGCGTTTTGCGAAAATTTATCTGGAAATTTCCAATATTTGCAACTTAAAATGCAGCTTTTGCCCCGGCACGAAGCGGGAAAAGAAAGCCATGACGGCGGCGGAGTTTGCTTCTTTGGCAGAGAAAATCCGCCCCTATTCCGATTACCTCTATTTTCACCTCATGGGGGAGCCTTTGTGCCACCCGCGGCTGGAAGAATTTCTGGACATTGCGGGGGGCTTGGGCTTTCGGGTGATTTTAACCACCAACGGCACATTGCTTGGAAAACACCGGGATATGCTTCTGGCATCCCCGGCGCTGCATAAGGTGAACATATCGTTGCACGCCTTTGAAGCCAACGATTTGACTATGCCCTTCGGGGAGTATCTGCAAGGGTGCATGGATTTTGGCAAGGCGGCTGCGGGCAAAGCTTTCATCAGCTACCGCCTTTGGAACAGCGGTGGGCAGGATGCCAAAAACGAGGAAATTCTGCGCGCCCTCCATGAGGCGTTCCCGGGGAAATGGGCCGATGCGCGCCATGGGCAGCGCTTGGCGGAGGGGGTATATTTGGAGCATGGAGACAAATTCGACTGGCCTGACCTTTCCGCCGAAGATGGGGGCGAGGCGGTTTTCTGCTACGGCCTGAAAGACCAAATCGGCGTTCTCTGCGACGGCACGGTAGTACCCTGCTGCCTTGACCACGAGGGGGATATTCCTTTGGGGAATCTCCACCGGCAGACCATGGAGGAGATTTTGGCAAGCCCCAGAGCGAGAGCCATTTTTCAGGGCTTCCAAAAGGGAAAAGCCCGGGAGGAGCTATGCCGCAAGTGCGGCTACGCCAGAAGATTTCGGAAATGAAACTTCTATGTGCTTATCTGCTTTCCTCAGAAAAGGGAAAAATTGGAATTTAACGCTCCGTAGGGTGCCTTTTCGTAGGGCGTTTAGCTGCTCCCGCCGTTTCCTATGACGCTGGGTCTGCGGCGGGAGCAGCTAAACGCCCTACAACAGGCGAGGCTGCGGTGGTGGATTTTGGGTTTGCGGCGGGAGCAAGCCCCCGCCCTACAATAAGCGAGGCTGCGGCGGCGGATTTTGGGTTTGCGGACGAGCATTGCTCGCCCCTACGCTCGTTATTTAGGTGCAGCGGGGCGTTCCATAAACCGTCTGAGGCTTGCAATGTTACGATATTTCCCTTGACTTCTCCGGGGGGAATGTCTATAATGATTATACATAGTGTAATCGCTCATTTACAAAATGCCCGCCCAAGGGCATTGGGGCAATCACCATCTTATTCAGGAGGTTTTACTATGAAAGGTTTCCAAAAAGCAATCAGCGCAATCGTCGTGCTGTGTATGGTGCTGGCCATGGTGCCGATGCCGGCTTTTGCCGCGACGGAAGTGGCCAGCGGCACCTGCGGCACTAATGTTACCTGGATGCTTACTTCGGAGGGAACGCTGACCATCTCCGGCACCGGCCCAATGAACCACGGTACAAACTCCGTCAATTCCCCCTGGGCTTCCTATGCCAGTCAGATTACCAAAGTTGTTGTGGAAGAGGGCGTAACCAACATTGGCCATTACTCGTTCTATCACTGCACCAACCTGACAAGCGTCACCCTTCCCGATACCTTACAGGTAATCGGCAACTATGCGTTCTATGGCTGCACCGGTCTGAAAAACATTACGATCCCCAAGAGCGTAACCACCGTACGAAATCAGGCGTTCTATGGCTGCTCCGGCCTGACAAGCATCACCTTTACAGGCAATGTTCCCACCTTTGGCGATGATGTGTTCCATGGTGTAACAGCCACCGCTTACTTCCCCGGAGATAACGCCGCATGGACATCCGATGTGCGGCAAAGCTACGGCGGAAGTCTCACCTGGAGATGTATTACCCATACCTGGGGCGAATGGGAAGTAACTACCCAGCCAACCTGTACCGGAAAGGGCATAGAGAGCCGCACCTGCTCCGTCTGCGGCAATGTGGAAACCCGGGATGCGGAAGCTCTGGGGCATGACCTCATAAGCCATGCTGCCAAGGCTGCCACCTGTACGGACGTCGGCTGGGAAGCCTACGACACCTGCTCCCGCTGCGACTATACTACTTATGCGGAAATTTCCGCTCTGGGGCATGACCTCATAAGCCATGCTGCCAAGGCTGCCACCTGCACGGAAATCGGCTGGGAAGCCTACGATACCTGCTCCCGCTGCGACTATACTACTTATGCGGAAATTTCCGCTCTGGGGCATGACCTCATAAGCCATGCTGCCAAGGCTGCCACCTGCACGGAAATCGGCTGGGAAGCCTACAATACCTGCTCCCGCTGCGACTATACGACTTATGCAGAACTTCCTACCGTTGCCCACACCGAGCAAATCGTCCCCGGCAAGGCTGCCACCTGCACCGAAAACGGCTTGACCGACGGAAAGAAGTGCTCCGCCTGTGATGCTGTTCTGGAAGAGCAGACAACGATTCCCGCCACCGGGCATCAGTTTGCGAACAATGTATGTACCGTCTGCGGCATCATCGGCGGCACCTGCGGCTTTAACGGCAATAATTTGACCTGGGTGCTTACCGACGATGGCACACTGACCATCTCCGGCACCGGCGCAATGGCCCAGACTACAATGGACAATGCTCCCTGGGCGTCCTATAAAAGCCAGATCACCAAACTCGTTGTGGAAGAGGGCGCAACCAGCATTGGCCATTACATGTTCTATAAGTACACCAATCTGACAAGCGTCACCCTCCCCCAGAGCTTGCAGGTAATCGGCAACTATGCGTTCCAGGGATGCACCGGCCTGACAAGCTTCACCATCCCCGAAGGCGTAACCACCATTAGAATCGGTGCATTTTACGACTGCACCGGCCTGACGGGTATTACCATCCCTAAGAGCGTAACCGAGATTATGGGCTATGCGTTCTCTGGCTGCACCGGCCTGAGCAGAATCACCTTCCTGGGCAATGCACCCAGTATTGGCGATAATGCGTTTCGTAATGTAACGGCTACCGTTTACTATCCGGCTGACAATACCACCTGGACGGAAGAAGTGAGACTCGATTACAGCGGAACCCTCACATGGAATACTCCCTGTGCGGAGCATACTTGGGGAGAATGGACCGTTACTTCCTTGCCAACCTGTACCGAAAAGGGCGTAGAAAGCAGCGTTTGCTCCGTATGCGGCAATCCCGGAACCCGGGATGGGGAAGCCGCTCTGGGACATGACCTCATAAGCCATGCTGCCAAGGCTGCCACCTGCACGGAAATCGGCTGGGAAGCCTACGATACCTGCTCCCGCTGCGACTATACTACTTATGCGGAAATTTCCGCTCTGGGGCATGATCTCCAGCACCATGATGCCAAGGCTGCTACCTGTACGGAAGCCGGCTGGGAAGCCTACGACACCTGCTCCCGCTGCGACTATTCCACTTATGCGGAAATCCCGGCTCTGGGGCATGATATAGTAAACCACGATGCGCAGGCTGCCACCTGTACGGAAGTCGGCTGGGAGGCCTACGAAAGCTGCTCCCGCTGCGACTATACTACCTATGCGGAAATCCCCGCTCTGGGGCATGACCTCATAAGCCATTCTGCGCAGGCTGCCACCTGTACGGAAGTTGGCTGGGAGGCCTACGACACCTGCTCCCGCTGTGACTATACCACCTATGCGGAAATCCCGGCTCTGGGGCATGACCTGGAAAGCCATGCGGCCAAGGCTGCTACCTGTACGGAAGTCGGCTGGGAAGCCTACGATACCTGCTCCCGCTGCGACTATACTACCTATGCGGAAATCCCCACTCTGGGGCATGACCTCACAAGCCATGACGGCAAGGAAGCTACCTGTACCGAAACCGGCTGGGCTTCCTACGATACCTGCTCCCGCTGCGACTATACTACCTATGTGGAAATCCCCGCGGGACATACCGAGGAAACCATCACCGGCAAGCCTGCCACCTGCACCGAGGACGGCTTGACCGACGGAAAGAAGTGCTCCGTCTGCGGCATCATTCTGGAGGAGCAGCAGACAATCCCTGCCGGGCATCAGTTTGCCAGCACTGCATTAGGCAATATGTGTACTCTCTGCGGCCTTCTTACCGGCACCTGCGGCGAGAATCTGACCTGGGCTTTAACTCTTGACGGCACGCTGACCATCTCCGGCACCGGCGCAATGGAAAATTTCACATCGAACTCCAATACGCCTTGGTATGTTGTCCGCGAATACATCACCGACTTGGTGATTGATGAGGGCGTAACCACCGTTGGCGACTGGGCGTTCAATGACTACGGCAATCTGAGCAGCGTTACCCTCCCCGAGAGCCTGACCTCCATTGGCTATGCTGCTTTCGCTAATTGCGGCAGCCTGGACAGCGTCACCCTGCCTGAGGGCTTGGCCACCGTTGGCGACTGGGCGTTCTATGAATGCACCGGCATGAAAAGCGTTACCCTCCCCGAGAGCCTGACATCCATTGGCGAGGGTGCGTTTGAACTCTGCACCGGTCTGGGCAGCATTGCCATCCCCGAGGGCGTAACCGCCATTGGCGAATGGGCGTTCTATGGCTGCGGCGGCCTCGGCAGCATTACCGTTGCGGACGGGAACCCTGTTTATCACAGCGACGGAAACTGCCTGATTCATACCGAAAGCAAAACGCTGATTCTGGGCTGCAAAACCAGTACCATTCCTGCAGACGGCAGCGTAACCGCCATTGGCGAAGGTTCCTTTGCCTACTGCGGCGAGCTGACCGGCATTACCGTTCCCGAGAGCGTAACCACCATCGGCGACTGGGCGTTCGAGGGCTGCCAAAGCCTGAGCAGCGTTACCCTCCCCGAGAGTCTGACCACCATTGGCGAAGGTGCGTTCTATGGCTGCGGCAGCCTGGAAAGCATCACCATCCCTGCCGGCGTGACCGGGATTGGAATGGGTGCATTTGGTTATTGTGACGCTCTTGCCAGCATTACCGTTGCCCCGGAGAACCCTGTTTATCACAGCGACGGCAACTGCGTAATAGATACCGCGGCCAAAACGCTGGTTGTGGGCTGCAAAGCCACTACAATCCCCGCGGACGGCAGCGTAACCGCCATTGGCGACGGCGCGTTCTATGAATGTACCGGCCTGGAAAGCATTACCATCCCCGAGGGCGTGACCGCCATTGGCGAAAGCGCGTTCTCC
>JBJDYH010000181.1:0-2743 GCA_051867135.1 Faecousia sp. | reverse complement strand
TCCTTAGTCCACCATCAGCTCCGGACCCTGCTTGCTACTGCTCTGAGGAAGCCGCAGCCACCCTAGTCACGGTATGCCAGTCCGTGCTAACTATCCTGAGGAGCCAGAATGGCGTAGCAATTCAAGAGCGCACAAAAAACCTGCCTCCCTTGGTTTAAGGGAAGCAGGCTCTGCATTTTACATGGGGCCCATTTTCTTACGACCATTTTTAGGTTCATGACATCAATAGGATTTCTTTTTTGCATTTCAGGCAATACAGGGGGAATCTAACCAGCACTGAATTTGCGTATACCTTCGTGCGGGTTTTTCTGCCACATAAGGGGCTGGATATCCAAAAAGACGGGGTTTCTTTTTCTTGGAATGCATACCTCCAGAAGAACTATCCATAAATACTCCCATCGAATTGCTTCAACGGTATTTAGAATGACCGCTTTCCATTTTAGTGTAATTTGTATAGCACACCATGTCTACATTCACATCTGCAGCACTCCATTAAGACTCACATTTTCATAGTACGGCCAGAAAACGCACTATAGGTTTGTTACAAAGTGGATCTCCCTCTATTAAAAGAATAGTGCGACATTTTTGCATCGCCAACAAGTGCTGATACTTTAAACATAGTATATTATGGTAATTCCGATTCTCTATAGATTGCATAAACAATATCGACTTTTGGATCACCCTGAGAATTCGTTATTTTATTAAATACGACCTGCACTCGTTCACCTTGGCTAAAATTTATCTCTTGTGCTCGAACGACTTCTTTGGGAACCAGCAATTGTCCAGTTAAATTGTCATTAAGCAGCTTCTCATTATCAGGAACAATTACAAAATAGTTATCAGTTATTTCAATAATCGTTCCAATAAAATAATTCTGTTTCTTTTCTGTGCTACACGCAATAAGTGTTGAGAACAATAAAAGAGATAAAACCAACGAATATCTTATTTTCATAACAACTCCACAGTACAAGTCATTTTCAGTCAATGATTTTTTAGATTTTGATCGATTAGCATTTTGCAAGGTTTCCCTTTATTGCATAAGAGGAATCGAAAAATCAATGAACCTTACCATACAATATAGTCGCAACCCACTAAATTAATTTCTACACCTCGATTTCCCCATCCATCATTTACAATTGCAAAATCTCCTGAACTACGAATGGAGTAGCCGTACCCAGTTAGGGTATAAACCATTTCCCGATTTCCACAGATCACCTCCTATGTAGAAAAAAGCTTGATGTGACTATCCCAAGATGTACTGCACATCCAACTCCTCCTGCGAGAAGCCCAATCAGGGAAACACCCCCCATGATTCCGGCCACAGCCATGGCAATCAGCAGGCAGAAAAGGTCCGCAAAGAAGGTACGCAAGGGAAATATCCACCGCAGTTGCCGTTCTTCTGAACCGCAGAGTGCCAATGCCTGCCACTCTGATAGAGCTTCTTTCTGCTCCCTCTTGTGTTGCCCCGCTATCTGGACAGCGGAACAAATCAGGAGAACCAGCGCGGACAGAAAGGTCTGGTAAGTTTGCTGCTTTGTCAGCCTCCAACGCTCCGGCAGTGCTTCATCATAGGAAACGGATACACCCAGCTTTTTCAGCGCCTTGGCTCCGCTTTCCAAGTCCTCCGTTTTTCCCAGCCGGAACAAAAGGTCAATACTGTCCCCTTTGGGAATTACCCGTGCGGCAAGGGTATAGCTCATATAGATCACCGGCCGCTCCAGCCCATCCTCAAAGATTCCGCAGAGAATGGCGGACTGTTCTTCTCCCTCAATCGTCATGGTCAAAGTATCATTGACGGCCAGGGTGACCTTACTCTTACTCTCCGTAAGGAAATTCTTCGAGGCATACTCGTTTAACACCACGAAGGGCATATTGGTGTCATTGGGGAATGGGCCGCCTTGGGTGAAAGACAAATCCAGATAATCCGCCAACACTGCCGTTACAGTTCCGGACAGGGCAGCATCTTTGGCGGTCAGCTTGGATTCGAAGGATAGCACCGGGGTGGCCGCTTCCACAGAAGGGATTTCCAGGTACTTCTCTAAATCCACCTGTCCGGTAACCGTTCCAGGAAGAACATAGGGGTATCCAATTCCTGCCGCAGGACCCCGTAGGAATTTGCCGTAGTGATCAGAAACAGGAGCCCCACACACAGCATCAATAAGGTAGCTTTTCTATAACGGCCAAACAGATATAATCTTTAGACTGATTTCAGAATTACACCTTACCTACACAGCTTTCTTTTGTGGAATCTGTAAAAAGCAACTCCCCCGGAAATGGCTATTGTAAAGAAACAAACCGCATCCATGACCCACAATAATCCATCACAAATGAAGGCCAGTTTCAATTCGTCCGCTGTTTTCTCATATTCCACAGAAAGCTTCGTCAATGATATTGTGCCCTGGTCAAATCCATAGTCAGCCATTTTTTGTTCAACAACTGTAACGGCTTTTTCATCAAATAGTACTTCGCCATTTGTATAATAAATATTATTTTCTACAGGCGTGAGCATATACACTGCATTCAAAACCATTCGGATTGGGTCAAGTATGTCAAAATGCTCCTGATTACTTTGAATAAAACGAACCTCAAAAGATTGGCCGTTATAAAAACTATGCAAAATATTTTTAGTATTTTCCTTCAAATGGTCTGGAATCAGCAGTGTTGTTACCTCTTGATTTAAATCTTCTTTTCTGAGTCGCGCACCATTGTTTTCGTAAATGGGCACAAAATCAAGCATATTATA
>JBJDYH010000180.1:0-2745 GCA_051867135.1 Faecousia sp. | reverse complement strand
CCGGCTCCCTGCAGGAGCTGAACACCCGGGTCTGGCAGGAGTGGTATCCCACCGAGGGGCAGAAATTTATGGGCAACGGAAACGCCATGCTGGAGGTCTACTCCCCCGGTGATATGCAAAGCCCTGATTACGAGTGCGGTATCTGGGTGCCGATCTGCAAGCCCATCGAGCATAACGAATACGAAGCGGCTGATATCGTATCAACCATGATGATTACAGGGATTCTGTGAGCGGTAGTGTTCGGATAATGGCGCAAGATTTTTTGAACCTTACAAATGCGGATTAGGGGGACTGCGTAATGAAATCAATTATCGAAACAAAACGCCTGATGCTGCGGGAATTATCGCCCGACGATTTTGAAGCGCTTTATGCGGTTCTTGCGGATTCCGATATCATGCAGCATTATCCGTATACCTTCGACGCAGGCCGGGTAGAGCGTTGGATCGTGCGAAATATGGAGCGATACCAGAAAGACGGATTTGGGCTTTGGGCAGTTGTGTTGAAGGAAAGCGGTGAGGTGATCGGCGACTGTGGGCTGACCATGCAGAGTATCAACGGAAGTATCAAGCCCGAGATCGGCTATCATATCGCAAAAGCGCATCAGCGGCAGGGCTATGCCAAGGAAGCTGCCCGGGCATGCCGGGACTGGGCATTTGAGAATACTCCATTCAACCGGGTGTATTCCTATATGAAAAAATTCAATATTGCGTCCTCTGCTACTGCCCGAGCCAACGGAATGCGGCTTGTAGATGAATTCACCGACAATGAAGGTGAACAGACTGTTGTTTATGCCATTACACGAAAAGAATGGCAGACCTTATTATAGTTTCCCAGTCCGGGGAATAGAAAAGGAGTATTTACATATGAACTTCCCACTGGAAGAATCCATTCCCTACCGCATACTGGCATTGTTTGTCCTGGCAGTGTTTAACGGCATTTATCTCGCCAAACAGTGGATACAGAAGCGCCGCGGTATCCAGACCATGCAGATCGGGCGCAGAAGGGACATACAAACCCATACGGTTGAAACCTTGATGGGGATTGCCACCGTGGGGATCATCCCCGCGCAGCTGCTGTCCATCGCATTTGGCTGGGGCCATCTGAGCGCAAACGCCCGCTTTACCGGGTTTTGTGTAGGGATGATCGGCGACTTGATTTTTTTGATTTCTGTTATCTGCATGAAAGATAGCTGGCGCGCCGGTATCCCGGTCAAAGACAAAACAGAACTCGTAACTGACGGTATTTACGCTTATAGTCGCAATCCGGCTTTTCTGGGCTTTGATTTGCAATATATCGGCGTGCTGCTCATGTACTGCAACTTGCTGACAGGGATGTTCACTGTTTTTGCAATCGTCATGCTACACCTGCAGATCCTGCAGGAGGAACGCTATCTGACCGCTACATTCGGTGAAGAATATTTGGCGTATCAGCATCGGGTTTTCCGCTATCTGGGGCGGCGCAAAGGATTAAACGGAATTTGAGGAGTTACATAACCATGAAGAAAATGATTGCATACTGCGGACTGGACTGTGAGAAATGTGACGCGTATATCGCAACGGTGCGAGACGACCAAGCATTGCGGGAAAAAACCGCGAAAGCATGGGCTGAGTTAAATCATGCGCCGATTCTGCCGGAACATATCAATTGCCAGGGCTGTCGTGCGGAGGGAATCAAAACGGTGTTCTGCAACAGCCTTTGCCAGATCCGCCAGTGCGCGCTGAAAAAAGGCGCCCAAACCTGCGGTGACTGCGGGGAACTGGAAAAATGCCGGACTGTTGGTATGATTCTCGCAGATAACCCGGAGGCGCTAAATAATCTGAAGGGATAAACGATACCCCTCTTTGGTGATTGCACCAATCGTGTCTGCTGCAAGAAACTCCACATTTTTGATCTGATGAATCCGACAAAATCGAAATTTGACAGAGAAAGAAGTTTGAGGGGTAAAGCTTTCAAGCGGTTACCGCGAAAGGAATGGTCATAATAATGAATATCTACGATATTTCTCAAGAAGTCTTTCACTGCAAGGTGTATCCCGGCGATCCGATGCCGGAGAAAAAGGTGCTTAATTCAATGGAAAAAGGAGAGCTGTATAATTTAACTTCATTGAGTATGTGCACCCACAATGGTACGCATATAGATGCACCACGCCATTTTATGAAAAATGGTAAGGCTGTGGATGAGTTATCCTTAGACTCCTTTGTAGGAATGGCTTATGTGGCGGAGCACTGCGGGGTCGTTACCGAAGACGATGCTTTGAAAATAATTGAAAAAGCGAAAACGCAGAATACGGAATCGGCAAAGAGAATTCTGATAAAGGGAGATGCAGAGGTATCATTAGAGGCGGCAAAAGTGTTTGCGTCTTCAAATATTCTACTTTTGGGTAACGAGCCACAGACAGTCGGGCCACAAAACGCGCCAATGGCAGTGCATCTTGTGCTATTGTCTGCCGGTGTCATTTTGCTTGAGGGGATTCGTTTGGCGATGGTTCCGGAAGGAATTTATTTTTTGAATGCCGCACCTTTAAATTTGGCAGGCGCAGATGGCTCGCCATGCAGAGCTCTATTGATAGATGATTACAGATAAATTCTGATTTATCGGGCAGTCCAATCGCGTTGACTTTGGCATCAATCCATGCTATACTGACCATATAAACAAGTTTAGTCAAAAGGAGGTGGGAGAGTTGCCAAAGAGTTATTCCGATCAGGAGCGGGCATATATCAAAAAACGCCTGAAAGAAGAAGCGGC
>JBJDYH010000179.1:0-12161 GCA_051867135.1 Faecousia sp. | reverse complement strand
GCCAAAGGAATTGCCATCCCTTTGGAATCCCAGCCCGTTTTGAAATGAGTACCCACAAATGGGAAGTGGTTTGTGGACACTCATTTCAAAACGTCAATAATGCAAAATCCCCAAGACATCATCCAATAAGAAGATGAAAGTCCTGGGGATATTATGTGTTGTACGTTTGGGAGATTTCCCGTTTTCATCATATATCCGGGGAATTGCTGGAATCAAGTTCCCCAAGAAGGATCTTTTCTTTCTTGCAAAAAATGTTATCATAAGTAAACTATTCAGTGTTTTTAAGGGACTTGGATTTTCGGGAACCCGAAAGTACATCGAACGAATAATAGACTTTTTGAAAACAGTGTGCTATACTTACAGCAGAAGAAGCTTTTAAGGAGTTGACGAAAAAAGGGCTGTTATCCTGAAAAATACTTGGTTTAGCCTGACGGATATACTTGGTGCGGATATGATCACAACCGCCACCTTGGTGAACGCCTTCCAGCCAGATCAGGCTTTTGAAAACCGTGACGGCTCTTTCATCTACGTGGATCAGGATTTTAGTGGAGTTCACCGTGGCAAGCATACGGTCATTGATCCTTTTGAAACGTTCAGTCTCCCCATCTGTCTGGTATAAAATACATTAATCATAATAATGAAAAGTGAAGGAACGAAGTAATTATGAAGGTAGAATTTCTAAACAATGAAAAACTGTCCCACCTTGACTGTGGTAGCTTTTCTGTGCCCTTTTTGGCGGAGCGTTACGGTTTTTATGTGGAACAGGACGGAGAACAGAAAGATGTAGAACTGCTGCCCACAGAGGATGGCTTTGCAGGGAAACTGGAAGAACTGCATTTTTTCCTTTCTTATCTCCAGAAACAGGATCACCTGGAGCTGTGCATAAAGGTGGAAAACAGGGGCGAGGCGAATGTGGAGAGAATTGGCTTTCGTACTGGTGTGGATTCTTATATGGAAAGCTATCCTCAGTGGAATGATAAATTCTTCCCAACCCTGCTCCGCTGCGAGAAGACCCATTTGTGGGGTTACTATATGAATACCGCGGAAAATGCGCTGGCCATTGCCACCGAAGGACCGGTGGCTTCCTACGATATCCGATATAATATGCTGTCGGAAGAGGAGTGTGGACACAGAATTCTGGGTACGGATATCCTGTTTTTCCAGGACACGGTGCTTCCTGCCAGACATCCTCAGAATCTGAAAAAACTGAAGAAAGGCAGTGTATATACCAACAAGATTTATTTCATCCCTGTGGAAAAAAAGTGCGATATCAAGGCGGCCATCAGCAGGGTTGCAGATGTTCCTGTGGTGGACGCAGACAAATATACGCTGGAGCCCGGAGAAGACCTGAAAACAACAGTTTTGTACGAGGGAAATGCCACGCAGACCCTGATCTTGCCGGATGGTTCCATTTTGGACAGGACCGATGGGCCGCTTACCGACTTTGGTCTCTACCGGCTGTCAGTGAAAGCGGATAATGGAAAAGAGTGTGAAGCCGTTTTCTATGTAAGAAAAAGCTGGGATCACTATCTGAAGGCAGCCGCGCGCAACGCCCTGTCCAAGCCACCCAAGGCAACAACCCATACAGAGAGCTTCTATGGATTCTTCTCATGCTTCTTGGACTATAAGCATACTCACGATGAAACTATCGGCTCCAAAGCCTATGAAGCTTTTGAAGAAACCATGCCCTATATGTTCGACTTTGATAAATGCGAACCTATTGTCATCCCTAATCGTATCCAAAACACATCCTGTATGGTGAGCCTTTTGGTGGACATGTACGAGGCAGATCCTCTGCATCAGATCTGTTATCTGGAGCGGGCTTCCCGGTTAGGCGATTTCCTAATGAGGACACAGGATACTTCAGGTGCCTACCGAAACGGAGCAACGCATTACACTTGTGTAGTCTACATTGCCAAATCCATGCTGGAACTGGTACAGGCTGAGCAGGCGCAAGGGTCAGAGGAGTGGAATGAAAGAGCAAAGAGGCATTTTGATTCCGCAAAAAGGGCAGTGGATGAGCTGGTGGCCAATTTGGACAACATCGAAACAGAAGGGGAGATGACATTGGAGGACGGCATGCTTGCCTGTTCTGCACTACAGATTGGCATGCTTGCCCTGATGCTTCCGGAGGAAGAAAGAATGCCCTACATTGCCGCTACGGAATATATGATGAAGTTACATTCCTGTCTGGAGCAACAGTTGATTCCGGACTGCAGAATGAACGGCGGCTCTCTGCGCTACTGGGAATCCCAGTATGATGTGATGATTCGGGCCAACATGATGAACAGTCCCCATGGCTGGACAGGCTGGACAGGCTATGCCTACTATTATCTGTATCTGCTTACAGGGAAGAAATCCTATCTGCTGAATCTAATGAATCTCATGGGCAGCTGCGTTCAGCTGATCGACGATAACGACAACCTGCGCTGGGCCTTCTGTGGCCAGCCCTATATCCGTGCACTGACATTTGTGCCGGATCCGGAAAAAGAGGTTACGGACGGTTACTCTTTTGTAGATACCGAAGAGAAAGCTTACAGAGGAAAATATGAGGTGCGGGAATTAACCGAGCAGTATGTTGACATGATCTCTGGCTGGTATCGCACCGGCGCACAGAAAGTGACCGGTGGCTATGAATTCTGCCCATTGATCTACGAGAACGGCAGATCTGTGGATGTAGATAACCAAGGTGGCTGCTGCGACAATGATGTTCATGAGATCTTTAAGTGTATGGAAGAAACCGTTTTGAAGAAAGCATTTCTATATGAAGATGAGGATGGATTGTTCCTGAGCTTTGGATGTAAGGTCAAAATCAGCGAGGGGAAACTCATTATTGAGCCAGCCAGCGGCACAGAAACGCTGTCCTACAATCTGAGAAACAGTTATTACACGAATCTCTCAGTAAACAGTCTTCAGGGCTTCGGAATGATCTCCATTCCTTCCTGTTAAAGAGCATTCGAAGAAGGTTGCTTCAAAATGGAGATGACCGAAATTCAGTAGGTTGTTTCAGAAATGACCCAATTGACAATATGGCGCAGTAGAAGTATTTCTTCTGCGCCTTTTGTTATGGCCGGGTATCCTATGGAAGGCTTCTTCAAAGGCACCTAGTGTAAAGCGGAATACGACGAGGATGAGGAGTAACGCCGCTGCGGCGGGTTTGATATACCTTTAGCTCCCCCCTGGTGATGCAGCTCCATTCCAATGCTCCGCTTCGCTATAAACAAGAAGCCCCTTGAAGAGGAGGACAAAGCCCGCCAATCGTCACAAATCGGCGGGCTTTGTCAGCTGCTTCTACTGACTGCCTTTGTCTTCATACAGCTGCACAGTGTTGAAGTTAAAAAAGTGGGGAATGGGCTGAGATTTTCCCGTCAGCTTCTCCTGGACATCGTGCCACAGAATCCCAACGGTGGTATCGCACTCCCGAATATCCTCCAGCTCCAGCCCGCCGTCCGCTTCCAGTTCCTCCATGGCATCTGCGTCCTTGCCCAGCTCGTGAAGGGCCCGGGCCTTGTAAAAGCGTACCCGGCTGTTGCGCTGTATGCTTTCCGGCATCTGCCCGATCTGCCTTAATATGGCGTTCCACGCCCCGCAGGCGGCATAAAGCTCTAAGCCCGCCTTCACATAGCCCAGATCCGTACCCACAAAGCCCTGCCGCAGCTGGGCGCAGGCAGCCTTTGGTTTCCCATCCCGGAGGGCATAGACCGCCGCCGTGTAGCGGACACAGGGTGCAGGCCACAGCTTGATTGCCCGGGCAATGGCCCTTTTCGCCAAATCCTCCCTGCCTCCTTCGTTTTCCAGAAGGGACAGACAGTACCAGCCGAAGCCATTTTGAGGCTCCCGCTTCACCGCTTCCCGGATCTCCTTCAGCCACAGCGCCCCCGTCAGGTCATACGCTGGGCTTTCCTCCGGCTGGGGCAGCACACCGGTGCGCAGAAATTCCCGCCAGGGTTCCTGCCTGGTATCCTCACTGGCAAAATCCAGATGGGGGCGCAGAGGCGGCAGACCATGACGCTGGCGGAGCAGGCTTTCCAGTGCAGCGTCTCCACTTCCGGAAATCATCCGTTCCGATTTTTCCCGCAGGATCTCATGACCAAAGCGCTCCGCCTCAGAAATTGCGTCAGAGCACACCACATGCCGGCTCACCCCACGACAGGCTTCCTCAAAGGGCAACTCCAGGGCTCTTTCCTCCAGCTCCAGAGGCTCGTACCGCTCACTCCACTCCCATGTGGTGTTTGGCGCCATGGGGATGCAGCCATACTGGGTCTTGCCAAGCCCCGCCTGGATTTCCAGATATGGTCCGGCATTTTTCGTCAAAAATTCCTGCCAGCGCTGGGCACCATCCGTATAGCCCCAAGTGAACAGCTTCCGGCTTTGCAGCCGCCGACTGGAGGTGTGCAGCAGACCCCTGCCCCGGGCATCCACATTGGCGATCCATCGGGGCGCGTCTGCGTCCAGGCAGAAGAAATAGTCCCGCTGGGTGGGGATGTCCTCATAGTGGGAGATATTCAGCCCCGGCTCCGGCTGGGGGATGTCCACCTTCACCACAGCGCTGCCTCGATGGCTGTATGCCTTTCCCGCCGGAACCAGCAGCCGCCCGCCTGGATAGACCGGGGAGGCGATGTTGCTCCACCAGTACATGGGAAGCACATCTCTTGTCTGGTTGGCAATGCTCATATGGCAGTTCAGAGCAGGCATCTTGCTGTCCAGCCAGAAATCCATCTGGTAGACCACACCACGGATCCGCTCATAGGCGTACATCCGCAGCACCTGCGTATGATCCTTTTCCAGCCGGGCGGCAAAGATCCGATCCATGGTAAAGGGAGTATGCCCGATGACACCGCAGTTCCACTCCACGCCGCCGGAAAACCAGGCGTTGCGCACCGCCAGATTGGAGGCACGCAGACAGTCGTTGGTATACAGCAGGTCTCTGCCATGAACCTTATCGTATAGCCGCCACAGCCGCCCGCCGTATCCCGGCAGGAACTCCGCCCGCAAAAACTGGTTTTCCAGCACGGCGGCATCCACCTGCCGATCAGCCAGCGCCCGGACATACTGATCCTGCCTGCGGTAGGGATAGCCATTGTCCCGCTGACCATAGGCTTCGTAAATTTCATCGTCCTCATCCAGCCGAAATTCCGTCCGGTTTTGAACGTTGAAGTCTCCCATAATGTCCGGCAGGCAGCTTTCCCCGCCCAACTGGGCGCAGGGAATCGCTATTTTTGTAAAAGTCAAGCTTTCCATCATACGCCACCTCGTTTTATATTTCCTCTTCTGCCGTCAGCATCAGAACCCATTCCGAGCCAGGGAAGGCAGATCCTCATGGCAGACGCACCCGTGTTTAGATTTGATACCACCGGATCTCGTTGGCGTCCAGATGCAGCGGGAAGCTGCTGCCGTCCCCCCGGTAAATGGTGGTGTCTTGCGGCTCGTAGGTGTTGTTGACCACACAGGATTTGCCGTTTTTCACATAGGCGTGAACTTCCACGTTAAAATTCTCCGAGAACCAAGTGTGCAGATTCTCTTCCCCGTGGGCGCTCCACAGAATAGAGCGGTAGAGAATGCGGCTGTTTTCGAAGCTGTAGGGAAGACCGCTGAGGTACACCGTCCTGCCCTGTCCAAATTCGTGGACAGCCATCTGTACCTCTTTGTCCCGCTGCACCAGGATCTCCGTACCCTCGTAAGCGTAGATGTTCTTCTTGCCCTCGCCGAAGTCCACCGGCTTGGTGCAGTCCTCCAGAATAAAGTGATCCGGATGCTCCTCCCAGTTGTACTTATCGTAGTTTAAGGTAAAGCCCGTCTCTTTTTCCACGCCCATAGCCGTGGCAAGCTGGAAATAGTGACCCTGATATTGGTGTCCCCCAGGCTCTCCTACGCCGATGAAACCGCCGCCGTTCCAGATGAAGCGCCGAATGGCGGACACAATGTCCCCATCCTCCCACACAGCGCCGCCGGTATGGGCGGTGTCGCCGTCGCCTACGTTGATGATCACGTCAATGCCGTCCAGAATATGGGCATCCGCCTTAATATCGTCAAAGCTGATAAAACGCACATCAAAGGGGGCGCCGGACAGAGCCTCAATGATCCCGGCGTAGCTGTAGTTCTGCTTCTGATAAAGGGCATGGTGCACCATGTGGCAGCCCCAGGAGCGCATCTTACCCCAGCTATTGAGCACCGCCACGGTCTTGAAGCAGAAGGGGGTGGTGCCCTTGGCATTTTCGTACAGCTCCCGGAACTCCTTGCAGACGCTTTCAATATAGTCCACAAACTCCGGGAAGTCCAGCGCCAGCTTCAGGTATCCGCCGTAGCCGATGCGATCCACCGGCTTGCGCAAAATGGCCCGCCGGGCAGTGACCCAGTTCTCCTTGGCTTCTCCCACAGGGTCCCCGCCTTCGTGGAAGGTATCGGGGAAGAAATAGGGCAGGAACCGGCCTTCGGTGTATTTAACTCCGGGAATGTCAGAGATCAGCCGCAAAGTAGAGCCGTTGCCCACGCTGCCCACCACCGCGTCCAAACCGATGGACGCAAACTCCGGCATAAAGGGCTCTGTGCCGATCCAGTGGTCACCCAGGAACATCATGGCTTCACAGCCCATTTCATGGGTGATGTCCACCATTTCCTTCGCCAGCTTCGCCACCTCCCGGCGCTGGAAGGCTTGGAAGTCCTTAAATTCCTTGCTGGGCACACGGTACTGGTTATTATAGTAGCCCTGATCGATAATATACTCCGGGCGGAAAGGGTAGCCCACTTCCTTCTCGAACTGCTCCAGGATATAGGGGCTCACCGACGCGGAATAGCCGTACCAGTCCACGTATTTTTCCCGTTTCAGCTCGTCAAACACCAGGGTAAACTGGTGGAAGAAAGTGGTGTAGCGGATAACGTTCACATAGGGATGCTCCTGAATGAATTTGCGCAGCCGCTCCATGGTAAATGCGTGGGTTTTGGGCTGACGCACATCGAAGGTGATCTGATGCTCAAAATCCTTCCAGTCGTTCACCACAGCGTTGTACATGTGCACCGGATCCCAGATCAGGTACGCCAGAAAGCTAACGGTGTACTCATGAAATGCCTGAGGCGCTTCCATCACCACACAGCCGGTTTCTTCCTCATAGCGCCAGTCCTCAGGGGACACCACATTTCCGGTGGTTCTGTCCACCACCTCCCACCAGCGCTTACAGTCGTCCCGGGTGTTGACCTGCATCAGCTCCGGGCTGATGCCCTTCATGAGGGGGATGGCCAGCGCCCCGCCGGTGGCAGTATGGAAGCCCGTCATAATGTAGCACTGCTGTACCTCGTCAGGGTTAGCCTTTGCCCAGGCATTGTCCTTCCGGGTGGTATAGTAGGTGGAGTAGATTTTTGCGCCTGTTTCCGTCAGCTTCGCCGGAAATTCGGTGCCGTCGCAGTCACGGATGGCGTCCGCACCCCAGCGGTGCAGAATGTCAATGGTTTCCGGCACGATGTCCAGGTTCGTGGGAATGGTGACTCGGCCGGTTCTTTTTTGCACGTCCATTGTATGCTCCTTTTCTTGCATAGCGTTATTTCGTGATTCGATTCAATCATCTGCCCAAATGGGATTGTGGTTTGGATCATCCCTTTACGCCGCCGCCTGTAACACCAGCAATGATCTTCTCGGACATGAAGATATACAGCAGGAAGGTAGGCATGAACACAATCACAACTGCGGCGAACAATCCACCGTAGTTTCCGGTATACTTCATGGCATTGACGATATTCAGCAGGCCGATGCCCACGGGCGCATATTTCTCAGAGCTTGCGAAGATCATGGCCAGGAAGAATTCGTTCCACACATTCAGGAAATTGAAAATGGTGACGGTGATCAAGGCCGGCTGAATTAGCGGGAACATGATCTTCCAGAAGGTTCTGAACATGGAGCATCCATCAATGGCAGCAGCTTCCTCGTAGGTTTTGGATAGGGTGGCGAAGAAATTCAACAAATACACGGTGGTGTAAGGTACGCTTGTAAAGGTATAGAGGATAATCAGCAGGATTCTTCCCCGAATCCCCAACTTGATCGTTACAGAGTACAGGGGCAGAATGATCATAATGGCCGGTATACTCATGGCAAGGAGCATACCATATCGCAGCAGCCGGTTCCCCTTAAAATCATATCTGGATAAGGCATAGGCAGCGGGTGCCGCAATAATGATCACAGCCACACAGGAAACGGTGGCATAAATCAGGGAGTTCTTAAAAAACAGAGATACATTCTGTGCCTTCCATGCGCTGGCATAATTCTCAAAATGGAAGCCGGTTTCAAACTTGAAAACCTGTCCAGAGAAGATCTCTCTGGATGTGGACAGGCTGGCCCCCAAGATCCATGCGAGAACCACGGCAGTAAAGAGAATCCACAGAATTACAATGATATACCCCGGCAACAGAGCCATTTCTTTTTTCCAGCTGCTTCTTCGCTTGATATTCACATTGTCCTTTGTCATTTTTCTCCCCCCTCAAAATTCCAATTCTTCATCCTTAAAGACTCTGTTCATTATCAAGTAGGTGCCTAAAATGACCAGGGCCAGAAGAACGCCGATTGCGGCGCCTGCAGCCGGATCTCCCGGGGTATTGCTGTTCGCAACCCCAAATACGATGTCATACAAATAGGAAACAGGAACGATCGTAGAGGTTTCGCTGGATATGGGAGAGAACATCTTCGTCCAGAGGAAGAAGCCCGCAGCGTTGATCGTCCAGAAGGTGATGCTGGTTTTCACAATCTTTTTCAAAAGGGGCATGGTAATGCTCTTGAACTGCTCCACCTTGCCCGCACCGTCAATGGTAGCTGCCTCATACAGGTCATGAGGAATTTGCTCGATGCCGCTGATGAAAATCAGCATATAGTAGCCTACTGCGCCAAAAATAAACGCAGCCAACATGGACCAGAATTTCATATCCGCACCCAGCCATTTCACAGCCTTGCCTCCGAACAGACCAATGATTTGGTTCAGAAGGCCAAAATCCCGGTTATACACATATTGGATCCACATGGTGGACAAAGCCACGGCACTGATAATATTAGGAAGATAAATGGCAGCACGGAAGAATTTCTTAAACCGAATGCCGCTGGTCAGGATCACAGCAAATAGCAGGGAAAGAGACAGGGTAATCACACCACCAACTAGCCAGATCTTCAGCACATTCAGCAAGGCACGCCGGAACACCTTGCTGCCGAACAATCCTGCAAAGTTCTCAAATCCCACAAAGCGCCATGTCGAGACGTTAGCGGTAACGCTGTCCATTTGAAACAGGCTCATAGCCAGTGTCCTGCAGACCGGATACAGATACGTGAGCAGCAGGGCCACCGCACTGGGAAATACAAAGCAGAAAATAACGAACTTGTTTTTCTTCATTGGGCAGTTCTCTCCTCCATTTTATGATGATGGATGCTTTCTCTGTATCTATAGTTGTTTTCACACAGAAAGCATTACGCCGTATGAAAATGGGGTGGCACCGATTGTGGTGCCACCCCCATCCCATAGCTATTTTTTAATAAAGAGCATCCATTGCAGCGGCAAACTCTTCGCCGGTGGCAAAACCGCCTTCGTAGAGCTTTACCATGACCTCTTTCAGTGCTGCGGCAAGGTCGCCGCTCTCATAAATGCCCATGCCCCAATCAAGAGGATTGGAAGTGGCATTCAGAGCCTCGATGCTGCCGCTCATAATGGCAGGAGCAGTGTTTCTGGGGTCAGCAGGGATCTGCTGGGCGGTATCTGCCATCTTCTGGTCAAATTCACCGCTGGTCAGGAACATGATGAAGTCGAAGGCTTCCTGAGGATGCTCGCAATAAGACGTGATGCCGATAGAACCTGCGCCTGCGTAAGCATTGGAGGAACCACCCTCATAAGTGGGGAAGTTGAACATGCCCCAGTTGATGTCGGCACCGGTGTTGTTGTTGACTTCGCCGGGAATATAGTTTGCGCCAACGATCATGGCAACCTTACCGGTCAGGCCGATCTTATTCTGGCTGGAGGGCCACTCATCCGGTGCACCGTCCGCCAAGAAGCCACGGTTTACGAAGTCAATGACCTGATTGGCAGCCAGGATAACGCCCTCGTTTTCGCTCCAGCCGCCGTTAGCAGCCAGCTCAGCGGTCTTTTCTCTGCCAATGACTCTATCCAGCTGATAGCCGAAGTTCAGGTCGATGTAAGCGCTGTCCAGGGCCAGAGGTTCATAGCCGTTGTCAACCATGATCTGGCAGGCATTCAGAAAGTCGTCCCAGGTAGCGGGAACTTCGGTAATGCCACAGGCATCAAAGATGTCCTTATTGTAGTAGACGCCACCCACCTGAGGCTGCTCGGTGATGCAGCAGAGGAAGCCTGCGTTTTCGATGGCCTGATCGTTAAAGCACTTGAAGCTTTGCTCCTCGTACTTGGCAGCAGCGGCCATCTCGGTCAGATCGTAGCAGTACTTGCTGTTCTTGAAGAAGGTGCCAGCGTTGTCATCGAAGATATCGATCTTCTCGCCGCCTTCCAGAGCAGTGGGGATGATGGTGGTAATGTCACGGTTCTTCCATTCGATGTTCACGGTGACACCGGTCTTCTCCTTGTAAGCGTCAGCAGCGGCCTGGATCACCTGACCCTGGGGTTCGGTGGAGCCCCACATGGACCAGTAGGTCAGTACCACATCGCTCTTGGGAGCCTCAGCGGAAGGGGCTTCCGTAGCGGGAGCCTCGGTAGCAGGGGTGTCGGTCTTGGGATCCTCGGTAGCAGCGGGCTTGGAGCCACAGGCGGCCAGAGACAGAACCATGGCCAGCGCCAGCACCAAACTCAGAATCTTGGTGAATTTCATTTTGTAACCTCCTCAATTTTTTCCGCGGAATGGTGTTTTCCGGCGGGTTATGACACCAGTATAAAACTTTTTTTCTAGTTCGCAAGGCGATTCTTGCTTGTTTCTTTAGCTTTTTTGCGTATGAAATCATTTTTGTTAAAAAACTATAAATCCCGATGGTTTATTTTGGGCAGTATTTCGAGGCGAACACCCTCAAAAAGCTCATTTACAGGAGGAGTTCGGGAATTTATCTAAAACATTCCTTGCAATTTCTTTTTGAATTTACTATAATAACAACAAGATATTGTTATGTTTTTGCAAGAAATCTAAAGGGGTGAAAAAATGTCCTTGTCTCATTATGAGGTACCCCGGGAGGTGGGCGGCAAAATTGCCGGGGCGGCGAAGCTGCTCTACGTCAGCACCGCGCGATACGGCGGCGACTGGCACTCCACTCCCCACAGCCACCGCCATGCGGAATTATTTTACGTAGTAGGAGGCGTTGGCCAGTTTCGGATTGAGGACGAGCTGTACCCTGTGGCCGCCGACGACCTGGTGGTGGTGAATCCCCTTGTGCAGCACACAGAGGTGAGCCTAAACGCCAATCCCCTGGAATACATCGTTCTGGGGGTAGAGGGGCTGGAGCTGAGCGTGCAGGATTCCCCTGAGGATCGGTTCTGCATTGTCAACTTCCGGGACACCAGCCAGAGTGTGCTTCCCCTGCTGCAGGGCATGCTTCAGGAGCTTCAGTCCCGGTTGCCCGGCTGCGATGCCGTATGTCAGGGGCTGTTAGAGGTGCTGGTGGTTCGGCTCATGCGGCGCACGGACTTTTCCGCCAGTCTGGCCCCGCCCCAGCACGCCAGTCGGGAGAGTGCCGCCGTCCGCCGGTATATCGACGCCCATTTCAAGGAGAACCTGAATTTGGATACGCTGGCAGAACTGGTGCATGTGAACAAGTTCCACATGGCTCACGCCTTCACCCGGGAGTACGGCGTGTCTCCCATCAGCTACTTAAACGCCCGGCGCATTGAGGAAAGCGCGTATCTGCTCAAAGCCACGGACCATCCTCTGGCCCGGATTGCGCAGATGATGGGATTTTCCTCCCCCAGCTATTTTTCCCAAAGCTTCCGCAAGGCAAAAGGGATCAGCCCGCTGGAGTACCGCAATCAATTTTCCCGGAACGAGCAGCAGGAATCGAACGATCAGGAGGAAAAACTCTGACTTCGAGACAGCGTGCCCTATGCGCCATTGCTCACAAGAAACCGGACTTTGTGCCACTGGGCAGTACCCCCAAGCTCCGGCATTTCTGCCATTGCCTATGTCAATCCGGATCACCAAATGGGAAAGGTTCTGTGGAGTGTCATATTGTGATTCGTAAAAAAATC
>JBJDYH010000178.1:0-12181 GCA_051867135.1 Faecousia sp. | reverse complement strand
TCAGCCTTGTCCACCTCGTGACCGTAGTACATACCGGGGCTGCGGACGATCTGGGAAACGATGACACGCTCTGCGCCGTTGATGACGAAGGTGCCGCCGTTGGTCATCACAGGCAGCTCGCCCATGAAGATTTCCTGCTCCTTGATTTCCTCAGTCTCGGTGTTGCGCAGGCGAACCCGCACCTTGATGGGGCGGGAATAGGTAGCGTCCCGCTCTCTGCACTCCTCGATGGTGTACTTGGGCTTGTCCTCCATGGAGTAATCCAGGAAGCTCAGCTCCAGCTTGCCGGAGAAGTCGGTGATTGTGCCAACATCCTTGAAGACCTCCCGCAGTCCCGTTTCCAGAAACCACTGGTAGGAATCCTTCTGGATCTTCAGCATGTTGGGCATTTCCAGAATTTCCTGGTACTTCGCGTAGCTCTTACGCAGGGTCTTGCCGAACATTTGGTCCTTGACCATTGCCATATGGATCATCACAGCCTTTCTTTGGGTTTTCCCAAAATGTTGTGGTACTTATTTGCTATACGCCCGGGTCAGTTGTTAAATTCTGTAAATTTAACCCTTGACAGCGGAGCGTTCCTGTGGTAAGATGTCCTCAGAGAATAGGGGGTTGTGGGCAGGCCCAGTCCTCCACAGTATGGACTTCCATTTTACACCATTGGCGTTTGTTTGTCAATGGGCTTTTTTATTTTTATCCCTAGTTTTTTTGTAAAAAAAGAGCACCTCTGCGCCAAAGCAGCGGTGCTCTTCGTGATTTATATGGATATCCCGCCAAACTGGAATATAGCACTTCGCTTAGTTGACAGTTAACAGTGGAAAGTGGACAGTTGTGGTATCCCCTTCGGGGATGAAACCCAATATAGTTGATATTGAAATACCGCATTTCAAGAATACCAGTCATGATTTTCAGAATTTATTTTTCAAATTGTCCCGAAGGGACTCCTTAACTGTCCACTGTCAACTTTCAACTGTCAACTGTTATAAGCAACAATTTATCGAGCTGCTGATGAAAGCCGTTAGGCACATTCGTTGATCACATTTACCTGGCACATTTTCATGGTGGCAAGGGCTGCGGTATGGGTTGCCGGGGTCACGGCGGCGCAGCAGCTTGCGTCTACGGTGAGGGGCAGGTCAGGATAGGCAGCCTTGAGAATCAGAGCGTTGGACACCACGCAAATATCGGTACACAAGCCCACCAGCTCTACGCTTTCGTACTTTTCAAGGCCCATATTCTTCCAGCCCATCCAGCCGAAATTGGGCTTGTTGATATGCGGGAGCTTTTCGTCCTCCAGCTCTTCCCTTACCTGCCAGCCCCAGGAGCCCTCCACGCAATGCACCACCGGCAGATGCTTTCCCTCGGTGGTACTCAGGTAGTTCTCCTGATGGGTGTCCCGGGTAAAGATAATATCATCCCCGGCAGCCCGGTAAGCATCCATCTTGGCCTTGACCTTGCCCACAATGGCAACGGCCTGCGCCGTGCCCAAAGCGCCGTCAATAAAGTCGTTTTGCATATCTACTACAATCAAAAGCTTCATAACAGTTTTCTCCCTTTTCTGCCGCCGATTATCTGAATAATTCCCGCCCCAACGGCTTTTTAATTATACTTTTCATTACGCAATGTGCTTACCGGCTTTCCTCAGCAAAGGGATAAATTGGAATTTGAAGGGATTGGATTTTGTGAATGTAGGGGGCGATGCCCACATCGCCCCGCAGGAAGCAGAACAATGCTTCTACAAAACTGCGGCAAATTCGTAACACCCCAAAGGGCCGATGTGCTCAATCGGCCCCTACAAACACTCTGCAAAATTCCAATTTAGCAAGCAGTTGGCGAAAACCGATATGTATATTATACAGAATCCAGCCTCAAAAAGCAATAGGGCGGTATTCGCACAAAAGCGCCGTACTTTTCAGCACGGCGCTTTATATTTACTTTTTCGTGTGGCAGGCGCAGTTCATGGCGCAAGCGCCGCAAGAGCCACCGCAGGAGCAGGTGCTCTTGCCATTTTTCTTGTTGCGGATTGCGGAAATTACAATTCCAAGCACCACGGCCACAACGATAATGCCGGCAATGATCGTAGGCAGATTCATAAAAACATCTCCTTTGAACAATTATTTGGATGCGCAGCTTCTTGCCGTCAGGGCGCTCTCGCTGTAGCGGTTCTTCCGCAGCAGGAGGTAAACCATACCCGCCAGCAGCGCAAAAGCAACCACCGTCCAGAAGCTGAACGCCCCGGTAAACAGCATACCGATTTGGTACACAATCAGGCAGACCACATAGGCAAACACGCACATATAGCCGATGGCGAAAGCCGTCCATTTGCCGCTGTTCATTTCCCGCTTGATGGCACCCATGGCAGCAAAGCAGGGGGCGCACAGGAGGTTAAAAATCATAAAGGAGTAGGCAGAGAGCCGGGTGTAGTCCGCTGCCACCATGGCCCAAATCTCGTCGCCGTTCTCTGCCACTTCCCCGGCGTAGTTGTAGAGGATGCCGAAGGTGGCAACTACATTTTCCTTGGCAATCAGGCCGGTGATGGTAGCTACCGCTGCCCTCCAGTTGCCGAAGCCCAGAGGCGCAAAGATGCAGGCGATCCCATTGCCGATGGCAGCCAGCACGGAGTTGTTCATATCCTCCACCATGCCAAAGCCGCCGTTTTCCCAGCCGAAGCCCTGAAGGAACCACAAAATCACGGAAGAAAGGAGAATAATGGTTCCCGCCTTCTTGATGAAGCTCCAGCCACGCTCCCAAGTGGAGCGCAGCACATTTCCCGCAGCGGGGGCATGGTAAGCAGGCAGCTCCATAACAAAGGGCGCAGGGTCGCCGGAGAAGGGCTTGGTCTTTTTCAGAATAATGCCGGAAATAATGATGGCGGCTACGCCGATAAAATAGGCAGATACCGCTACCAGACCGCTGCCGCCGAAGAGCGCGCCGGCAATCAGTCCGATGATGGGCATTTTTGCGCCGCAGGGCACAAAACAGGTAGTCATAATGGTCATGCGGCGGTCACGCTCATTTTCAATGGTACGGCTGGCCATAACGCCGGGTACGCCGCAGCCGGTACCGATGAGCATGGGAATAAAGCTCTTGCCGGACAGGCCGAACTTGCGGAAAATGCGGTCCATAATAAAGGCGATACGGGCCATATAGCCGCAGTCCTCCAGCAGGGAAAGCAGGAAGAACAGCACCAGCATCTGAGGCACAAAGCCCAGCACCGCGCCAACACCGGCAAGAATACCGTCGCAAATCAGGCCAACCAGTACGCCGTGAACGCCCCAGCCTTCCAGAGCAGCCCGGGGAATCTCCACCAGCCATTCAGAGCCAAAAACATCATTGGTCCAGTCCGTAAGGAAGGTGCCGAAGGGGCCCATGGCAATCCAGTACACCAAGAACATGGCTGCCGCAAAAATGGGGAGGGCCAGAATGCGGTTCGTCACCACCCGGTCGATTTTATCGGAAGCAGACAGCTTGCCTACAGACTTCTTATGATAGCACCGCTTCATAAGCTGGCCGATGCAGACATAGCGTTCATTGGTGATGATGGACTCGGCATCGTCATCCAGCTCCTCTTCCGCAGCCCGGATATCCGCTTCTATATGCGCCGCCACATCCCCTTGGAGGTTCATCTGTTCCATAACCTTGCCGTCCCGCTCAAAAATCTTGATGGCGTACCAGCGCTGCTGCTCCTCGGGCATGGTATGTACGGCAGCCTCCTCAATATGGGCAATGGCGTGCTCCACCGGGCCGGAGAAGGTATGCATGGGCAGGGTTTTCCCGTTCCGGGCGGCTTCGATAGCCGCCTCAGCGGCAGCGAGAATGCCGTCCCCTTTCAAGGCGGAGATTTCCAGCACCCTGCAGCCCAATCCCTTGGAAAGCTCCTGAATGTGGATTTTGTCGCCGTTTTTGCGGACGACATCCATCATATTGATGGCCACCACCACAGGGATTCCCAGCTCCGTCAGTTGGGTGGTCAAATACAGGTTTCGCTCCAGATTTGTGCCGTCTACAATGTTCAAAATGGCATCCGGGCGCTCCCCAATGAGATAATTTCTGGCAACCACTTCCTCCAAGGTATAGGGAGACAGGGAATAAATGCCGGGAAGGTCGGTAACGGTCACATCGGCGTGCTTTTTCAGCTTGCCTTCCTTCTTTTCCACGGTAACGCCGGGCCAGTTGCCTACATACTGGTTTGCGCCGGTAAGGGCATTGAACAGGGTCGTTTTCCCGCAGTTTGGGTTGCCCGCCAAGGCAATTCTTAACTCCATAATAGATTCCTCTCCTTCTGTTAGCAGCCGCTAACTCCAAATGAAATGAATTGGGGCCCGCGCCCCATTGGTTAGGGAAGCTCTGATGAAATCGGCAAGAGCTGGGGGCAGAAGATTCGCCCTCCAGCCGCAGGCGATTGATGCAGAGGTTCCTTAGTCTACGCAATTTCAATCATTTCAGCATCCGCTTTGCGGATGGACAGCTCGTAACCCCGGACATTGATTTCCACGGGGTCACCCAAGGGAGCTACCTTGCGAACATGAACCTCTACGCCCTTGGTAATGCCCATGTCCATAATGCGGCGCTTGACCGCACCTTCGCCGTGGAGCTTTACCACCTTGACGGTGTCCCCCACCTTTGCCTGACGAAGCGTTTTCATACCTTTCTCCTCCTATTCCATATATTCCCATGGCGCAAAATTAAGCCATAATTTTCTGCGCCATCTCTTGACTGATTGCCACACGGGATTCTTTTACCTTAACAATCAAATTCCCGCCGATGGTGTTGATGACGGACACGCCGGAGCCAACCACAAAGCCTAAGTTTTCCAAATGCTTCCGAACCTCCGGCTTTCCTCCGATTCTTTTAACCACAAAGGTCTGCCCGGTATCTGCAAATGTAAGAGGCATCCCAATCCCACCTTCCTGAATATTTCAATTAGCAGACGCTAACTGTAGGCCATATATTTTGGTTAGCAGTCGCTAACCACTAACCAAAATATTTAGTTAGCTTCTGCTAACCTCCAATATAATAGCAATCCTATTCTGATTTGTCAAGCATTTTTCCTGATAATTTTTTTACCCATATCGGTTTTATTCGTCAGCCCGATAAAATAGAATTTATACAGCCAGACCGTCGATAAACCCGGTAATTCGGAATTGTAGGGGGCGATTGAGAACATCGCCCCGCAGCAAAATCCTTCACTTTATTGGTAAATTCGGGCAAATTCGTAACATTTTACAAAGGGCCGATGTGGGCATCGGCCCCTACAGCCACCTTTTTCGACAATCTGAGCACCCCAAAAGCGCCCGTAGGGAACGGCGCGTGCCGTTCCCTACGGGCGCTTTTGGGGTGCGGCGGAGCGCTCAGGATTACAGGTCTTTGGTGCAGGCGATGGCGATAGAACCGGGGCCGATGTGGCAAGCAACGCTCAGGGAGAGCTTGTCCATATCTATCTCATATCCGGGGAAACGCTCTTCAATTTCCCGCTTCCAGGCCAGCGCTTCCTCGTCGGAGCAGGTATAAGCCGCCTGAAGGTGGAGCTTTTGGCTGCCAAAGCGCTCCGTCATATCTTTTTGCATGGCATCCAGCATAATGGCTTTGGCCTGCTTAAAGCCTCTGGCCTTGGCGAAGGAGTCCAGCTTTTCCCCCTGAATCTGCAGAACGGGCTTGATGTTCAAAATTGTGCCGATGGCTGCCGCAGCGGGGGTAACCCGGCCGCCCTGCTTCAGGTATTTCAGGGTATCTACGGTAATATAAATGCTGGCTTCCAGCTTCATTTTCTCCAGAATGGCCTGAATCTCGGCGCCGGACTTGCCCTGCCGTGCCAGCTCGATGGCATCCAGCACGGAACGCTTCTGGGTGACGGAAATTCTCTGGTTGTTGACTACAAAAACCTTTCCCCCATAGTCCTCAGCCAGCATCCCGGCGGTTTCGCAGGAATTGCTCAGGCCGCTGGACATGGGAATATAGACGACTTCGTCGTATTCTTTCAGCAGCTTGTCCCACAAGTCCATCACATCTCCCGGCGCGGGCTGAGAGGTGGTAATGGCGCAGTCAGAGCGCAGTTTTTCATAAAACTGCTCCTGACTCAGGGTAATATCTTCAAAATACAGTTCTTCGTCAATGTAAAACGGCATGGGGAGTACGGAAATTCCCAGCTCTTTGGCCTTTGCCTGGGTAATACCGCTGTTGCTGTCCGTTGCGATTGCTACTTTTGCCATAATCATTCTCCTCGTAACACAATTCAATCTTCCCGGCATTGGGTGCGGATAAAGTCCATAAGCTCCGGGAAGCTGCCCCGGGGATACAGAGAAATATCCCTCTGCTTTTTGTTAATCAGGCAGTCCTCCAGCAGGAATACCCGCATACCGGTTTCCTCGGCAACCATATCTTCCAGCGCATCATTGCCCACCATGAGGCACTCCTCCGGGGTAACGCCCAGACGCTTTACAATCTCCCGGTAATAGTCGGGGTTGGGCTTACACAGGCCGATGTTTTCATAAGTGGTATAAAGCTCAAAATCCTCCGGCTCCAGCCCTGCCCAGCGGATACGGCTCCGGGTAGCGACGGCGGGAAAAATCGGGTTCGTCGCCAGCACAACCCGCAGACCCATTTTCTTTATAGTATGCACCGCAATCGCCGCATTGGGGTTTACCCCGCAAAAGTCTTTTGCCCTCTGGAAGTCTTTTTCATAAAACTCCTCAAAGATCGGCTTATCCGCAAGCACCTTTTCGCCGTAGATGCCGGTAAACTTTTTCCAAAAAGCAACCTCATTGCTCTGGCTGCCGTCATTGGCCACCATAGCGGCAGTTCCTGCCCAAATTGCGTCCACAAGCTGCCGCGCATCATATCCATAGGGTGCCAGCTTCCCGGCCAGCAATTTGAAATAGCCTTTGGTAAAGGCATCGTTGTCCATGGGAAGCAGCGTCCCATCCAAATCAAATAATACCGTTGTTAGTTTTGTTTTTGACATGGGTTCTCCTTTCTCATTTTCAATTTCCTTACATCTTACCAAATTTGCTGTTCAAAATCAATTTATTTTTTCCATGGACGGTTAGGGAACCATTTATGTTTGTGCCGATGCCCATTGTGATTCCTTAACACTTTTTATAACCGCTTATATGGCAGCATTGCCCAGATTGAGAATGGTCAGGTTCCGGCGCTTCGCCTGTCGGGCAAATTTATACGCGCCGCCCCAAGTATGGTTAATATAGCACAGGCAGCAGTCCGACGCGTCAATCATCCACCGGTTCCGCCGCTCAATGGCAAATCTGGGATGCCCCTCTATCTCCGGGTACATGGTGTCGGACATATCCTCCTCCCTTTTCCCGGTTGGAAGATATGCAAGCACCACCGACACATGGATGTGGGGATAAGCCAATCGGAGCTGTTTCAGGCAGCGATACACCATACTGTCAAAATCTCCCTGATTTCCAACATAGAAGGTATCTACCCCCTGCTGAATCAAGTCCTCAATCGCAGCCTTCAGTACCCCGACATCCAGCCCATAGCACTCCCTGTGCCCGAAAAATGTACAAACCACACTTTTTGCCCCCTTATATATGCGATATATCGCAATTATAGCATGTTTCGTCAAAAATTGCGATATATCCCATACGATTTATCGTAGATTTGGATAAACTTATTTACGGCAAATCGTAAAGGGGGAATGGAAGTGAGTACGAAAGAAGCTATTGCTAACCGAATACTTCAATTATGTGACGAGCGGCATATAGCGGTCAATGAATTGGCAAGTATATCCGGCGTTTCTCCTTCAACTGTATACAGTATATTGAACGAAAAAAGTCAGAACCCCGGTGCTATTACAATCAAGAAGCTGTGCGACGGTTTACAAATCACTTTAGGCGAGTTTTTCAGCACACCGGAGTTCGACGCTCTGGAACAGGAAATCAAATAGTCTTCTGTCTCCCTCGACGGTGCAAACCCTCGGGGGAGTTTTTATGCCAAAAACGCGAAAAAGCAGGGCCTGCAAGCCCTGCCTCTCAGCAGATTATCTGCACAAAAAATGTTTTCCGTCCGTCTGGTTACTCCCATTCTTTGCTTTGAAGGTGTGTAGGTTTGAAAAATCTTATTCGGAGAACAGATAATTCACCAGCTTGGTAGCCAGAATGATAATGCCGATGACGGAAAAGATCACCAGCATTCCAATACCCATGTACTTCAGGTTTTCCACAAAAGCCATAAGGTTAAACTCCAAATTGACGGCAGTATTGGTCAAAAAATTCATATACTTAACCCCCCCATTAGCTTGGCAGCGATGTTTAAGATGATGCCGCCGGCAATGACCGATGCGATCTGACCGGAAACATTGACACCTATGGAATGCATCAACAGGAAGTTCTGAGGATCTTCCTGCTGTGCCATCTTGTGGACGATACGGCCGGACATAGGAAAAGCGGAGATGCCGGCAGCACCGATCATGGGATTGACCTTGTTCTTCAAAAACAGGTTCAGAAACTTGGCGAACAGCACGCCGCCGGCGGTGTCCACAATAAAGGCAATCAGACCCAGGCCCATGATCAGCAGGGTATCCGGCTGCAGGAATTTGTCTGCAGTCATGTGAAAGGCGACAGAAATGCCAAGGAAGATGGTAATCAGATTGGCTAACACATTCTGAGCGGTGGAAGAAAGGCTCTCCAGCACACCGCACTCGCGGATCAGGTTGCCGAACATCAAAAAGCCAATCAATGCAGTTGCCTGCGGAATAATTGCGGAAGCCGCTACGGTGATGATGATAGGAAAGAGAATCCGGGTCAGCTTACTGACGGACTTCTGCCCGTAGGGCATACGAATCTGACGCTCTTGCTTGGTGGTGAGCAGCTTGATGACGGGCGGTTGAATGACCGGCACCAGTGCCATGTAAGAATAGGCCGCCACGGTGATTGCACCCACATACCGGGAACCCAGTTTGTTCGCAACGGCGATAGAGGTGGGGCCGTCAGCCGCACCGATGATGGCAATGGAAAAATAGTCCCGGAAGTCGGGGAAGAACACGCTGGCCATACAAAGCGTGAAGAAAATGCCAAACTGGGCGGCAGCGCCGAAGAGCATCAGTTTGGGATTGGACAGCAGCGGGCCAAAATCGATCATAGCACCGATGCCGATAAACAGGAGCAAGGGAAACAATTCGTTCGCGATGCCGGCGTTGTAAAGCTGCTGAATGGGGCCAACGAGAGCATCCGAGAAGGGGATGTTCACCAGAACGGTGCCGAAACCCATAGGCAGCAGCAAAGAGGGTTCCATCTCCCTGGCGATGGCCAGATAGATCAGGAGGCAGCCGATGGCGATCATGATCAGGTCATACCGGTCGAAAGCGAATAAGTTTTGATACAGAATTTCCATGTGACCCCTCCTCACCTGATGAATACCCGGGGTGTACCGGTTTCTGCGGCAGAACCCTTAGACGCAAACTCCCGGGTCACAGTACCGCTCTTGGGGGATGTAATCTCATTTTCCATTTTTGTCATGTCACCCTCTTTTACTGCCTCACCGGGAACCACATGAATGGAAATAAAACGCAATTCGTTCAGCGGTTTTCCCATTTTATTCGCAACGATTGCCATCAACATCGCGGCTGTCTTTGGCTCCACACCGTAAAGTTTTACCTGTCCGGCGGAACCGGGTGCAGCAGAGCTTTTCGGCGGCTCTGCCGGAACCGGAATAACAGCCGGGTCTGTTTCTTTGTTTTTGACAGACAATCGCTTTCGGGTTGCCATGACTGCAACAATAATGGCAAAAACCAAGACCATTGCCAGCGCTGCATAGTCAGGCTGGGTGTTCTGAACTGCGGTAAGCATCAGCATAAGTCATTCTCCTTTTCAGTTTACCCGCCAAATGCGAGCTATAAAAAATATATGCTGGGATGATGGCAGCCATTGTAAACAGTATGCCAATTTTCATCGCATATTAGGGCAAAAATAAGGCTCTAACCGATTAGGGTTAAAGCCTTATCATGAAAATTTGTATGGTTAAGCAGTAAAAATTTGTAAGTGCTGAAATAGTCTGTCACTCCAGAAGGTCATGTTTTCGCAGCGTTCTTTTTGCATAAAGAACGCACCACCTTTCGCTAAAATCATGTCACAAACCTCCGGGAAAATCAAGTTTATAGAATTGATACTATAAACTTCAGATCGTCGAAAAAGGTGGCTGTAGGGGCCGATGCCCACATCGGCCCTTTGTAAAATGTTACGAATTTGCCCGAATTTACCAATAATCTGAAGGATTTTACTGCGGGGCGATGTGGGCATCGCCCCCTACGCAGGTGCATTTCTTGATTCTGATTTTTGCCCTTGCTTACTAAAGCCGATAACCTAAATTTCTTTTTTATCTCTTCCCCAACTATTGACATAGAACCAAAAAAACGCTGCTCCGCAATTCAGGCGTATTGCGAGGCAGCGTCTTTCTATTGACTATTTTTCCACATTCACATCAATGATTACATATTCCGCAGGGGCAGCGGTTTTGATAGGGTAGGCCCAGCCGGCAAAGCCGGAGGTAACGATGGCCCGGGTTGTGTCGTTTACCCGGATGTTGCCATACAAAGCGTCATTTACGGGAAGCATTTCCAAGATGTAGTTCAGGGGCCAGATCTGACCCCCGTGGGTATGTCCGGAGAGCATCAAATCCACGCCGGCGGCGGCGTTGTTTTGATAATCGTTGGGTTGGTGATCCAGCGTTATGAGATAAGTTTTTTTATCCGCGTTTTCTACCAACTGGAAAATATCTTTTCTGCCGTTGCCGGAGGCTTGGGCAAAAGCATCTTCCCGGCCAATGATGGTAATCTCATTGTTCAGCGTGACTACTTCATCTTTCAGAATTTGAATCCCGCTATCGGTAATGGCTTCATTTATTTCCTCCAGCGTAAACCCGCTTTTCAAAAGGCGCATAGGCCGGTCATGGTTGCCGTACACATAATAGACACCGAACTCGCTGTCGATGCTGCCAAAGGCAGCAAAAACTTCTTTCAAAAGCCCGGAATCGGTATGATTATCCACGATATCGCCGCAAAGAACCACAATATCCGGCTCTTGCTCGCTGATTTCATCACATATTGCCTGAATCCCCTCAACATCCAGAGATACCCCGGCATGAACATCGGCAATCAGCACAATGCGGTATCCCTCCGGACGAATCTCTTTCCGGGTAGTGATTTGATACCGGGTTTCGGCTACATGGAACATATTCCAGAAGCCAAAAATCATTAGGGCAGCGGTTGCCGCCACAGGAAGGATGCCGCTGAGGTAAAGCTTTTTCCAGAGCTTTAGGGGGTGTCGGTTCCGGTTGATTTTTTGGATGCAAAAGTTCAGAAAACTGGCAAAAAGGCTGAACAGGCATAGATGGGCAACCACAAGGCCGGAGGTATTCATGGGATTACAGCCTATACTGCCCACCAGCACAGAAGCTGCTGCAATCCCCATCTTTATGGGCTTTTGGGTTACATCGACGCAGAACGCCTCGGCAGCCCGGCGGAAAAACCTGTAGAAGTACAGAGTATATAGAATGCCAAAAACAAGAGGGAAAACATACAGAACCATAATCACATATCCTTTGGCTTTATTCTGGTTACATGATACATTATAAGATAGAAAAGGAAAAAATCAACTGCGGCAGGAAAAATTAGCTGCAAAGGGGCAGAATAACCGACTGTATATGCACCGTAGAGCGGACAACCGCAAATTCGTAGAGTCCGCCAATGCCATCCTCCCAGGGACAAACGCTGTCTCCCGTGATGCGTAAGCCAGCTTTTTACGCTGGAGGCAAAAAGAAAGTGCCGCCAAAGAGCAGCACTTTCTCAAGCATTTTGGGTAAAAGTGGGTAAAGTAGTCACAGAATACCTTTTCTGCATACATCCAATGCGGTTTATATGCAGAAAAGGGAAATATATGTGCTGAAGAGGCATTTCATTCCAAAAGGAAATCCAGCGCTCTAATAATTTTAATTCCGTCCTGTGTCTGGGTCAGATCACACTCCAAGGCAATGACAATTTTTTCGAAGCTATCCCGGATTTTACGCAGAGGCGCTAGCTCTCGCTCTCTCGTTTCGGGAGCGTTCATAGATTCTGTAACCTGGATATATTTTTTCTCGTCTGCTTTGGTGGCAATGAAGTCAACTTCCTGATTGTCGATTTTACCGATGGCTACATCATAGCCACGGCGCAACAGTTCAAAGTAGATGATAT
>JBJDYH010000177.1:0-12250 GCA_051867135.1 Faecousia sp. | reverse complement strand
AGGTGGGACAGCTTTTCCTGCTCCATTTTTCTTTGGATGCGCTGCTCCACAGGCGCGCTGACAAATACAGAAAGTATGGCCGCGTTGGAATCCTTCAGCACAAAATCCGCGCAGCGGCCAACGAAAATACAGTCCTCCCTAGCTGCAATCCGTTTGATTTCATGGCTTTGCAGCTGAAACAGCACCTCCGATGTTGGCAATCCCCGGGTAACATGGAAATTGCCTTCATGCACGGTTTCAAACAAATAGGGATTGGTAGCTTTTTCATCTGCCGCTTCCATTTTGCTGACTTGTAAATCACCGTATTTGCACGCCATGTGAAGGATATCCTTTTCATAGACCTTGATGCCAAGTTGAAGACCTAAACGGACTGCTATCTCGTGGCCTCCGCTGCCAAACTCCCTACCGATGCATATAATTCTTTTCCCCATATCGCCTACCTCCTATTTCTGCAAGGCTTCCATAACCGCTTCAGGGACTTTCGCTTCCGAGTTTCGTTCGGCAAATTCCAATTTCGCGCCCATTGTGACATCTGTGCTGGTCAGCACAACATGTAAGCTTCCACGCACAGTTACGCCCATGCTTTCGATTTTTTCGTTAGAAATTACAATGACCAGATCGCCCGATGTGAATGTGATATCGAGTTTTTTTGCCTCGGGAGCAATCGCGTAGGCGACCTGCTCCATACCTTCTTCGTCCAAGGAAACTGTGTATATGTATCGAGAGCCATTTGATTCACAGTCGGCACTTGCGTTCATACAGAATGTGTATGCGATATCCAGCAACTGGGCTGCATCCATATTGGATGCGTTTCCTATGGGGATTCTATTCCCATTGACATCGCAAAGGGAATCCTGCGTGAAATACAAAGCATACCCGTTTTCCTGAATGGAGAAGATTTCCCCGTCCTCTGTGAGCCAGCGGTAGAAATCCAAATAATCGTTTATCGCCAAGGGGCCGCAGTCTGCGTTGAGCGTCAGCCGGGCGTACAGGGGATTTCTGTCATTCAAGTCCTGCCATCCGTTTACAAGGCGGAGGAAATCATCCGAAAGCGTACCCATGGTTTTGTACGCACCGGACTGAATCGATTCCGCAACTGCCTGTGGAATCTTGATGTCTCGGGGAGTGTCATTGCACTTCAGCACAGCCGAAACGGAAATGGCCGTCTCATTCTTATCATTCAGCTTACCGCTGCCGTAAAACCTGATTTGCTCCAGCTCACCGGCCTTGGCAATCAAGTCGATGTTCAGGCAGTTCGTTTCCGACAGGAAAGGTGCCGCAGACGGAATCAGCAGCTTCAGAATCGCCTCCGCATGCTCTTTCTCAGCCGTGATGGAATAGGTATTATTCACCGCTTCGATATCCACATGCTTATAAAGTGCCATGGTCTGCTCTAAAAGGCCGGAATAATCCGGGAAAGCGTCACTAATCTGATAGGCGTCGCCATTCTCTAAGAAAACAGCGCCGTCAGAATAGTATAGGGTTCTGCCGTTCTCCGAGACAACTGTCACTGCCTGCCCTTCCAAGGTAATTCTGTCCAGCAAGGCATCCACCTGAATGCTCTGCTGCCCCACAACCGCCTCGGCCTGCAAGCTCATGGACACTTCTTCTTTTTCGGTATAGTCTTTCAAAAGGTCATATGCTTCCGCACCGGCCAGAAGCTCGGGCAGCAGGAAAAACGCCGCAGTACCGCCGATTCCCAGAAGGAGGGCAAGAACTACAAGCAATGGTGTCAGCCATCGCTTCTCCTTTTTCGGTACAGCCGGAGCGGGAACCGGGTCAGGCATATGTTCCACGGAGCCCCCTTCCTTCGATGCATTTCTCTCCGTCGCCGGGGCAGCTTTCGCTTTCCGCTTCCGGAGCTTTCGGATCAGCCGAATCATCAGCAAGCCCAGAATCAGCGCCGGAACAGCCACAATCAGCCAGACCCACCAGACCTGCATATCGGACACCACCGCGATCATTACCTTCTCCCCAGAGGCAGGGAAAGTCACATAGCTGCCGACTACTTCCGTTTCAATCTTTACCCACTTACCATCCTGCTGAATATATACATTTATCCGATCCGTGTTCCCATCCGGAGGAAGATAGCGGATCGTGTGTGTTTTCAGACCATCGGCAGGAATCTGAAGTTTCCATTGCTCGACCACTTCCGTATTCAGGCGCGAATTGGAAAAGCTCTTACAGAAGGCATCCCAAATACCGTCAGGCAGATCAAATTCACCGCTCGTCAAAGCTAGGGATTCTGCGCTCAGGCAGTCCTCGCCATCAAACAGTCCTTCAACAAAGAAAATACTTCTGTCTCCGTTTCGGGTAACTGAGCTCTGAAGGGCCGTGATATACGGCTCATAGATTGCGGTAACGGTGGTGTCGAACTTGAGGTGTTCCAAATTCGTTCTGTCCCAATACCCGTAGCACCCATCTTTGGCGGGAATCTCCGGGAACACATCCTGGTCAAAAGACGCGCCATAATCAAAAATCTCAGAGCGAATCACTTCCCCATCCACAACGAATTTCAAAGTAAATATCTTGAATTCGTTGGGAAGCTCCATCGGAGGCACAACCACAGCCGGTTCTGTCTCGGCGGGTTCTCCCGCTTCGTTTTCTCCGCCTGTATTTGCCTCGCCGGCAGGCTCGGTTTCTTCCAATACTGCGTCATCGGCAGGAGCTTCCTCTGCGGAAGCAAATATACGGAGCAGTTCGTCATAGGTGATCGGTTCCGCTTTCCCTGAATAACTCATGCGGTTAATTCCGGCCAGCTCCTCGGAAACAAAGTAGTTCTCCAAAAATGCGCCCGCATAATAACCGGAGATGGCACCGGCATACTGCTTATAGTCCGTAACCGTGACAATGGCATAGCAGGCGGCAACCGTGCTGCTTTCACCCTTCCGGTCTTCCTCTACACCGGAACCGACAACGCCGCCGATATACTTTTTGCCGGAAAGACTGCACTTAATGAAGCAATGCCGAATGGTGGAACCGCCAATGCCGGCGATTCCGCCTACGAAGCTTCCGCTCTCGCTGGAAACATTGCCATAGGATTCACATTGGGTAATCAAACCCAAATCCATCTTCCCGCTAATTCCGCCTGCGTAATTCCGCTTTGAAATGACCGTACCGACATTTTCACATTTCTGGATAATGGCCTTGACTTCATACTTGCGCCGCTCAGACCCGGTGACACGAATCGTCACATCATCCTCCGGGTCAAGTTCATATTCCATGGCCATGACGCCGGCGATTCCGCCAACGTTGATATCACCATTGACACCGCAGCGATTCACACACTCTGAGACTTTGCCCATCGTCACAAGGTCAATATCGATTTCACTACTGTCGATGATCACATCATCCTCACCATCACCGAGCATCATTTCAAAGGCAGTATCGGTTATCTCGCTGATTTTCTCACGGATCAACTGCACATCCGCATAAAGCTGCTCAGACGCGCCGCTAAGCTCACCGCTGAGCATACTCACCTGCCCTGCCATGCCGTAAATCGCGGAGGACAGCCCGGCTAAGTTTGTGCTGATGTCAATCTGTGTCTGCGCGTCCATACCTCCGATGCCGGATATTTGGCCGCTGCCTGAAATACCGCCTTCCGGAGGTGGAGAAACCGTGATACCGCCAGACCCATCAGAGGTGCCGCTTCCGGTGACGCTGCCGGTAATTGTGCCGCTGGTTCGGATATCCTTCGCCGCAGCTCCGGCTGCGTTCATAGACCCTGCGATTCCGTTCAGCCGCCGGGCAACGGAATCCGCCGCGCCATCGGCGTGTTCTATGGCCTGATCCAGCAGAACATCCAATTCATCCAACTGCCGCTCCAGTTTTGCTAAGCTGCTTTCTGACAGATTCTTTGCAATATAGGGTTCCATCTGTCCTACAATGCCGCCCACATCTTTTCGTCCATAGATATCCGCGACATTTTCACAATTATGGATGTAGCCGCAGCTTCGCCCCGCAATGCCGCCCACATTGTAGCCAATATGAGGATATCCCACGAAAGCCCTGTTGGTGCAGTATTCCAGAATACCGGAAGAATAGCCCGCAATGCCGCCCGTATCCATGGCCGCGGTGCTGGTATCCAGAGAGGACAGCTTGGACACATCCGTCAGGAAGTCAAAACTGATATCTTCCAGATGGATGGTCGGATCTGTGCTGACAGTATTTACATAGGCTTTATTATTGCTGTTTCCGATGAAGCCTAAATTGCACCCAACGATGCCGCCGGTCATATTCTTTCCGATAACGCTGCCCCTTGTCTCACACCCGATAATCCTTCCTGTGATCGTGTTTGCGCCTGCGATACCGCCCACATTGTCGGAGCCTATGACGCACCCGGTAAAAGTGCTATCGATGATTGTACCGTAGTTTTCACCCACAATGCCGCCCACAAACTGGGCATCACCGGAGGGTGCCACGCTTCCGCTGACATTCAGATTTCGGATAATCCCGCTTGCCTGTAACTGTCCAATCAGGCCAGCAGGGTTAATGCTTTCATCAATTTGCAATCCGCTGATGGTATGGCCGTTTCCGTCAAACACGCCGCCAAAGGAAGGAATTGGAAGAAAGGAAGCGCTGCTTAATGAGATATCTGTTTCCAGAATGACCAATTTCCCCAATGACCAGCTATCCAACCGGCAGAGATCCGCCAATTCCAGCAGGTCTTCGGCGCTTCTTATGGATATTATCTCAAAGGCTTCTTCCGATTGGGCATCTTCCGCAGCGGCGGTATTCTCTGCTCCCCCGTCCGTGGCGGAGCCTTCCACCGCTTCTGCCGCAAAAGCGGGGATCATGATACCGAACAGCATAAATAAGGCCAGAAAGAGGGCGCTGATTTTTCTGTTAATCTTCGCTTTCATCGGGATTCTCTCCTTCCTCAATTACTTCACCTGACAGCAAGTTCAGATTCACATCACCATCAATCTCCCCGCGGACGATGCCGCTGATATGACCGTGAACCTCACCGCGAACCAGCCCATTTACCTTGATATGGCCTCTTGTTGATTTCTTTTTCATGGAAATTGACACGCAGAACGAGGACTTATCCACAATATCCCCACCCAGCAGAAGAATCTGGGGCAGGACGAACATAACCAGAATGATGGAAATAATGGTGCCGCGGCCGATACTCTGTCCAATACCAACAATCGCCGCTTCCGATGTCATTCGCCCGATCAGGGTTCCCGCAACCGCAAGAATCGTGCCGGAGGTGATAATGGTATGAAATGCGAAATTCATGGTTTCAATAATGGCCTCTTTGTGATCCATTTCGTTCTTGAGCTCCTGATACCGGCTGGCAATGACGATTGCATAGTCAATATTCGCGCCCATCTGAATCGCACTCACCACAAGATAGCTCATAAAGAAGAGCGGCTTATCCCGCAGAGCGGGAATGGCAAAGTTGATCCAGATGGCACCCTGAATCACCAAAATCAGCAGCACAGGCATTGCAGCGGACTTAAATGTGAACAGCAGCACCACCAGCACGATCAGAATGGATACGATGGTAATAACCAGATTATCCGTGGCAAAAGACAGCTTAAAATCCTGCTCCACCGAGGAATCTCCCACCACATAGATGTTGCCGTCGGGATAGTATTTCCGGGCAATCGAGCGAATGGTATCCAGAAAATCATAAGTTTCATCGCCGCCCTCCGGGAGATTCAGATAAACCAGGACGCGGTTATAGTCCTCCCCCTGAAGCTGCGCTTTGGCGGCTTCCATCTGCGTCTTTGCCGCGTCCAGCATCTCCATCTGATCCGCCTCCAGGGAAACCAATCCCTGGTCAAGCTGGTCACAGACAAACAGCATCATGTCAATGAGAGGAACGGAATAGGTGGAAAGGCTACCGATGACCTCTCCATATTCCTTGTTCTGCGTACCATAGGCAGCATAAATCACCTGAGCAAGCTCATAGTCCACACCGGCTAATTCCGCGAACTGGCGGGGTGTCAGTTTATCGGCCAGCATATACCCATCCATTGCTTCTATGTTGGATAAGCCCATGGAATAGTCAATTTCCTCGTATTCGTCCAACTCGGCTAACAGTTTTGCTTCCACAGCGTAGTCATCCTTGGGATAAACCAATGCAACAAAATTCGTTGCCCCGAATTGATCCGTAATCATGTTCTCCGCTTCCTGAATATCGTTCAATTTCGGCGTTTCAATTTCGCCGTATCCATACACATAAGGACACGCATTAGAGAAATGGAGTCCCAGCAGCATCACCAGAATAAAAATGGGAGGAATAATAAAACGGGTGGCATAGGCAAACTTGCCCACGAAAGGAATATGGGGCACAAAGCTTTTGTGCCTGGTCTTGTCCATCAGCGGCCCAAAAAGCATCAGCAGGCCCGGCATGATGAAGAAAACGGACAGCAGCGCAAAGAGCACCGCTTTGATCAGGCAGATCGCCATATCCGGGCCAATCTTGAACTGCATAAACACCATAGCAAAAAGGCCGCCAATGGTGGTCAGGGAACTGGCGCTGATCTCCGGGATTCCCTTACTCAGCGCCACGACCACAGCTTCCCGCAAGGGCAGATTCTCCCTTTCCTCCCGGAACCTGTTGCAAAGAATCACCGCATAGTCCAGAGAAAGGGCCAACTGCAAAATACTGGTAACCGAGTTGGAGACAAAGGATATTTTTCCCAGCAGGAACTGGGTGCCTTGATTCAGAATCATGGCGGAAACGAAGGTGAGCAGCAGCACCGGGATTTCCCCGTAGGTCTGAGACGTAAATAGTAAAACTACCACCACAATGACAGCTACCAGCACCATAATAACGCTGACTTCCGAATCAATGATCTCAGCAATGGAGTTTCCCAGAGCGGTGGAAACATAGTAGTCGTAGCCTTCTAAGTGTTCCTTAATGCTGTCAAGACTCTCCAAGCACCGGTCATCGGTTTCCGGGTAATCAAATGTAACTGTGTAAAGCGCAGAAACACGATTGTAGCTTTCGTCCTCGTCAAACGCAATGCTTTGCACGCCTTCCATATCACACAGCTCTTCATAAAGCGCTCTGGCATCATCCAGCGAGACATTGGCAACCATCACCTGCGCGGTTCCGTAGGTTGTGAACTGCTGTTCCATCACATCCAGGCCCTGACGGGTTTCGGAATCGTCCGGCAGAAATTCCTGCAGATTATTCTCAACCTCAATCCAGCCGCTGGAAAAAACGGAAAAAATGATGCCGATGATCAACACCAGAAAAATCAGGTTCCGCTTATCGACGATCCACGCCGCTAACTTCATCATAAAATTACCGTCTGTTTTTTCTTGCTTATGGTCAGACATTTGCTTCATCTCCTTTGCACTTCGGTCAGAATTCCGGTAACCGCGTAATCGCCCTGCTCCGTTGAAATGATCAGATCAATACCGGACTGGCGAAGAACGCCCTCTGCTTGATAAGGGTATATTTTCATGAATGTTTTCATGTCCCCGCAAAAAGAGAGTTTATTGCCGCTGCAAATCCCCTCTTGAATCGGGACAGTCCTTGTAAACATGGTCAGGTAACCATTCAGGATATTGTCCCAAACCATCAGTTCCAGATTCCCATGGCGTTTTCCCAACGGTGTGTTCATCTCCAGATCATATCGGTAGGTTCCATTCTCCATGCCGCGCCTCCATAACATATATGACTTAATTGACATTTGTACAAAATCATGATATCCTTTTGGCAGGATATATGCAAGAGACAGCTATTTCTCAAAAGTGAGATAAATAACAAATATACAAAATCGTTTCCTAAAACGGAGGACAGCCATGGAGGAAAAAACAGACCTGCGTATTCGTAAAACATATCTCGGACTGCACAATGCTTTCACCGCGCTGTTAGAGGAAAAAAAGTTTGAAGATTTTACCGTCAATGAACTGTGCGACCGGGCCATGATCCGCCGAACAACTTTTTATAAGCACTTTGCTGACAAGTACGAATACTTTTCTTTCTATATGAAAGAGATTGTCTTAACCTTTCAGGATCAGCTTGCTCCGGATGTGATGGACGGTGAAGTGGATGCCTATCTTCTGCACATGAGCCGGGAACTTCTGGGGTTTATGAAGCAGCATGACAAATTGGTGCAAAATATAAAAAACAGCAGCATGTTTCCGCTGCTGCTGAGTATTCTTCTGGATCAAATCAGCGATGATGTCACGCTGGTTCTTCGCCGCGCAAATTCGTCCCATATAGACAAAAATCAGATAGAGGGCACCGCTGCATTCTATGCCGGCGGTCTGCTCAACACAATGTACCAATGTCTGACCCGCGGCAAGCCCATTGACGAGGAACAAATCATCCGTATTATCTCAAAGTTCCCGGTATCAGACAAATGATGCAGGAAGGGACTGGACAGTACAAGTGTTATTACAGCAGCGAGAGGCTGGCAGTCTGCCGGTGTGCGTTATGGTAAAACTCCTCTCCCATAAGTGACCTCCATCAACAGCAGCCCCCAAAAATTCTCAAATTGTTAAAAATCCGTTTATTTTCCGTTTAGAAAAGTGTATTATATTTTTACGAATCATCACAAAATGGAGGTAAATATTCCATGCTTACTTGGGCCAAGGTTTGGGCTTTGCTTCATCCTTTTGTAAATATGGCGCTCATTTTACTGGTAGGACACTTCGCCATAAAATACGCAATGAAGTTTATCAATCGGGGCTTCGGCAAATCAAAGCTGGATCCGTCATTGGTAAAATACTGCTCCAAAGTGGTTACGATCCTTCTTTATATATTCATTATATTGGCAGCCCTTGACGCGGTGGGTGTGTCTACCGGCGGCGTTATCGCGGCAATGTCGGCAGGCGTTGTAGCGGTTGGTGTTGCTTTGCGGGACTCCCTCAGCAATGTGGCCGGCGGCGTTTGGCTGTTATTCTCGCCCCGCTTTTCCACGGGAGATTACATAGCCGCAGGCGGCGATGAAGGCACGGTTATTTCGGTAGACCTTCTGCACACCACGCTGCAAACCTTTGACGGAAAGCAGGTCAGTATTCCCAACGGTGCGCTGGTCAACAGCCATATCACCAACTATTCTATTGAGAATAAACGCAGAGTGGATATTTTGTTCCCTATTGCCTATGAGGCCGATGTCAATCAGGCAAAGCAGCTTGCTATGGACACCGTTTCCGGCCATCCGCTGGTGGTATCGGAGGAGAAGTCTCCTTTTGTCCGTGTAGCAAGCTACGGGGAAAGCTCTGTCAATCTGACGGTGCGTGCCTGGTGTAAAACCGAGGACTACTGGACGGTATTCTTTGACCTTACCGAGCAAATCCGTGAGGTATTTGAGAAAAACAACATCACGATTCCTTACAATCAACTGGAAGTTCGTATCAAATCAGAGGCAAGCAAAGCAGAGTCCGGCATCACCGCCCATTGATGAATAGAAATTTAAGGTGTGTTAGAAGATGAGAGTTTTAATTTTAAGCTGCAATACCGGTGAGGGGCATAACCGTGCTGCGGCGGCGGTTGGAATTGCATTAAAGGAAAAGAATATAGCGTTTGAAATTGCCGATCCCATAGGTTTTGGAAGCGAGCGGGCAAAAAGAATCGTATCTTCTTCCTACAACAATGTGATTAAGAATGTTCCGAAGGTGTTCAGCGCCATATATAAAATCGGAGAAGTGTACAGTAATTCAAGCTTACCGTCCCCAATCTATTACGCGAATACTCTCTACGCCGAAAAGCTGAAAGCTTATATTGCGGAAAAAGAATTTGATTGCGTTATTTGTACCCATTTATATGCTATGGAAGCTATGACTGCCATTCGAAAAAAATGGAATTGCGGCGTGCCCTGCTATGGTGTCCTGACAGATTATACTTGTGTTCCGTTTTTCAAAGATACAGAATTAGACGGATATTTTATTCCCCATGAGGATTTGCGGGACGAAATGGTTCAAAAGGGATTCCCGGAAGAGAAAATTTATGCAACAGGGATACCCGTAGATGATAAGTTCAATGACGGCATCAGCAAAGAGGCTGCCAGAAATGATTTGGCAATCCCCCAGGATCTATCGGTAGTGCTGCTGATGGGCGGCGGTGTGGGATGCGGTAATATGCTGGAGTTGTGCCGCGAGCTGTTAAATCAGAGTGACAATATTGCTGTGTATGTACTTGTGGGAAAAAACGAGGAGCTTGCAGACAAATTGAAGGAAGCCTATCCTGAAAGTGACAGAATCATTCCCATTGCCTTTACGGACAAAGTGAACATTTATATGAGAGCTGCCGATGTAATGATTTCAAAAGCCGGTGGGCTTTCAAGCACCGAAGCAGCCGTTGCCAATATCCCCCTTGTTCAGCTTCTGGTATATACCGCGTGCGAAGCCAAAAATGCAGATTTCTTTGTTTCCCATGGAATGTCGGTGAAAGCGGAGGATGCGCGGGACGCTGCTGAGTTAGCCATGGAACTGCTGCATGACGCTACAAAAGCAAACAAAATGCGGGATTGTCAGCGTGAAACGATTAACCGTCAGGCTGCCGGTGATATCGTGCGGATTGTGAGTGGCGGCTATGAACAATAATACAATAACAACTTGGGGATTGCTGATTGTGGGAGGTTTTGCCATTGGCGGCATTATGTTCAGCTATATCCTTCCACGGCTGATTATGAAGAAAGATATTTGCGCGCTCAGTAATGACAACAATCCCGGAGCAGCAAACGTTTTTAAGAACTGCGGCGTTCCTATGGGGCTTTGCTGCCTTATGCTTGATATGGCAAAGGGGTTTCTGCCCGTGTATTTGGCAACCCGGCTTGCCAATTACAACAATTTGCTGTTTGCTCCTGTTATGATTGCGCCTGTGCTTGGTCATGCGATAGCCCCATTTAATCGGTTTCATGGCGGCAAATGCATTGCCACAATCTTTGGAGAAATGCTTGCATTGTTCAGGATAGCGCCGGTTGGCTTTATTGCGCTTGCGCTGCTTTACATTCTGTTCTCTACACTATTCAGGATATCTCCGCACAGCAAGAGAAGTATTGTAACTTTTTTGCTGTTTGGCAACATTTCTTTCATAATACTGGTGCTTTCTAAAAAGTATTCTATTGCAGTTGGATGCCTTGCTGTTTCGTTCATTGCCATCAGGAAGCATGGCGGTGCAGCCGAAATCTTTCCCGTTTGGAAAGAGCAGAGAGCAGAGGACAAGTGGGCACTATAACTCCATATTTGGCGCTCTGTGTTACTTCCTGATTTGCCCACATATTGAGGAAGAAAAGCCAATGAACATTCAAAATATCATTTATACTCCCAATGCGGGTGGCACAAAAGCATTTCAGGCAGCGTACTTCAACGGCGTTTATTGAATCAGCGGCATTCGAAATAGGACTGTGCCTATTATCCTTACTATTATACAGCATTTTCATGGAGAGAAAAAAGAAAAAAGCCGCCGCCAAGCTGCGTCAGACGGAGGTATGAAATTGAATCAGGAATGTGAAAAAATCAATATCCTTGTCACGCTGGATAGGAATTATATTCCGTATCTCAATGTGATGTTGTCGTCGCTGATCCACACCAACCAAGAAGTTTTCTTTGATGTGTATTGGCTGCAATCCTCCATAAGCGAGGAAGATACCGTAGAAACCTCCCGTATTCTGGGAAGCAACGGACGGCTCATTTTGGTAAATGCAAACGAGGTGGAGTTGGAAGATGCACCCACATCCTCTCGCTATCCCAAGGAAATCTATTACCGCATTTTCGCCGCGAAATATTTGCCCCACCACCTTGACCGAATTTTATACCTCGATCCCGATATTATTGTAAACGGCGATATCCGGGAGCTGTATCATTTGCCAATGGAGGAATACTTTTTTGCGGCTGCTTCTCACACCGGACTGTTGATTACAACCTTTAACAGCCTCCGCCTGGATATGGACGATAACAGCCCTTATATCAACTCAGGTGTCATGCTGATGAATCTCGACTTGCTCAGGAAAGAGCAAAACTTCGACGATGTATTCCGCTTTATCAAAAAGAGAAAAGCATTATTAATGCTTCCCGATCAGGACATTATCAGCAGTCTTTACGGAAGTAAAATATATGCCTTGGATACTTATCGCTACAACATGACCGAGCGGCTTTTCCGGCAACAGGTTTTTGAGCGTGACCTAGATTTGGAGTGGGTAAAACGCCACTCGGTAATCATTCATTACTGCGGAAGAAACAAACCTTGGAAGGAAAACTATTCCGGACAGCTTGATATATTTTATAAAGAAGCTGTAAGTCGTATGAAATAAATACTGAAATAATGAAACGCCCATAT
>JBJDYH010000176.1:0-12374 GCA_051867135.1 Faecousia sp. | reverse complement strand
TGCGGCTCAGCTCAAAGAGCATGGAGTACAGCACCCGGGTGTAGTTCTCCATCTCAGGGCCTGCTTTGGTCGCTACATCCAGCAGCTTTTCCCGCTCCCGGGCAGGAACAAAAATGGGCAAGTTGTTTTCTTTCTTATAGTCGGCAATCTGAGCGGAAATTTCCATCCGCTTGCCAAAAAGCTTGACCAGCTCGTCATCAATATTGTCAATCTGGCCTCTCAGCTCTTGAATATCCATAGTTAATTCCTCCCCAAAATCATATCATAGATGGCAATGGCTGCGGCGGCTTCTATGACCGGGACAGCTCTGGGCACAATGCACGGGTCGTGGCGGCCTTGCACCTGCAAGGTGGTTATTTCTTTGGTAGAAAGCTTTACGCTCTGCTGGTGTCTCGCAATCGAGGGCGTGGGCTTGATAGCACAGCGGAAAATCAGAGGCATTCCGTTGGTGATTCCTCCCAAAATGCCGCCGCAACGGTTGGTAAGGGTTTTTACTTGCCCATCCTCTACGGTATAGGGGTCGTTATTCTCGCTGCCCCGCATCCGGCTTACCGCCATTCCGGCGCCAAACTCTATGCCCTTGACGGCGGGTACGCCATAGACGATGGAAGCGATTTTGCTCTCCATGCCGCCAAACATGGCATCTCCCAGCCCTACCGGCAGGCCGGTAACGCAGCACTCAATCATGCCGCCTACGCTGTCGCCCTCTTTTTTGGCTTTTTCAATCACGCTTTGCATTTGCAGACCCGCTTTGGGGTTCAAAACCGGGAAGAAAGGGCCAACGCCCTGCATATCGGGCTTCACAGGGTCAAAGCTGTCATCCTCAGCATCCCCGATGGAAGCAATATGGGCAGCGATTTGAATGCCCATTTCTTCCAGCCATTGCTTGCACATACCTCCGGCAATGCACATAGGAGCGGTCAGCCGCCCGGAGAAGTGGCCGCCTCCGGCAGCATCCTGATTGCCCCCAAACTTAATTTGGGCGGGATAATCGGCGTGGCCGGGACGGGGGCAGTCTTTCAGGTTGTCATAGTCCCCGGAGCGGGTATTGGTATTGCGGATGATGGCGGCAATGGGGGCCCCGCAGGTGACACCGTCCACAATGCCGGAGAGAATTTCGGGCTTGTCCGCTTCTTTCCGGGATGTAGACCAAGCGTTCTGCCCCGGCGCTCTGCGCCCAAGGAAGGCAGCGAGCTTCCCTTCGTCCACGCAAAGCCCGGCGGGGATGCCGTCCATGGTCATACCGATGGCAGCGCCGTGGCTCTGGCCGAAAATGGTCAGTTTTAGGTTGTTACCGTAGGTTGAGCTCATACTTACCTCCCAGTTTTCCGTATTCCTCCCAGAAGGAGGGGTAGGATTTTTTGACGCATTGCGCGCCGAGAATGGTTACATCCCCGGAAGCTACCGTAGCGGCGATGGCGGCGGACATGGCAATGCGGTGGTCATTTTGGCTGTTGACGGTTCCCCCGGTGAAGCTGCCGGGGTAGACAGTCAGCGTATTTTCGTCAGACTCGCTTTGAATGCCGAAAGCGGAAAGCATAGCTTTCACGCTTTCCACCCGGTCGGATTCCTTGGCGCGGAGCCTGCGTATATCCGTAAATACAGCGCCCTCGTTTGCCGCAGCCACTACGGACAGAATCGGCACCAAATCGGGAATATCCTTGGCGCAGACGGTTTGGCGTGTCTTGAGGGCGGGAATCCATTGGGCGGCAGCCCGGTCACCCTGAGGAGAGGTTTTGTCCAGATTTTCAACAACGAGATTGCTGCCCAAAGCTTTTGCCGCCAAAAAGAACGCGCCGTTGCTCCAATCGCCCTCTACAGCGACTTCTCCGGGAGATACCAGAGCGCCATCCTTTTCAAAGAGCGCCAAAGCCTTTTGGGTCATGTCAATATAGGGGCGGGATTCCACACGGCCTGTAAGGCGCAGGCTGCTCTTTCCTTTCATCAAAGCCGCGGCAAAAAGCAAACCGCTGACAAACTGGCTGGATACGCCACCGTCAATGGAATATTCCCCGGGATGGAGCTTGCCGGTAATGCATACCGAATCCTCCGTGGGCCGGAAAAGACTGCACCCCATCCGCTCCAATTCTTCCCAAAGAGGGGAGAGGGGCCGCTCAGGAAGCCTGCCTTTCATCACAAAGGCAGCGTTTACCCCCAAGGCTCCGGCTACCGGCAAAAGGAAGCGCAGCGTAGAGCCGCTTTCGTTTACCGGCAGGGTGGCTTCTTTCGGAATGTTCTCGGCGGGGATTACATGATAGCCCCAGCTATGGCGGGTAACGGTAGCCCCCAAGGCATTCAGGCAAGATGCGGTAGCTTCAATATCTTCGTTGGTTTCGGGGCAGGAAAGTCTGGTTTCGCCCTTGGCAAAGGCGGCGCAGATAAGCAGACGATGGGCTTGGGATTTGGAGGGAATAGCCCTCACAACGCCTTCCAGCTTTCCCGGGTGGATGGTGATATCCATAATTATCGTCCCATTTCAATAAAGGCTTCCACTTTGTCCACAGGTGTAGGCGCAATGCGGCAGAAGCCGATTTTTTCAGGCAAAATCAGGTTTACGGTGCCCCCGGAGCGTTTTTTGTCCGAGAGAGCACATTCATACAAAGCTTTGGAAGAAAACTCGCAGTTTACAGGGAAACCGAAGCTTTGGAGAACTTTTACAATGCGCCAAGCGCAGCTTTCGGTGCAAATCCCTATCTTGCAGGAAGCTCTGCTCACAATAGCCATACCGGCGCTTACCGCGCTTCCGTGGGAGATTTCGTAGCCGCTGCAAGCTTCGATCCCGTGGCCTACGGTATGCCCCAGGTTGAGCTTTTGCCGGTCACCCCGGTCAAATTCGTCCTTAGCTACTACATCCCGCTTTAGCTCTACACAGCGGGAAATTACCATCTCCCGGTTAAATTCGAGCCTCATTTCTTCCAGATGGGCAAAGAGGCCCTCGTCATAGAGAACGCCGTATTTGATGACTTCGGCGCATCCGTCCCGGAAAATCTCCTTAGGCAGGGTGTTCAGCGTGTCCAAGTCACAAAGCACCAAACTTGGCTGATAAAAGGCACCTGCCAAATTCTTTCCGGCATCCAAATCAATCGCCGTCTTGCCCCCAACGCTGGAATCTACCGCCGCCAATACGGTTGTAGGCACTTGAATAAAGTCCACACCCCGCAGATAGGTGGCAGCGGCAAAGCCTGTGAGGTCGCCCACCACGCCGCCGCCAAGGGCAATCAGACAATCGCTTCTCGTCAGCTTGTTCTCTGCCAGAAAGTTCAGCAGCCGCAAATAAGTATTGCCGCTTTTGCTCTGCTCCCCGGCGGGGAAAACAAAGGACACGGTTTCGTATCCGTCCAGCGCGTTTTGTACCTTTTCTCCGTACAAAGGCCATACATTGCTATCGCTGATGATGGCGATTTTCTGCGCCTTGGTAACTTGAGAAAGGAAACCTGCCAAATTGGGAAGCAGATTGCTGCCAATGATGACTTCATAGCTTTTGGATGCGGTAACTTTTACGGTTTTCATCCGTCTACCTCCTCTTTGCGGCGTTTTCCGGCTTCCAGCAAGTCTACAAGCTGCTCCCGGTCATCCGTGGCGATGGCATCCCGGTATGCTTGCAGATTGGTAAGATAACAATCCAATTCGGACAGTACATTTTCCTTGTTTTCCAGAAACAGCTCTGCCCACATCTGCGGGTTCAACCATGCTACCCGGGTCAAATCCTTATAGCTTCCTGCGGAAAAGCCCTTATGAGCCAAAGCCGTAGGGGATTTGATAAACGCATTGCTTAGAATATGAGGCATCTGGCTGGTAAAGGCAATCATGCGGTCATGTTCTTTGGCGGTGGTTACGGAAAAACTGCCAAAATGGCAAGGCTCTAAAGCATCCTTCACCCGCTGAAGCAAAGCAATATCGTCAAATACCGGGGGCACCAGCACCATAGGCGCACCTTGGAAAAGGTTGCTGCGGCTGTACTTAAAGCCGGAATTGTGAGAGCCGGCCATTGGGTGGCCGCCGATGAAGGTAAAGCCATGCGCTTTTGCCAGCGGGAAGCATTTGCTGCAAATCTCTTCTTTTACGCCGCAGCAGTCCAAAACCAGAGCGGTAGGGGAGATGCTGCCGGCGTTGTCACGCAGCCAAGCGATGCTTCCGCCGGGGTATATGGCGAGCATTATCAAATCACACGACCGCAGGGTATTTGCGTTTAGCTCCCCGCAAACCACCCCGGAAAGCTGGGCAAAGCCCAAAACGCTTTCGTCTTTTTCACAGGCGAAAACCGCATGACCGGCTTTGGCGTAGGCCCGGGCAAGGCTTCCGCCGATCAGCCCCAAGCCTAAAATGCCTACTTTCATACCAGGGCCTCACGGACAGCGTTGACTTTCTTATTCAGAACATCAAACTGGGCAGGGGTCAAAGACTGAGCGCCGTCGCAAAGAGCGCAGGAGGGGTTGTTGTGGACTTCAATCATAATGCCGTCAGCACCGCTGGCAGCGGCAGCTACAGCCATGGGAGCAACCAGCTTGGCCTTGCCGGTAGCATGGCTGGGGTCAACCACCACAGGCAGATGGCTCAGCTCATGGAGCACAGGCACGGCGGACAAATCCAGAGTGTTGCGGGTGTAGGTTTCAAAGGTGCGGATGCCACGCTCGCAGAGAATGATATCCTCGTTGCCCTCACTCATAATATACTCCGCGCTCATAAGCAGTTCCTGCAGGGTGTTGGCAAGGCCACGCTTCAGCAAGATAGGCTTTTTGGTTTTGCCCAGCTCTTTCAGCAGGTCGAAGTTCTGCATATTTCTGGCACCAACCTGAATAATATCCACATCCTCAAACAGGTCCAGAGTGCTGATGTTCATAATCTCCGTAATAATGGGCAGGCCGGTTGCCTTCTTGGCTTCCAGCAGCAGGCGGATTCCGTCGCCCTTCATACCCTGAAAAGCATAGGGGGAGGTACGGGGCTTGAATGCGCCGCCCCGGAGAATCTGTGCGCCGGAGGCCTTTACAGCCTGCGCAACTTCGATAATCTGCTCTTCGCTTTCAACGGAGCAAGGGCCTGCAATCATGGCGAAGTTGCCGCCGCCGATTTTTGCATCCCCTACCTGAACTACGGTATCATTGGGGTGGAACTTGCGGTTGGCCTGTTTGAAAGGCTCAGATACGCGTTTGACGCTGTCTACGATTTCCAGAGAGCTGAGGAGCTCCATATCCACCCGGGAGGTATCGCCAATGAGGCCCAGAACGGTAACCTCGGCACCTTCGGAAATGTGTACATCCAAATTCATGTGGGCAAGCCACTGCACAAGGTGCTGGGTCTGCTCAGGGGTAGTTCCGCGCTTCAAAACTGCAATCATAATTTACATCTCCTAAATTATCATAAAAATAACGCTGCACGATATGTGCAGCGTAAAAATTACAAATTTCTAAAATCTTTGCAGCACAAATCGCTATTACTTTTTGCAAATAAAAAAGTAATAGTAGCTAAAGTAAAACTGTGCAGCAAAGATATTGCCAACCATAGGAAGTTATCCTCCAAACTCATTAGCTGGAACAAGTACAATACTAACTCTTAATTAAAATCTTTCATATCAGCTTGGTCTATTGGCGCAATACTTCGTTATCGTCGCTTGCCATACATACAGTATGGCTGCGCTCCTCTGCCTTGTCTTGCGGCAATATCCCTACGCTGCTGATGAAATCTTTTAATTTAGAGTTAGTATAACACCATACTTCCAGTTTTGCAAGTACAAAATGGACAAAATTTCAAAAAATTTTTGTATATTTTGGCAAGAAATGAGGGCCGCTCGTACTAAGCGGCCCTCAGGGAAGGTTATTGCGTCATGGTAAACTGCTGGCTATGTACGCTGTAACCGTTGAAATAGATTTCTATGGTGTAGCTTCCGGCCTTGTCAGGCAGGGCGGGAACATCCAGCTCACCCCGGTAATTGTACCACATATTGCTCCATATGTCCGTAGAGGTCTTGTTGCTGAGCACTTTTCCTTCGCTGTCACGAATGACATACATAATCGTAATCTGATCATGAGAAGTGCCGTTGGCAAGACGCAGACTGACGGTAAAGGATGCCTTTTCTCCAACCTTGAAGGTATCGCCAAAGCTTTGCACATCCTGATAAGTCCAGTTTGCTTTCTCCGGGGTCTTGCACATACGAAATACCATATCTTTCGCTGCAATCTTATAGTTGTTAAAGCTTTCAGCAGCTCCGGTCTGCGCGGTGTAAGTATCGTGAAACACGGTCACGCCGGACTGAGTAGAGATGGTAAAGGAATAGGCAGCATTGGGAACCTTGTTGGGTACCACAACGGAATCAATACGGCTGGTGCGGATCACGGCCTTTTCCTCGTTGCCATCGATGCTGTACATCAGCAGCCACTCGCCCTCAGGAGCGGGACCGGTATACTGCCAGGATACTACCAGCTTTGTGGGGTCTGTATCATCCGTCTTAAAATCATGGACGGTGACGCTGTTGGGCTTCAGGAAAGCCCGGCTGGGGGTGGTCATGCCCTCGGCAGTAACCGCAACGGTGTAGCCCTGCGTGGTATCGGGAATCAGGAACTGCGCGGAATTATCCGAAGTGGTTACGGTCTCGCTATAGCCCAAATCTTCATTGTAGCAGCGAACCGTCCAACTGCTGACGCTCTGACCCTCGGGCGTTGCCCACTGTACGGTAAGCTTGCCGTTGTCACAGCTTGTAATCTGCACATCCTGAGCCATTACCAGCGCTCTTGCGGTGTACTCCAGCGTATTGTTGCCTACGATATATACGGCATCGTCGGACACCAGACGGAAGGTATAGGTTTTGCCTACGGTAAGCCCTGTAATGGTTACGGTGTCCTCAACAAACTCCCGGGACTGCTCTTCCTCGCCCTCGGTGCTGTATACCACTTTCCAGCTCTTGGCGCTCTGACCGTCTACTTTGAAGCGCAACGTGGCAGAGCCGTCTTCCGCTCCGGCCACGGCGGTAAAGCTGATTACGCTGGTAATTTTCGGAGTTGTATACCGGGCCTCTTGCTCGCCCTTCACCTTATGGTTGCCGTCTACTTTGACATAAATGCGATACAGCGTGTCCGGGTTCAAATCCTCAAATTCCGCGTAGCCGTCAGTCACGCCGCTGGTGCGTTTGGTGCCATTGCTGTCAATACATTCAACGGTGATTAAACTATCATCGATTTCAGAACTTATCTGCACAGAGATGGTATTGCCGTTTCCGATAACCTCCAGATTATCAATTTCCAGCAAATAGTAATTCTTGTAATAGTAATATCCGCCAAAGCACATTGCACCGATGAAAAGCACCAGAAGGGCGGCAATCAGCATCTTTTTCCATGGGAAAGGGGAGGGAGGATTTTGATCGTATTCCTCGTATTCGTCAAAATCATCGTCGGGGGCTGAGTCTTCCAAATCGGCATCGCTATTATCCTGAGAATCGGCGTCTATCGGGGTAGCCGGGGCTTCAGGCTGTTCAGGCTCCGGCACGATAGGGGGAGGAACCGGCACATCGATAGGCTCCGGCGCAACCACACCGCCGGGCGTTTCGTGCATCAACAGCTCATCCGCTTGCGCCAGAATGTCGCTTGTCTCCTGAGAAAGCTCCTCATAGCCAAAACCGGAGGCCATTTCTTCGGAAGGCGCGGTTTCATCATCTACAAGAAACTGCATAAAGGAAAGATTGGCAGGATCATCGCTTGGGGGGAACGGGGAGTCCTCGGCAGCATCTTCCGGCGTATCCGGTGCTTCATCGGTTTCCTCGTCTGCGGGAGGCTCCTCCGACACAGGCACTTGCTCCGTGGAATCGGGAATCTCGGAAGGGTCTGTTTCCTGCTCCGCGGGGATATCCTCAGAGAAATCCTTTTCCACGGCTTCTTCGGAAGCGTCCTCATCGCCAAGAAGAAACTGAATTTGCTCAAGAAAATCGTCATCTTCTGTAAACTCCGAGAAACCATCGCTGACCGCATCCGATTCTCCCTTGGGCGTGTCTTCCGGAATCTCCTCTGTCATGGAAGAACCCTCCGCAGCAGGTTCCTGAACATCAGCCTGCACGGCTTCAGAAGAAGACATTTCGCTAACCGTAATAGCAGCAGGAACAATGGGCACATCATTGGCACCGTTTTTCTGCATATACGCTACGATGGCCTGCCCCATAGCAATGGGGTCTTTCCAGCGATTTGCCGGGTCGATATCTATGGCTTTGAGAATAATCTCAGCCATCTCATAGTCGGCATACTGGGGAGGCGGGATTTGCCCATTTTTTTCCCGGGTTGGAAGCTTGCCGTCATTATATGTCTGGTACAGAATCATACCGGCGGCGTAGGTGTCTACGGTTGTGTTCAGCGTGTTAAACAGATTGACACACTCCGGGGCGGAATAAGGGCTGTAGTAGCGCTCGTCAAGGGCGGTATACTTGAGGGAATCCATGCTTACAAAGCCCAAATCACCGATACGGAATTCATTATCTTCCGACATGAATATGTTTTCCGGCTTTAGGTTTACATACAGGTATCCTGCCCGACGGCAGACGGCCAGAGACGCGCACAGATCCAGCCCCAGATTTACAGCATTCAGGTGGGTCATGGTATGACGGTTCAGATGCTGCTCCAAAGAGCGACGGTAGGGGCTTAGAAGGTACAGCTCAAAACCGGGCTCTTCCGTCTTATCCACCAGTTGCCAGTCCTCGAACGGCAGGAAGCCCTCCAGACCCGACAGCTTTTTCAGCACACCAATTTCATCAATGGTGCGCTGAGCCTGATCCTTAAAATAGGCCAGAGCAGACTCCTGGCTATGATAAGCCCCGGTAAGCAACAGGGCCTCCAACTGCTCAGCAGATGCGGGAATGGAAATGATTTTTACAATATATCGCTTATCCGAGTCCTGAGGCATAGCAGGGCAGGAGCGAATCCCCGGATGGGCGCTCATGGATGGCCCCATAACAAAACCGTCCAAAAGCGGGCTGATTAGCTTAGGTTCTGACAATTCCATTTCCTCCTTTTCGGTTTATTCCCCTACATAATAAAATAATTCTTAAAAAAAAGCAACCCTAGAGGTTGTTTTATTTCAAAAGAGATGTTATAATTATGTCGAGTTTGGTAGTATATGCTGCCAGAAAAGGAGGATACCGAATGAGTAAGATTATTTGTGAAGTATGTGGTACGGCTTATCCCGATACTGCTGCCCAGTGCCCCATTTGCGGTTGTGCAAAACCTGCCGGCGTTCAGGCGCAGCCGGATTCTATGGCTGCCGAAGAGGCAGCGGCCGGTTATGCCTATGTAAAGGGTGGCCGTTTTTCCAACAGTAATGTGCGTAAGCGTAATAACATGGCAAAAGCGGAAGCTTTGTACGAAGAGGACGATAATGAAGAGGAAGAGGAGCCCAAGAGCAGCAATCGGGGCTTGACCATCGCTATTATTGTTTTGCTGCTGGCGATTATTGCCGTGGCTGTCTACATTTATATCCGCTTCTTTATCCCTGCCGGTTCCGGTAAGGATAATAAGCCAACGCCCACGACACCCGCTGTGACGACTACCGTAGTTACAACAACTCCTGAGCCTACCGATCCCCCTGTGACCACCCCTGAGGCTACCGATCCCCCTGTGACCACCCCTGAGGACACCACGCCCCCCGTGGACACCACGCCCGACTTGAGCTGCACCAAGATTACCCTTGGGACAAGCAAGGTGGAGTTCTCCTCTGTGGGTTCTACATGGAAGCTGAATGTTACCGCAGAGCCTGCCAATACCACCGATACTGTGGTGTTTACTTCCGCCGATACCAAAGTTGCCACCGTAGACAATACCGGCAAAATTGTGGCGGTTGGGGAAGGCACCACTACCATTACCGTTTCCTGCGGCAGTATGAGCGCCAAGTGCACGGTTACGGTCAGCATTCCCAAGAAGGATGATACTCTGAGATTCAATGTTCCCGATAAGAATATGGGCGTGCTCTACATTACTACCGATGAAGCTACCGGCAAAGTGAATTATGATGCCCACATGCTGAAGCTGCGGGATGCCAACAAGAATGTATTGGAAGTTACCAACTGGACTTCCAGCAAGCCGGAGATTTGCAAGGTTAGCAAGGACGGCGTGATTCAGGCGGTTTCCAAGGGTATTGCTTACATTAGCTGTACCTATAACGGCTTTGAGTATACCTGCACCATTGAGGTAATCGAAAAGACCATCCCCGCGCCCACGGGAGCAGAGGATACCGATACCGATAAGGATGCCGACGCCGATAAGGATGCCGATGCCGGTAAGGATACCGAAACCGATACCACGACCGGAGGCGGCAGCGGTTCCACCACCGGAGGCAGCACCGACAGCGGCTCCACCACCGGAGGCAGCACCGACAGCGGTTCCACCACCGGAGGCAGCACCGACAGCGGCTCTACCACCGAAGGCAGCAGCGGAAGCACAACCGAGGGTAGTACTGAAACCACAACCAAATAATTCTTTGCTGCCGAAGAGAAGCCCTCTTCGGCGGCATTTTCTATCCCAAAAGAGAAGAACCAATAAGCCTTTTGTGCCAAAAGAGGAATTGTCCATAAAAGGTTTACAGGTTGGTCATAGTTTTTTACGAATTTCTCGCCAAGTATCTGGTATACTTAACTCAGATGAAAAGAGATGGGGCCCGGCGATGCCGCGGAAATATCTGCGGATAAGCCAACGCCCGGCCTGTGACAGATCTCTTTTGTGGACAAGAAATGACCGCTTCTACATAGGCGGCGCGTCCCACGCGACGCAAAACGGCTGCAACCTCTCCTGGCTGCAGCCGTTTTATTTATTTTTCAGCCGACATAAACCGCCGTAAGAAACCGTAGGGGCGGGTCTTGACCCGCCCGGCTCCCCTCTTGGGGGAGCTGTCAGCTTCGCTGACTGAGAGGGCAAGCGCACCTCGTTTTCTGCTGTGGTGGGTTTGGGGTTGCGGCGGGAGCAGCTATGCGCCCTACGGCAATGATGGTAATGAACGGAAAACGCCCCTACATCCCCGATTGTGGTGAATACCGATGAATCAGGCGAACCTTGCTGTAGGGCTGGGGCTCGCTCCCGCCGTTTCAGGCGAAAATTTATCGCCGTATGATAGCGGGCGGGTCAAGACCCCGCCCCTACGATAGGGCTGCCTCTTGCGCTGTAGGGGGCGATTGAGAACATCGCCCCGCAGAAAAATCTCCCGTTTTATCGATAAATCCGGGCAAATTCGTTATATTTAACAAAGGGCCGATGTTCTCAATCGGCCCCTACAACCATCTTTTTCGACAATCTGCGCGCCCCCAAAGGCTTACACCTTTGGGGGCGCTTGGCTGATTATGCGAAATCGGTAAATACGGAGGATTTGCCGCTGAAATGACGCTTGATCTGCGTTGCGTCCGTTGCGTTGATGGTATTATCCTTGGAATACACATCGGCAACAATCAGACGGTAGCTTTCTGTATCGCTATCCTTAGAACCAAAGACAGAAGTCTTACCGCTGAAGTACCGGTTGATCTGGGTAGCATCCGTAGAGTTGACCAGTCCATCCGCGGTGACATCACCGTACAGCCAGATTTCCGCGTTCTGGGTAACATCGGAAGTTCCAACAATAACGGTATACTCTCTTGGGGCATGCTTGGTTTTCATCACCTTCATGGTGTAGGTGCCAGGAGCTACGCCTGCGATGGAGTAGCTGGCGCTGTTGCCGTGAACGATGGTCTCATAGGCGGCCTCGGATGCGCCGCTCTCAATGAGCTGGATGATCACATCGTCGGTTTCGCTGTTAAAGCTCGTCGCCGTACCGGAAACCGTCACGCCGGTGCCGGAACCGCCGCCCAGCGTGAAGGGATAGGTGATGTCCACATAATTATCGACACCGTAGATTTCCACATCGGATACCGTCTCGCCGTTGAAGGTCACGGTAAAGTCACCATTCTTGAAAACATAGCCATCCTCAGCCTTGAATGTAACTTCAAAGATATAGCTCTTGCCGTCTTCCAGCAGATTGGTACCCACATAGGAGCCAGTCTCAGCATCTTTAAAGCCGAAACTGCTCAGTGCGAAATGGTTGGCTGCATTACTCGGGGCCGGGTCAAGCGGGAAGGTTAATCCGTTGTCGCCCGCCTTGGCGGTGAAGGTGGCCTCGTACTTGGTCAGCGGCTCAGTGGCGGTCTTCGGGTAGGCGTAGACCGCGTCTGTGGGCGCGCCGCTGGTGTCATAATGCATGATGGCGTCCTCGTAAACGGTGCCCGTGTAGACCGAGGTCTTGAAGGTGTACGGGGCCAGTCTGCCCGCGGTGCCTTCGTCCAGCGCGACGGAGATTGCTACTTTATAGGTGGTGTTGTACTTGAAGGTGCCGTCCTCGTTGAGGCCGCTGGCTTCGGCGTCGTAATTGCCCTCGGCGTCGTACCA
>JBJDYH010000175.1:0-12776 GCA_051867135.1 Faecousia sp. | reverse complement strand
GTCGTGCTTTCTGCGGGGCGATGTGGGCATCGCCCCCTACATTCACCCAATTCACCCCACCGTCAAATTCCAATTTGCCGCTTGCTGAGGAAAGCCGATAAGCATAATTCAATAGTATAGTTGCTTTTCCCGGAAAAAGCAAGGAGTTATCTCCATAAAAACCGGCGGCAGGGATTTTCCTCCCTGCCGCCGGGTTTTTAAGATGCTTTTTGGATAGCGGGTTTGCCTTTTAGCTCCCGGTAGGTTCTGCAAATCAGGAACAAGGCGATTGCGAAGGTTAGGACATCGGATACCGGCATGGAGTACAGCACGCCGTCCAGACCGAAGAAGATGGGCAGAAGCAGCGCAAAGCCTACGCCGAACACCACCTCACGAATCATGGACAACGCCGTAGACGCAGCCGCCTTGCCCATGGCCTGCAGGAAGATGAAGCAAGCCTTATTGATACAGGCAAAGACAATCATGCACAGGTAAATCCGGAAGGCACGCAGGGCAAACTGGGTATAGTAAACGCTTTCGTTTGCCGCGCCGAAAATGTGGATGAGCTGTCCGGGGAAAAGCTCCACAATCAAAAATGCAATGGCGCCGACAGCACCCTCCGCCACCAGCAGCCGGGTAAACAGCGCCTTTACCCGGTGCTTCAGTCCCGCGCCCATATTGAAGCCCACAATGGGGATGCAGCCGGCAGCCATACCCACCACAATGGAAATGACAATCTGGAAGAACTTCATCACAATGCCCACCACAGCCATGGGGATTTGGGCGAACTGCTCCTGCCCAAAGATGGCATCCACAGCGCCGTACTTGCGAATCATATTGTTGATGGCAGCCATGGCGGCCACCAGAGAAATCTGAGACAGGAAGCTGCACATACCCAGCACAAGGGTCCTGCCCGCAATTTTGGGGCGGACGGCGTAGTCACTCCCACGGGGCTTGATGTGGCGCATATTCAGCAAGTACCACAGGGAAAGCACAGCCGTTACAAGCTGTCCGGCTACGGTAGCCACAGCCGCGCCCATCATACCCCATTGGAAAACAAAAATGAAAACCGGGTCAAGGACAATGTTGATGGCTGCGCCGGTCAGGGTGGAAATCATGGCGAATTTCGGATTTCCGTCGGCGCGAATGATGGGATTCATGGCCTGCCCGAACATATAGAAGGGGATGCCCAGACAGATGTAGAAGAAATACTCCTTGGAATGGCGGAAGGTTTCTTCGTTCACCGTACCGCCGAACATGGCAATGATTTGGTCATCCAAAAGCAAATAGACGGCGGTTAACACAAGGGAGGCCGCAACGGTCATTACCACGCTGCTGCCCACGCTCTTTTTGGTGTGCTCTGGCTGATTTTTGCCCAGACTGATGCTGACAAAGGCGCAGCAGCCGTCGCCAATCATGACGGCGATGGCCAAGGCAATCACCGTCAGGGGAAACACAACCGTGTTGGCAGCGTTGCCGTAGGAACCGAGGTAGGATGCGTTGGCAATGAAAATCTGGTCAACAATGTTGTAAAGCGCGCCAACGAGAAGGGAGATGATGCAGGGAATGGCGTATTTGCCCATCAGCTTTCCGATCTTCTCGGTGGCAAGGAAATTCTGGTTTTCTTCGTTCATGGATTGGTTTACCTCCTAATAAAAAGCAAAAAACTAAAAATAAGCAAAAAAAGAATGCGTAAGCCCAACACTGGACTTACGCATTTCTGCTACTCGCTGAGAAGGATTATAGTACCGTTTCCCCGGAAAATCAAATGAAAAAATTGGGGAACAGCAAATTTTTCTTTCTCTTTTCCCAAATGTCAACAATCGTTGAACTTGGGAAACTCTGAATCAATCGCCTGCGGCTGGAGGGCGAATCTTTTGCCTCATCCGTGCAGTTATGAAAATGGGAAATACACAAAGTATTCCTCCCTTTTCATAACTTTCGGCTGAGCCAAAATCTTCTGCCCCCAGCTCTTGCCGATTTAATCAGAGCTTCCCTTGAATTGAACGTGGGTTGATAAAACGCAGCCATCATAGGAATATAGGGCGCTGCGCCCTGTACAAAACTCCAAAATTCGCCGGAATTTGCTTTTTTTGGTGGCGCGATGGCAAAAAATGTAGTAATATATCAATAGCCCGGCTTTCAGAGATGTTTGGCTTCGGGCTATCCGGCGGATACGCATAGAAAAATTCCGGGAAAGGACAGGTTATGGTTCCATGAATGTTTTTTTAGAGTTGGCATTTCTGTTTTTTACAGGCTCCGTTTCGGGCTGGGTTCTTGAGGTGCTGTTCCGCAGATTTTTCTCCGATGCCAATCCGGAGCGGAAGTGGATCAATCCCGGCTTTTGCACCGGCCCCTATCTTCCGCTGTACGGCTGCGGGCTGTGTATTCTGTATTTGATTGCTTCCCTTGAAAAATACAGTTTGATACAAAGCCCTTTTTGGAACAAAGTGGTGCTGATGCTGTTTATGGCGATCTGCATGACGGTCATTGAGTACATTGCCGGTATTCTTGCGCTGAAGGTCATGAAGGTTCGCCTGTGGGACTATACAGGGCAATGGGGCAATATTCAGGGAATCATCTGCCCGAAATTTTCCCTGTTTTGGGCAATTCTCGGAGCTATCTATTATTTCCTCATCCATCCGTATATTTTAGGGGCCATTCACTGGCTGTCAAAAAATCTGGCATTTTCTTTTGTCATCGGTCTGTTCTTCGGCGTGTTTATCATAGATGTGGCCCATTCCGTGCAGCTTGTTGCCAAGCTGAAAGCATTCGCGGAAGAGAACAATGTGGTTGTGAAATACGAAACGCTGAAGGCGGATATCCGCAGCCATTATGAAGCGACCGCGCAAAAATACCACTTTTTCCGTCCCCTGCATACCGACCGCCCCCTTTCCGAGCATTTGAAAGAAATGCGCAGCACCTTTGAAAAAAGGGTAAAAAAGAAAGACAAATGCTGAAAAACAGCTTTTAGGAGACATATTATGCTGAAAATTTTGATTGCCGAGGATGACAGAGAGCTGCGCCAGCTTTTCTCCCATGTTCTTGTGAAACACGGCTATACCGTAAAGGGCGTATCCGACGGAAAAGAGGCGCTGGATGCCATTGACAACGACTATTTCGACTTAATCATTTCCGATATTATGATGCCGGTTGTGGATGGGTATGAGCTTGTGCGCCAGCTCCGGGACAGCGGCAATACCACCCCCATTATGATGATTACGGCAAAAGACGCCTTTGATGATATGCGTATGGGCTATCTGTCGGGAACCGATGATTATATGGTAAAGCCCATCAATGTAAACGAAATGGTGCTTCGGGTAGGCGCTTTGCTTCGCCGTGCGCAGATGATTAACGAGCGCAGACAGGTGATTGGCGGCACGGTTATGGAATGTGACTCCCTTACCGTTACCACGGAGGAGGAATCGGTCATTCTGCCCCAGAAGGAATTTATGCTGCTGTACAAGATGGCCTCCTATCCGGGGAGAATTTTCACCCGCCAACAGTTAATGGATGAAATTTGGGGATACGGCAATGAAAGTGACCCTCACACCGTAGATGTGCATATCGGGCGGCTGAGAGACCGATTCCGGGACAGCAAGGATTTCAAAATCGTTACCATGCGGGGAATCGGCTATAAGGTAGTGAAGCTATGAAGACGAGAGAAGCGTTTGAGAAGATCAGAAATCAGCAAGCGGGGAAATTCAGCCTCCGCTTTCGTATGACTTTTATGGTCTCGGTGGAAATCCTTGCCTGTGTGATCATCGCGTCCGGGCTTGCCACACTTATCAATCACCGGGTTTCCGTTACAATCCCGATTTTTCTGGAATTTGCCGGGATTAGCCTGATAATCGGCATTCTCGTGACCGGCTTTCTGTCAAAATGGTTTTTTGACCCCATCAAGAAGCTGAGAGTAGCCATGGAACAGGTTGCGGACGGGGATTTTACGGTTCGTCTGGAGACCAAGTCCTCCTCCAGAGAAATCAGGGAAATCTATTCCGGCTTTAATCTGATGACCAATGAGCTGAGTAAAACCGAAATCCTCCAAAGCGATTTTATCTCCGGCGTTTCCCATGAATTTAAAACCCCCATCAATGCCATAGAAGGGTATTCCACCCTTTTGCAGGACGATGAAAATTTGAGCAGCGAGCAAAAGCAATATGTGGATAAAATCCTGTATAATACCAAGCGCCTGTCCACGCTGGTGGGAAGTATTCTGCTGCTGTCCAAATTGGAAAATCAATCCACGCCCCTGAATCAGGCAAGCTACCGCTTGGATGAACAGATAAGACAGTCCATCGTGGCGCTGGAGTCGGCATGGTCGAAAAAGGACATTGAGTTTGATGTGGAAATGGAAAGCATCGAATACATGGGCAACGAAAATATGATGCACCATGTGTGGGATAATCTGATTGGCAACGCCATCAAATTCAGCCCGGAAGGCGGCCTTGTCCGCATCCACCTTGGGAAGCAAGGGGAGGATGTGGTGTTTGCTGTGGAGGACAACGGGCCGGGAATTTCCGAGGAAGCGAAAAGGCATATTTTCGATAAATTCTATCAGGCAGACAGCTCCCATAAAGAAGAGGGCAACGGCTTGGGGCTGGCTCTGGTGAAAAATATTCTCGCCGTGTCGGGGGGCGAGATCTCCGTAGAAAACATAGACGGCGGCGGATGCCGGTTTACGGTAATCCTGCATACATAATCCATTCAGGGGTATCGGCTTTTTTCGAGCCGATACCCCTTTTTTCAACGATTGTTGATGTTGAATTTATGTTCAGTTGCAATTTGCCATATATAATAGGGCTTAAAATAGCGGATAAAAGTAAATTGACAGGGCTGTATTGCTTTGAAAAACGAACCCGTGACAACGCTAGTTCCAATGCTTTCGGGACGCACACGCGTTTGGGAAAATAATTGACAGAAATTGATTTTTGTATTATAACAACAATTTGAAGTGCAAAAAGGGTTTTTTACAAGAAAAAACGATAAGGCAGGTAATAAAGATTGAAAAAAAGAACAATGACAGGTGTAGGGCTTTGCTTTGCGTTAGCCGCGGTATTGCTGCTTTCCCGGTATGCCTGGTTTTTGAATACGGTGGTTGCTTTTCTGTGTGTACAGGGGATTTTTGAGCTTTACCGCGCAACCGGGGCAAAAAGCAATCCTGTATTTTTCGGCCTGAGCTGCCTTGCCGCGGTGGTGCTTTCCTATCTCCCCATCCCCTGCGGGGAGATTGTCACGGCGGTTTTGTTCGCGGCCGCGGTGGTGCTTTTTGCCTGCCTGATGGGGAAAACCACAAAAATGCGGTCCATCTCCCCGGCAATGTCTGCCCTGATTGCCTGCTTCATCATTTTCTTTTATAAGGCTATGTCACCCATCCGCAGCGGGGCGTATGGCGTGTTTACTCTGGGGCTTTCCATCCTTGTGTGCAATATTGACGATATCGCCGCCTATTTTGTGGGAAAAGGCTTGGGAAAGCATAAGCTGGCGCCGAGGGTCAGCCCCAACAAAACGGTGGAGGGCAGTATCGGCGGTGTGGTTTGCTCCGTCGTGTTCTTCCTTTTGGCCGGTTTTGCCTTGGAAAAGGCCGGCGTGTTTTCTGTGCATTACGGAAAGCTGACGGTGTATCTGGTGCTGGCCGCGATGCTCGGACAATTTGGCGATTTGTCTTTGTCCGCGGTGAAGCGGATCGTGGGAATCAAGGATTACGGCACGCTCCTTCCCGGCCACGGCGGAATCCTTGACCGCTTTGACAGCTTGCTGTTTGTCTTGCCCTTTACCTATTTGTTCTGCGCCGCGGCAGGCCCCATGTTCTTTTAAGGAAACTCTGAATAAATCGTCTGCCCCCAGCTCTTGCCGATTTATTAAGTATGGATTTTGACAGGAGGTTATCCCAAAATGAAAACATATCGCGCCGGTATTGACATCGGTTCCACTACTGTCAAACTGGTCATACTGGATGAAAACCAAAACATAATTTATGGAAAGTACCGCCGCCACCACGCGAATACCCAAGGCACGCTGGCGGAGCTGATGAAGGAGGCCGGGGAAGCGCTGGGAGATTGCCTGCTGAAAATCAAGATTACCGGCTCCGGCGCTATCAATCTGGGAAAAGCGCTGGACATTGCCTTCGTGCAGGAGGTTGTCGCGGTGGCCGGGGCTTTGAAAGCGGTAGCTCCCCAAACGGATGTTGCCATTGAGCTTGGCGGTGAAGATGCCAAGATCATCTATTTCACCGGCGGTCTGGAAGAACGGATGAACGGCGTATGCGCCGGCGGCACAGGCTCTTTCATTGACCAAATGGCGGCTCTGCTGCAAACGGATGCCGAGGGCCTGAACCGGGAAGCGGAGAACTACAAAGAAATCTACCCCATTGCCGCGCGCTGCGGTGTATTCGCAAAGACGGATATTCAGCCGCTCATCAATGAGGGCGCGACCAAAGCAGACCTTGCCGCTTCCATTTTCCAGGCGGTGGTAAACCAGACCATTTCCGGCCTTGCCTGCGGAAAGCCCATCCGGGGCTGTGTGGCCTTTTTGGGCGGGCCGCTGCACTTTATGCCGGAGCTGAAAAAGGCGTTTATCCGCACCTTAAAGCTGACCCCGGAAAATACGGTTGACTTGGAAAACTCCCATTTGTTTGCCGCCATGGGTGCGGCGCTGGACGCGGAAAATGCGGTTGCCGTGCAGGCTTGCGAGCTGATTGCCCGCTTGGAGCAGGGCGTTGCCATTACCTTTGAAATGCCTCGGTTAGCGCCCCTTTTTGAAAGCAAAGTGGATTATGAGGCTTTCTGCCGCCGCCATGAGAAGGCGGTTGTGGAAAAGCAGAAGCTGGCCCAGTATCAGGGAGACTGCTTTCTGGGCATTGATGCCGGCTCCACCACCACCAAATTGGCGCTGATTGGCAGCGAAGGGCAGCTTCTGTTTTCCTACTATGCCAACAATCAGGGAAATCCCATTGAAACCGCGAAGGATGCCATGGGCCGGCTGCAAAGGGAATTGCCCCCCGGCGCGAGAATTGTGCGCTCCTGCTCCACCGGCTACGGAGAGGGGCTTCTGAAATCCGCTTTTTCCTTAGACCAGGGAGAGGTGGAGACCATTGCCCACTGCACCGCCGCTTCCTTCTTTGACAGTCAGGTAGACTGCGTTTTGGACATCGGCGGGCAGGACATGAAGTGCATTAAGCTGAAAAACGGCGCGGTGGATTCCATTATGCTCAACGAAGCCTGCTCTTCGGGCTGTGGCTCCTTTATTGAGAACTTTGCCAACTCTCTGGGATATACCGCGGAGGCCTTCGCCAACGAAGCGCTGTTTGCGGAAAATCCTGTGGATTTGGGTACACGCTGTACCGTGTTTATGAACTCCAATGTAAAGCAGGCCCAAAAGGAAGGGGCAAGCGTTTCGGATATTTCCGCGGGTCTGGCATACTCGGTCATCAAAAACGCCCTGTTTAAGGTGATTAAGCTGGCAAACGCCAAGGATTTGGGCCGTCACATTGTGGTGCAGGGCGGTACTTTCTACAACAAATCCGTCCTTCGGGCTTTTGAGAAAATCGCGGAGGTAGAGGTGACCTGCCCGGACATTTCCGGTCTGATGGGCGCTTTCGGCGCGGCGCTGATTGCCCGTGCCGACTATAAAGGCCAGCCCACTTCCATGCTGCCGCTGGAGGACATCGTATCCCTGACCTACACCTCCACCAGCCGCAGATGCGGCGGCTGCGCCAACAACTGTATGCTCACGGTGAACCGGTTTGCCGGCGGGCGTACCCATGTCACCGGCAACCGCTGCGAAAAGGGGCTTGGCAATTCCGGAGCCAATCAAAAGGCACCGAATATGTTTGCGTACAAGCGCAAGCGCCTGTTTGACTATACGCCTTTGGAGGAAAGCGAAGCGGCCATGGGTGTGATCGGCCTTCCCCGGGTGCTGAATATGTATGAGAATTACCCCTTCTGGGCGGTATTTTTCAAGGAACTGGGCTTCCGAACCGTTGTGTCGCCCTTCTCCAGCAGGAAAATTTACGAGCTGGGCATGGAATCCATTCCCTCGGAATCGGAATGTTACCCCGCAAAGCTGGCCCACGGACACGTGCAATGGCTGGTCAATCAGGGAGTTGGAACCATTTTCCACCCCTGCGTATTCTATGAGCATCAGGAGACGGAAAACGCCCAGAACCACTTTAACTGCCCCATTGTCATTTCCTATCCGGAGAACCTGAAGAACAATGTGGAAGCGGTGGCGGACGGCAAGGTAAAATATATCCGGCCTTTCATCGCCTTTACCGATGAAAAAACCGCCGCAGACCGGCTGGTTCCCCTTTGCAATCAGGAATGGGGCATTTCCGAAGGGGCGGTGAGAAAGGCAGCCCATCTTGCCTGGATGGAACAGCAGAAGGCAAAGGCCGATATTCGCGCAGAAGGCAGCCGCCTCCTTGCCCAAATGGAACAGGAGGGCAGACGGGGCATTGTGCTGGCAGGAAGACCCTACCATATTGACCCGGAAATCAATCACGGGATTCCCGAATTGATTGCTTCCTACGGCCTGACGGTATTTTCTGAGGATTGCCTTCCCGCCCCCCAAAGCAGCGACAGCAACCTGCGGGTTGTAGACCAATGGGTGTACCATTCCCGGCTGTATTCTGCCGCCAGGTTTGTGAGCCAAAGAGAGGATTTGGAGCTGATTCAGCTCAATTCCTTCGGATGCGGTCTGGACGCGGTCACCACCGACCAAATCAATGAGATTTTGGAGCGCAGCAACAAGCTGTACACTCTCCTGAAAATTGACGAGGTCAACAATCTGGGCGCGGTGAGAATCCGTATCCGCAGCCTCATTTCCGCTATGCGGATGCGCTCGAAGAAAAACATAAAGCCCAACCCCAAGCCTGCCGAGTATCAGCGCAGGGAATACTCCGGGGATATGCAAAAGCAGGGCTATACCATCCTTGCGCCCCAAATGAGCCCCATTCACTTTGACATTTTGGAGCCGGTTTTTGAAAAGCACGGATATCATGTGGTGGTTTTGGATAACGATAACCGCACCGCCATTGATACCGGACTGAAATATGTGAACAATGATGCCTGCTATCCGTCCATTACGGTGGTAGGGCAGATTATGGAAGCGGTTTTGTCCGGCCGGTATGATACAGACCGCCTTGCCATCGCTATGACCCAGACAGGCGGCTGCTGCCGGGCCAGCAACTATGTGGCGTTTATCCGCCGGGCCTTGGACAAAGCGGGCCTGTCTCACATCCCGGTTATCTCCCTGAACGCAAACGGTATGGAGAAGAACCCCGGCTTTCAGTGGTCGCCGGGTCTGCTCATCGACGCGGTGCACGCCCTTGTTTACGGCGATTTGTTTATGCGGTGCCTGTACCGGGTACGCCCCTACGAGAAAGAGCCCGGCTCGGCAAACGCGCTGCATAGCCGGTGGAAGGATATCTGCATAGATTCTCTGACCAACCCCAAGAGCAAATATAAGTATAAGAATGTGTGCAAAGGCATTGTGGAGGCCTTTGACAATCTGCCCATTGACGAAACCGTCAAGAAACCCCGGGTAGGCGTAGTGGGTGAAATCCTTGTCAAATATATGCCTCTGGCCAACAACCATCTTGTAGACCTGCTGGAAAAAGAGGGAGCCGAAGCGGTTGTGCCGGATATGCTGGACTTTTTCAACTACAGCGTATTTGGTGCCCAGTATAAAGCCGAGTTCCTCGGCGCGAAAAAGTCCTCCGCCGTCATTTCTTCGGTGACCATCAAAATCATCAAAGCCCTGCGAAAGCCTGCCATTGACGCGCTGGAAAAGAGCAAACGCTTTGAGCCGCCGGTTTCCATCTATGAGATTGCGGAGCAGACAAAGCCCTTCCTGTCCTTGGGCAACCAATACGGCGAAGGCTGGTTCCTTGCCGGAGAAATGGTGGAGCTGCTCACTCACGGAACTCCCAATATTGTATGCATCCAGCCCTTTGCGTGTCTGCCCAACCATGTGGTGGGCAAGGGCGTTATTAAGGCGCTGAGAAAAGCCTATCCTCAGGCCAACATTGCGGCGGTGGATTACGACCCCGGTGCCAGCGAGGTCAACCAGTTGAACCGAATCAAGCTGATGCTTTCCGCCGCACAGAGCTCCCTAAACCGCAGCGAATGCGGCGTATCAGGTTAGCCCCAATCCAAAGCACCCCTTTGCGGGGGGGGTCAAGACCCGCCCTACAGGATTGGGTACAAAAAATCCCCGGAATGACCACATTCCGGGGATTTTTACCATTTAGAAGCATTCCGCTTCCAGCAGGCGCTGGAGGGCGGTGTTCACCTCATCGTCGGTAAAGAGGGCGGTGAAGCGCTTGTCGATGGCAAGGGCTTCCAAGGTCAGCTTCCATTGGCCCTTCATAACCAGCCCCGCGAAGCCGTCGCTGGGGCGGTGGTTTTGCAGGCAGTAGTGGGCTTGGGACAGGGCTTCGCTTTCGGGCATGGGCCGCAGGCGCACACCAAGGCGGAGGGCCTCATTCCGGGCGGAAATCCAGGCCCTGACAAATTTTTCTTCCATTTACTTCTCCAAAATGATAGGCCCGGCGTTCTCTGCCAGAACCTCTACCATATAGGTAGCAGCCAAGTCAGGGGTAAGTGTGGCTTGCTGGCCGGTGACCATGTTCTTTACGGAGCACTTGCCCTGGGCAATTTCGTCCTCACCAAGAAGCACGGCAAAGGGAACGCCCAGACGGTCGCAATAGCTCATTTTCTGCTTGAACTTCTTCTGCTCGCCGTAGAGCTGCACCCGCAGACCGGCGCTTCTCAAGCTTTCCGCCAGCGCAATGGCGGGGGCGGGGTCGGCGGTCATGGGCAGCACCAGAGCATCGGCGGGGGCGCTGGGGAGGGCATCGTTCAGAAGCCCCTGCTCGTCCAATACATAGAACAGCCGGGTCAGGCCGATGGAAATACCCACACCGGGAAGGGCTTTGTCGATATAATACCCGGCAAGGTTATCGTAGCGCCCGCCGGAGCAGACGGAGCCGATTTCCGGGTGGTCGAGAAGGGTGGTTTCGTAGACGGTGCCGGTATAGTAGTCCAGACCGCGGGCGATGGTCAAATCAATGGCGAAATTCTCCTGAGGCACGCCGAAGGCGGTCAGGTTTTCCGTCACGGCTTTCAGCTCCCCAAGACCCTGGTCGAAAACCTCATTCTTTCCGGCCATCTGTCCAAGGCGGAGAAGGTTATACTCGTTGGTGCCGTTGATGGCGATAAAGTCCAGAATCTGCTTGGCCTGCTCTTCGGTAGTGCCGCATTCTTCTACCAGCAGGGCGCTTACCTTTTCCGGGCCGATTTTGTCCAGCTTGTCCACGGTGCGCATAATGTCGCCGCTGCGCTCCGACAGACCCAGCATGGCGTAAAAGCCGTTGAGAATCTTCCGGTTGTTTACACGAATCTGGAACCGTTTCAGACCAAAGCCGGTAAATACCTTATAAATAATGGCGGGAATCTCCGCCTCGTTGAGGATGTCCAGCTTGCCGTCACCGATGATGTCAATATCCGCCTGATAGAACTCCCGGAAGCGGCCTCGCTGGGCGCGCTCGCCCCGGTACACCTTGCTGATTTGGTAGCGGCGGAAGGGGAAGGCCAGGTCGTTATAGTGCAGAGCCACATATTTGGCAAGGGGTACGGTCAAATCAAAGCGCAGAGCTAGGTCGCTGTCGCCCTTTTGGAAGCGGTAAACCTGCTTTTCCGTCTCGCCGCCGCCCTTTGCCAAAAGGATTTTGGCATCTTCAATGGCGGGGGTGTCCAGAGGGGCAAAGCCGTAGGAAGCGTAGGTGCGGCGCAGCACCTCCATCATCTTTTCCAGCTTGGCCTGCTTGGCAGGGAGCAGCTCCATAAACCCGGAGAGCGTCCGGGGGGTAATTCTTTCCATAATCGTTTCCTTTCGAGAAAATTCAGCGCGCCAAAAGAAGGGTCACTCCCGGAAGGGCAGGATGGGAATGACCCGCAAATGAATGGGCGCAAAATAGAATAATCATGTGCTTTTCGGCTTTCCTCAGCGCAGCGATAAATTGGAATTTGTAGGGATGGGGATTTTGTGAGTGTAGGGGCGAGCATTGCTCGTCCGCTACCGCACCTCGTTTTCTGCGGTGGTGGGTTTGGGATTTCGGGCCGGTCAAGACCGGCCCCTACAAGGGTTCCGATATTCACCAACCCTTTGTAGGGGCGGGTCTTGACCCGCCCGTTTGGTACGGTGGTGGATTCGGGTTTTCGGACGAGCAATGCTCGCCCCTACGATAGGATTTACTCTCCTATAAATTCCAATTTGCAAGCGGGTGAGTCAACCCGATAAGCAATAAAATAAATTTAGGTGCGGATGTGGATTTTGTAAATGTAGGGGGCGATGCCCACATCGCCCCGCAGGACGCAGGACAATGCTTCTACGGAACTGCGGCGAATCCGTAACACCCCAAAGGGCCGATGTGGGCATCGGCCCCTACAAACAGTCTGTTAAATTCCAATTTGCAAGCGGGTGAGTCAACCCGGTAAGCATGAAAATATATTTAGTAGCGAGGCTTGTTGTGCACCATTTCACGCCAATCCAAATCGCCCCGCTGCAGGCCCATAATGAACATTTCGGCGCTGGCAAGGTTGGTGGCGATGGGCACATTCTGTTTGTCGCAATGGCGGATGGTTTCAATCATCTGACTGTCATCCCAAGGGTCGGTGGTGTTGGGGTCGGTAAACAGCAGAACCAAGTCGATTTCGTTGTAGGCAATGCGGGCGTTGATCTGCTGGTGGCCGCCCTGCTTATGGGACAGCAGGAGCGTAATGGGCAGACCGGTA
>JBJDYH010000174.1:0-12791 GCA_051867135.1 Faecousia sp. | reverse complement strand
GTGAACTTGGCAGATATCACTTAAAAATATCTGCAAATCTTATTATACGAGGAGAATTAAAATGGCAAAAGTAACCTTTAATTCCGACCTTTGCAAGGGCTGCGGCCTGTGTGTGGACGCTTGCCCCAAAAAGCTGATCGTCCTGTCCAAGGACAAGCTGAATGCCAAGGGCCATTCCCCCGCCGAGATCACCGATCAGGAAAAGTGCGTAGCCTGCGCTTTCTGCGCTACCATGTGTCCTGACTGCGTGATTACCGTAGAAAAGTGAGGTAAGAACAATGGGCGAAAAAGTATTGATGAAGGGCAATGAAGCCATTGCCGAAGCCGCCATCCGGGCAGGCTGCCGCCACTATTTTGGCTATCCCATCACCCCCCAGACGGAGCTGGCTGCCTACATGGCAAAGCGTATGCCGAAAATCGGCGGCGTGTTCCTGCAGGCGGAAAGCGAAGTTGCCGCAATCAACATGGTCTACGGCGTTGCCGGTACCGGCAAGCGGGTTATGACCTCTTCCTCCTCCCCCGGAGTTTCCCTGAAGCAGGAGGGCATCAGCTATATCGCCGGTGCAGACCTGCCTGCCCTGATTATCAATGTGCAGCGGGGCGGCCCGGGCCTCGGCGGTATCCAGCCCAGCCAGAGCGACTATTTTCAGGCCACCAAGGGCGGCGGACACGGCGACTATCACCTGATTGTTCTGGCTCCCTCCAGCGTGCAGGAAATGGCGGATATGACCGCCAAGGCATTTGACCTGAGCGAAAAGTATCTGGTTCCCGCCATGCTGCTGGCTGACGGCACCATGGGCCAGATGATGGAGCCTGTGGATTTGAGCGGCATTACCGAGCCTGCCGAGGTCGAAAAGCCTTGGGCTGTTACCGGCACCCAAGGTAAACGCAAGCACAACATCATCAACTCCCTGTACTTAAACCCCGAAATGCTGGAGCAGAAGAACTTCGAGCGTTACGACCGCTATAAGGCCATCGAAGAAAACGAGACCATGTACGAAAGCTTCATGATGGAAGATGCGGACATCTGCGTGGTGGCTTTCGGCATTGCCGCCCGTGTATCCAAGAACGCTGTCGTTGCCGCCCGGAAAGAGGGCATCAAGGTGGGTCTGATTCGTCCCATCACCCTTTGGCCCTTCCCCAAGGCACCCTTGGCGCAGGCCGCTGACCATGTAAAGGGCTTCATCTCCGTGGAGCTGAGCATGGGCCAGATGATTGAGGATGTGCGCCTCGCCACCGAGTGCAAGAAGCCCGTGGTGCTGTGCAACCGCACCGGCGGCATGATTCCCACTCCGGAGCAGGTTCTGGAGTCTATCCGTAACATGGCAAAGGAGGGCAAGTAACATGGCAATCGTATTTGAAAAGCCCAAGGCGCTTACCGATGCGCCCCTGCACTACTGCCCCGGCTGTACCCACGGCATTATCCACCGTCTGGTGGCTGAAGCCATTGACGAGCTGGGCATCGAAGGCAAGACCATTGGTGTCGCCCCCGTTGGCTGCGCCGTTATGGCCTACGACTACTTCGCCTGCGACATGGTGGAAGCTGCCCACGGCAGAGCACCCGCCGTTGCTACAGGCCTGAAGCGGGCGCTGCCGGAAAACATCGTCTTTACTTATCAGGGCGACGGCGACCTTGCCTCCATCGGCATGGCGGAAACCGTCCACTCCGCCACCCGCGGCGAGAACATTACCATTATTTTCGTGAACAACGCCATCTACGGCATGACCGGCGGCCAGATGGCTCCCACCAGCCTGCCCGGTCAGGTCACCCAGACCTCTCCCTACGGCCGTGACACCGCTACCGCAGGCTTCCCCATCCGGGTCAGCGAAATGCTCTCCACGCTGGACGGCCCTGAGTACATTGCCCGGGTGGCCGTGAACAATGTGAAAAATGTCAAGGCCGCGAAAAAGGCCATTAAAAAGGCTTTCCAGAATCAGGTGGAAGGCAAGGGCTTCTCTTTTGTGGAAGTGGTTTCCGCCTGCCCCACCAACTGGGGTATGACCCCTTCCAAGGCTCTGCAATGGATTGACGAGAAGATGATTCCCTACTATCCTCTGGGTGTCTACAAAGACAGAAGCGCGGAAAAGGAGGAGGGCTAATATGACCACTCAGATTTTGATTGCCGGCTTCGGCGGACAGGGCGTTCTGTTCGCGGGAAAGTTTCTGGCCTACAAGGGCCTGCTGGAAGAAAAGCAGATTAGCTGGCTTCCCAGCTACGGCCCCGAAATGCGTGGCGGTACTGCCAACTGCTCCATCATCATCAGCGACGATCCCGTAGGCAGCCCCATCGTATCCAAGCCCGATGCCCTGATCGTTATGAACCTGCCCTCTTTGGACAAGTACGAGAACGCCGTGGTTCCCGGAGGCAAGGTGTTTGTGGACTCCACCCTCATTGGCCGCAAGGTAGCGCGCACCGACATCGATGCCTACTACATCCCCGCCACCAAGATGGCCGCGGAGGCAGGCATCCCCACCCTTGCCAACATGATTATCCTTGGCAAGATGATTAAGGAAACCGGGGCTGTCAGCTTCGAGAATTTGGAAGCAGCCATGAAGAAGGTTGTTTCCGCCAAGCACGCCGAGCTGCTGGAAATCAACCTGAAGGCTCTGGCCACCGGCTACAACTACGAAGGCTAAGTCGAAAATCTTTATCTCAACACGCTGAAACCCCCGCCACACGGCGGGGGTTTCGTTTGCACTTTGCTAAAGTCCGTAGGGGCGTTTCAATTGCTCGTCCGCTGCCGCACTTGGTTTTCTGCGGTGGTGGCTTTGGGCCTTCGGGCCGGTCAAGACCGGCCCCTACAAAGGTGCCGTTTCCCGCCGCCCATCTGTAGGGGCGGGTCTTGACCCGCCCGTTTGGTGCGGATGTGGCTTTTGTTTTCGGATGCGCAATAGAAACGCCCCTACAAAAATATGCGTTATTCCTGCGCGTTGGGGTCATATTCCAAAATGTCTCCCGGCTGGCAGTTCAGGGCCTCGCAGATGGCTTCCAAAGTGGAAAAGCGGATGGCGCTGATTTTGCCGGTCTTCATTTTGGACAGGTTTACATTGGTAACGCCTACCATGGTGGAAAGCTGGTTCAGGCTGATTTTTCGGTCTGCCATGACCCGATCCAGCCGCAAGATGATTTTTCCCATGGTGCCTCCTTACAGCGTTTCGTCGGACTGAATCTGCAGGGCCGTGCCGTACTTAAAGATGTAAGACAGCAAAAAGATGCACAAAATCATCAAAATTCCCGTGATATTCACATCCAGAGAAATATCCCAATTCCCGGTAAACAGGCAACCGGAAAAGGTTTCCACCAAGCTGCTCACAACGGCAGCGGGAATCAGCGCCCAAGCAAGGTTCGTCAGACCCCGAGAAATTTCCTGAGTAAAGGGCGTGGTGCAATCGCGGAAAGCGGCGCAGAGCTTACCCCCAAAGTGGAAGGGGATATACAATGCCGCCAGCGCAAGGATACCGGCGAACAGCACCCATTTTGCATCGGAAAGGTAGAAGGTACGGCTTGTCTGCCAATCGTCAAAATCATCGTCTACGATTTTGTAAGAGTTTCCCCCAATGGACAGCAGCCCATCAATATCCCCCATATCCACCAGCCGGGAAATATCGTGCTTCTCGTCCAAATGGACAACGGCGGTGTTGACGCTGGTCAGCTCAATGCTGGCGGCGCTGCGGGGTACAAAGCACAGCGCAATGCCGCCCACCAGACAGCCGACGGCGGCAATGATCAGGACGATTTTGCAAATCTTGCAGAGAATATCGCCCACTTTGCCCATTGTGTTAATTCTTGAAATCATTTTGTTTTCCATAGTTGTTTCCTCCAATTCATGTTTATCGATAAACTGAGTATACCATAGAATTTTCATTTGTCAACTATTTTTTATCGTTTATCATAAAATATTTTATTTTATCCTGTGCTTATAGGCTTTCCTCAGCAAAGCGATAAATTCGATACATTGGAATTTACTGCCGTACCATAATAATACGCGTAGGGGCCGATGCCCACATCGGCCCGCAGAACGCAGAACGATGCTTCTACGGAACTGCGGCAAATCCGTAACACCCCAACGGGGCGATGTGGGCATCGCCCCCTACATTCACCCAATCCACACCCCGCTAAATTCCAATTTATCGAGACGATAATGAAAACCGATATGGATAATTTATCAAAACAGGGTGTCCTCCGGGAAGGACACCCTGTTTATTAGAGATTGGGGTAATAGGGGGCGAGATACGCTTTGGTATTGGCGCACATGGCATGAAACAGCGTTTCGCCGTCCTCCATGCTCAGCCCGGCGCAAAGGGGCTGGTTCATAAATGCCTGGAAAAGCTTGCCCATATCCCGCTCCCGGATGCCCTCGCAGGTCAAATCGATATTGGCGCAGTTTCTTTGCACCAGCGCCAGAACACTCTCCGGCAGAGGCTTTGCCACCACAGGCTTTACAACGCCGTTGGTAAATACGCAGTTGGTTTCCACAATGCTGCCCATGGGCATCCCCGGCATCTGGCCAAGGTTCGGCAGATTCACATTGGAAACAATGACCTCCAAACCCAGCAAGGCACGAAGCAAATGTACCAGCTCCTCCCCGGAGTGTTCGGGGACAAATTCCTTTTCCCCCGCCGCCATGGCGATGGAGTCCGCAATCTGCTGAGCCTGATTGCGCTCCCGCAGGTCTACGGTAGTCAGGGCGTAGTGCCAGCTTTTTGCCATTTCCGGGTCCCGGAGATACCAGCTTCTATCCAGAAATTCTACCAAATGGCGGTCGCCGGCGGCAGCCAGAGCGCCATAGCGGCGGTAGAGATCCATTTTTACCTTGTTGCCGTAGGCAAAGGGGTCGGTTTTCCATGCGTCGTGGGGGCCGCGCTCGTAGTAGCCCTGTTCAAAAAACCTGTCCATAAATTCCGGCAGCAGGCCCAGCAGGTCAATATCCTGATATCTTGCCTCGGTAATCCATGTAAAGTGGTTCACGCCGCTGGCATCGGTGTAGATGTCCCGGCGGTCAGCCTCGATGCCTTTCAGCTCTTTCAGGGCGCAGCACAGGAACATCTGGGCGTGAAATACCTCATGGCAGCAGCCAAAGGCCTTGATGCCGGGGAAATTGTCGTACAGCGCCCTAACGCAGGCGCTCATGGGGTTGGTCAAATTCAGCACCCAGGCATCCGGGCAGCACTTTTCAATGGCCTTGGCAAAGCCCTCGTAAATGGGCACGGTACGCATGGCCCGCAGCACACCGCCGGGGCCTACGGTATCACCCACCGCCTGATAAATGCCGTATTTTTCCGGCTCGTGGACATCGGAGCGCATTTCCTGGAAGGTTCCGGGCAAAATGGAAATCAGCACAAAGTCCGCCCCGGTCAAACACGCCTCCAGCGTTTCCGCCACCGTATACACAAAGGGGGCAATGGACTTGGGCTGGGCATGAAGCCGGGTGGCAATCTGCTGATTGCGAATCGCCGCGGGTTTGTCAATGTCATACAGGCAGACTTCGCCGCCAATCCCCTCCGCCAGCGCCAAATCCTGCATGAAACTTCTGGCCCACTGCTTAGAGCCGCCGCCAAGGTAGGCAATTTTTACTTTTTTCATAAGCAATCTCCTCGTTAATTCGACTGGCGCACCGACAGGGCGTATTCCCTCGGCCCGGTGCCGTATTCTGCCTTAAACGCCCGGTAAAACCCGGCGTAATCTCCAAATCCGCAAACGCTGTACACCTCATTGGGCCGCTTGCCTTGCGCCATCAACTGCCGGGCAATGAGCAGGCGCTTTTTTTGGATATAGCGGTAGATGCTTGTACCCACCTGACGGTTAAACTCGTGGCTCAGGTGGTATTTGCTGACATAGAATTTCTCCGCCAGCATATCCAGAGACAAGGGCTCGCCGTAATGGAGGTTTACATAATCTATCACCTTGGACACCGCCTGATTGCTGTGGGGGGCATCCTGAGGCTGGGTATCCTGCCGCAAAGCCAGCCGGTTTACCATCACCAAAAGCTGAACCAGCAAGCTTTCCCGCAGCACTTCGCCGGCAAAGCCCCCCTGCTGGTTCTCCCGGTGAAGCTGCTCCATAAGGCTCTGAATCCGGCTGCGTTCCTCGCTTTGCAGGCGCAAAAGGTTGCCGCCGATGGAGGGGTCAAAGCACCGGGAAAGGTCTGCTCCTCCTCCCAGGCGAGCCAAAGCCTGAGGGTCTACCCACAGCACATACCGCTCATAACTGCTCATCTCCGGGTGGATCACAAGCTGGTGCAGCTCTTTGGGGGATATCAGCAGGACATCACCGGGCATGACATGGTATATCTTGCTTTCAATAATGTAGGTAACATCGCCGCTCATCAAAAAGTACAGCTCAAAAAAGTCATGGTGGTGCAGCTCCACATCTTTTAAGTAGGAATCCCGCTTGTATTGCAGCTCAAAATCCGGCTTGCCCATCTCCTGCCGGGGGTCAAACATTTGGGGCTGCAGGGCCATAAATACCACCTTCCTTTCACTGTTTCCATCATACTCTATCCTCGGCTGCAAGTCAACGACAAAAACCGCAATTATCACAATGTATTATCGCAAATTACACTATTTCCTATCAAAAAGTTTGCGCTTATAATGGTATCGTTGAAAATACGGACAAAAATTCAAATGGAGGTTCACTCAACATGGAAAAGCTCAATTACGAAGTCCTTAAGAAGTCCGGCTACACCGGCTACATTCTGGAAAAGGCCCCCGAAAAGGTTCTGCAGTTCGGTGAAGGCAATTTCCTGCGCGCATTCGTAAACTACTGGTTTGACCTGGCCAACGAGAAGGCCGGCTGGAACGGCAAGTGCGTTCTGGTACAGCCCATTGCTCCCGGTCTTGCCAAGATGATCAACGAGCAGGAGGGCCTGTACACCCTGTACCTGCGCGGCAGCCAGAACGGCCAGAAGGTTGACGACAAGCGGGTCATCTCCTCTGTTTCCCGTTGCCTGAACCCCTACGAGGCTGAGGGCTTCGAGGCCATGATGGAAGTTGCCGTTTCCGACGACCTGGAGTACATTGTTTCCAACACCACCGAGGCCGGTATCGTTTACGATCCTTCCTGCCAGCTCGGCGATGTTCCCTGCGCTTCCTTCCCCGGCAAGCTGACTCAGGTGCTGTACAAGCGCTTCCAGGCAGGCAAGCCCGGCGTGATCATGCTGGCTTGCGAGCTGATCGACAACAACGGCAAGGAGCTGCAAAAGTGCGTCAACCAGTACATTGAGCAGTGGGGTCTGGGCGCTGAGTTCTCCGCCTATGTGAACGAAAGCTGCACCTTCTGCGGCTCTTTGGTAGACCGCATTGTTCCCGGCCGCATCCGTGACCCCAAGGAAGTTGCCGAGCTGGAAGAAAAGCACGGCTACGCCGATCCCCTGCTGGATGTGGGCGAAGTCTTCGGTGTTTGGGTTATCGAAGGCGACGAGAAGCTCAACGATGTTCTGCCCTTCCGCAAGGCCGGCATTGAGAGCAATGTATTCGTTACCCCCGACATGACCCCCTACAAGAAGCGCAAGGTTCGCATCCTCAACGGTGCCCACACCGGCTTCGTTCTGGGCGCGTATCTGGGCGGCTTCGACATCGTGCGTGACTGCATGAACAACGATACCATTCGCGGCTTCATGAACAAGATGCTGCTGGACGAAATCGTGCCCATCCTGCCTCTGGATCAGGAGGACTGCCGCAACTTCGCCGCTGCCGTGCAGGATCGCTTCAACAACCCCTTTGTCAACCACGAGCTGATGAGCATTTCCCTGAACTCCACCTCCAAGTGGAGAGCCAGAAATATGCCCAGCTTCCTGGAGTACATTGAAAAGACCGGCAAGCTGCCCACCTGCCTGACCATGAGCTTCGCCGCTTACATTGCCTTCTTCAGCAATGACATTCAGGAGCTGACCGATGCCGGTCTGGTCTGCCGCCGAAGCGCCGGCAACACCTACACCTGCTCCGACGACCGTTGGGCTTTGGAGTTCTACTGGAACCACCGCAACGACTCCGTGGAGGAGCTGGTACACGCCGTTATGACCAACGAGCAGATGTGGGGTCAGGATCTGACCGCCATCGCCGGCTTCGAGGCCGCTACCGTTGCGAACCTGACCAAGATTCGCACCGAGGGCGCTCTGGCTGCTTACGCTTCCTGCCTGTAAGGGAAGGCAGTTTTATTCCCATAGTTTTTTGACTCGCTGTAGGGGCCGATGCCTACATCGGCCCCTTTGCCCGATGTAGACATCGGCTCTATTCTTTTGACAGGAGGGCAAGTAAATGCCTGATTTTATCCACATCCACCCTAATGACAATGTAGTGGTCGCCCTGCACGCCATCCCCAAGGGCACTATTTTTGCCGCTGACGGCGTTACCGTGACCGCCAATACCGACATTCCTCAGGGTCACAAAATGGCCATCAAGCCTTTGGCTGAGAACGAGCATGTAGTAAAGTACGGCTTCTCCATCGGCCACGCCACCGCTCCCATCTGCGTGGGCGACTGGGTACATACCCACAACATGAAGACCAATCTGGAAGGCGAGATGGAGTACACCTACAACCCCAACATTACCTTCCCCGCCCCTCAGAAGCCCGCTACCTTCCGCGGCTTCCGCCGCAAGGACGGCAAGGTGGGCATCCGCAACGAAATTTGGATCATCCCCACCGTTGGCTGCGTCAACGACATTGCCAAGGCTATGGTTCGGGAAAATCAGGATTTGGTTTCCGGCTCCATCGAGGGTCTGTATACTTTTACCCATCCCTTCGGCTGCTCCCAGACCGGTCATGACCACGCCCAGACCCGGAAACTCTTGGCTGCTCTGACCCGCCACCCCAATGCCGGTGCCGTTCTGGTGCTGAGCCTTGGCTGTGAGAACCTGACCCATGAGCAGTTCCTTGCGGAGCTGGGGGACTTTGACCCCGACCGGGTGAAGTTCCTTACCTGCCAGCACGTTTCCGACGAGATGGAAGCCGGTCGCGCTCTGCTGGAGGAGTGCGCCAAGTTCGCCGCTCAGTTCCAGCGTGAGGAGATCAGCGCCAGCGAGCTGGTGATCGGCATGAAGTGCGGCGGCTCCGACGGTCTTTCCGGCATCACCGCCAACCCCACCGTGGGCCGTTTCAGCGATATGCTGGTGGCTCAGGGCGGCTCCACCGTGCTCACCGAGGTTCCCGAAATGTTCGGCGCGGAGGGCTTCCTCATGGACCGCTGCGTCAATGACGAGGTTTTCGCCAAGGCCGTGAACATGATCAACGGCTTCAAGGCTTACTTCATCTCCCACAACGAGGTGGTTTACGACAACCCCAGCCCCGGCAACAAGCAGGGCGGCATCACCACGCTGGAAGACAAGTCCTGCGGCTGCGTCCAGAAGGGCGGCTCCGCTCCCATTATGGATGTGATCGGTTACGGCGAAGCCGTTACCACCAAGGGTCTGAATATGCTCTACGGCCCCGGTAACGACCTGGTTTCCGCCACCGCTTTGACCGCCGCCGGCGCGCACATGGTGCTCTTTACCACCGGCCGTGGTACGCCCTTCGGCGCTCCCGCGCCCACCATGAAGCTGGCCACCAACACCCCCCTGGCTACCAAAAAGCCCACCTGGATTGACTTCAACGCCGGTGTGGTTGCCGACGGCACCCGCACTCTGGACGAGGCCGCTCAGGATTTGATGGATTTGGTTCTGGCTACCGCCTCCGGCAAGCAGACCTGGGCCGAAAAGAAGGGCTACCGGGAAATCTCCATTTTCAAGGACGGTGTCGTTCTGTAAATGGCGTTTGTTTCAAAAAAGGATGAGGCGTACCGGGAGTACGCCCTGAACGCCTCTCCTATCAGAGTTTTGCTTTCCAGTTGCGCGCCGCTGGCTCTGTATCAGGCGCTGCAAAGCATTTTCAAAGTGCTCGATGCCATGATGGCCTCCCATATCGGCTCCGACGCGGCCTCCGCCGTTGCCTGCCTGAATCAGATCACCCTGATGATTACGGCGCTGGGTACCGGCCTTGCTACCGGCGGCACCATCAAAATTTCCGAAGCCTATGGCCGGGGGGATTATGAGCTGGTGCGCAAGCAGGTTTCCGCCGTGTATACCTTAGCGGTCATCGTGGGTCTTGTCATTATGGGTGTGCTGATTCCCTTTGCGGTGCCCTTCCTTCGCCTGCTGAATACCGCCCCGGAGCTGATTGAAACCGGTGTGGGCTATTTCCGGGTGGAGATTCTGACGGTTGTGGTCACCTTCTTCAACACGGTGTACCTGTCTATCGAGCGCAGCCGTGGTCATGCCAAGAAGATTTTGGTGCTGAATGTGATTATCATTCTGGTAAAGCTGGGGCTGACCGCGTTTTTTGTGTATGTGCTGGGCAAGGGCGTTACCATGATTGCCGTAGCTACCCTCATTGGTCAGTTGGGCGTTATGGGCTATGCCATTGTTTCCATGTTCTTTGACGACGGGGCGTTCCGCTTCCGGTTTAAGAGCGTCAATTTGGGTGGAAAAATCATTCTTCCCATTTTGAACCTTGCCTACCCGGTATCCGCCGAGAAGGTGCTGTTTGCGGGGGGTAAGGTAACCGTCAACGCCATGTCCACCGCTTACGGCCCGACCACCGTAGGCGCTCTGGGCATCTCCAACAACATCGGCGGGCTGACCACCTCTTGGCAGATGGGCTTTACCGACGGTGCCTCTCCCTTGATCAGCCAAAACCGGGGCGCGGGAAAATACCGCCGCACCCTGCAAATCTACTTCCGGCTGCTGGCCATCGATATTCTCATCGGCGTGGTGGGCGTTGCGGTGGTAAGCTTTACCCTGCCGTATTTGGCAAACATTTTTGCCATGTCCAAGAACAATTTTGACCCCGCCTTCCGGGATACCATCGTTTCCATCCACCAGTGGGAAATGCTGGGCTATATTACCCTTGGCATCAATTCCGCTACGGTTTCCCTGCTTCTGGGCTACGGCTACACCAAGCTGACTTTCCTGCTGAATGTAGCCAGAGTGTTCGCTTTCCGGGTGCCGGTGCTGTGGTTCTTCCAGAACTTCACCAAGGTAGGCGTGGAAGCCGTAGGTATGACCATGATGATCAGCAATGTCTGCGTTGGCATCAGCGCCGTTGCCATTGCCATCCCGGTGGTTATGAAAATTTCAAAACTGGCCAAGGCCGAAAAGGCTGTGAGCCAACAATAAATTAGGAGGAACAAGTCTATGACCCCTTTTATGAATGCTGACTTTCTGCTGAAGTCCGAGACCGCTAAGAAGCTCTACCACGAGCACGCGGAAAAGATGCCCATTATCGACTACCATTGCCACATCAATCCCATGGAAATCTATGAGGACAAGCGTTACGATTCCATTACCGAGGTTTGGTTGGGCGGCGACCACTATAAGTGGCGTGCCATGCGTTCCTGCGGCGTACCTGAGCGCTACATTACCGGCGACGCTACCCCCGCTGAGAAGTTCCAGAAGTGGGCCGAGACCATTCCCAACCTGATTGGCAACCCCTTGTACCATTGGACCCATCTGGAGCTGCAGCGCTACTTTGGCATTACCGAGCCTCTGAACGGCGACAATGCCATGGAAATCTACGAAAAGTGCAACGCTATTCTCGCCCAGCCCGATATGTCCGTTCGGGGCATTATCCGCAAGTCCGGTGTCAAGCTGATCTGCACCACCGACGATCCTGTGGATGACCTGCGGGCGCACGAGCTGATTGCTGCCGACCCCACCGCTCCCGCTGTGGTTCTGCCCGCTTTCCGTCCCGACAAGGCCATGCGTGCCGACAAGCCCACCTTCCCCGCTTATGTTGCTCAGCTGGAAAAGGTTGTGGGTTTTGAAATCAACACCGTGGAGGATATGCGCAAGGCGCTCATTAACCGGATTGCCTACTTCAATGACCACGGCTGCCGGGTCAGCGACCACGCTCTGGACTACTGCTTCTGCGTAGAAGCTACCGAAGAAGAACTGAACGACATCTTCGCCCGGGCCAAGGCCGGCAAGGGCATTACTTGGGACGAGCAGCTTGCTTACCACACCGCTCTGCTGATTTGCGTGGGCAAGGAGTACTGCAAGCGTGATTGGGTCATGCAGCTCCACTTCGGCTGCCTCCGGGACAACAGCCGCAAGATGTTCCGCAAGCTTGGCCCCGATACCGGTTTCGACTCCATGAACGACGCCGCCAACGCCGTGGGCCTTGCCAAGCTGCTGGGTCTGCTGGAGGACGAGGGCGCTCTGGGCAAGACCATTCTCTACTCCCTGAACCCCGCCGACAACGGCATTATCGGCACCATTATGGGCGGTTTCCAGACCGACAGCGGCATCCCCGGCAAGATTCAGCAGGGTTCCGCTTGGTGGTTCAATGACCACAAGCCCGGCATGGAGGCTCAGATGATCAGCCTCATGAGTCTGGGCGCTATGGGAAGCTTCAACGGTATGCTGACTGACTCCCGCTCCTTCCTGAGCTACACCCGTCACGAGTATTTCCGCAGAATCCTGTGCAACCTCTTCGGCCAGATGGTGGAGGACGGCGAGTACCCCGCCGACATGGAAGCTCTGGGCAAGATGGTGGAGAACATCTCCTACAACAACACCCTGAACTACTTCCGCTTCAACGAGCTGATCAAGTAAATACCCGCACAAATCGGGGGATGCAATCGCATCCCCCGATTTTTTCGTATATTCCCTTGTAGGGCGCATAGCTGCTCCCGCCGTTGCCGCGGAAAACCGACCGCAGCGGAAAACCGGGTGCCGCGAGCGGGTCAAGACCCGCCCCTACAGGGCAATGTCATTAACTTAAGAAATCTCTCCAAAATCGTTATCAAATAGCACAAAA
>JBJDYH010000173.1:0-2881 GCA_051867135.1 Faecousia sp. | reverse complement strand
CCAAAAGTACGCACAGAGCAAAGCCGATGGAAAAAAAGACGACCTATCGCAATGTTCGTCGAGGGTAGGATTTGAAAAATCGCACCTTTGAAGAAAAATCGGAATTTTGCTAAAACGATGGCAGTAGCTAAAGTCTGGAGGTGGTAGAATGGCTACAAAAAGAAGCAGAATACCGAGATACGGTACGGTGGAGATTAAGGGCCACATATATTATAAAACCTATGTGATGGATGCAGATGGCAAGCAAGTTGCACTTTACGGGAAAACGCGTGAAGAACTTTATGATAAGGAATTGGCGGCATTGGAACAAATCGACAATGCCACATTCCGGCGCAAATCTCCCACAGTTAAGGAGTATTGTGAAAAGTGGCTGCTGATGCAATCGGTTCATGTTCGTGCGACAACTCTGACAGACTATACATCAAAGGTGCAACGCCATATTATTTCTTCTTTGGGAGATATGCGGATGGGAGATGTGACCCTGGATGATATTCAAATGGCATTAGTTCCGGTATCCAAGAAATCAGCATCGGTATATAAGTCGGTTGTAATCTTATATAAGTCCATTTTCCGTGCTGCTATGGAAAGTAAGGTTATAGACAAGAATCCAACCACATTCCTTACAGCAGAGGGCGGTGGGGTCCCACAGCAGGAAAAACAGGCATTGACGGATGAACAGTCATTGCTTTTGCTGGAGGCTGTAAAAGGACTGCAGACTCATACTTTTGTGATGCTGGGGCTGTATGCCGGTTTAAGGCGAGAGGAAATTCTGGCATTGCAATGGGATTCCGTCTTTCTGGATACAGATGCACCGTATCTGAAAGTGTGCAGGGCGTGGCATACGGAAAACAACAGGCCGGTTATCCTGACTGAATTAAAAACAAAAGCTGCGGAGAGGAAGATTCCTTTGCCGGATAACTTAGCTGAGTGTCTGCGGGAAGTCAAGGCGGCGTCTACATCGAAGTATGTGATATGTAATCGGGATGGCGATCCATTGACCTATACACAGTTCAAGCGGTTATGGCAGTTCGTTGTTACGAGAACGGCCAAGGAACGCTCCTATTATCGCTATGAGAATGGTAAGCGAGTAAAGCATACCATTCATCCTGTATTGGGACAGAAAGCGGCTCACAACGGCAAAGTGATATATAGCCTGGATTTTGATGTGACACCACATCAACTCAGACACACATATATTACCAATCTGATACACGCATCGGTAGACCCAAAGACCGTGCAGTATTTAGCCGGACATGAGAACAGCAAGATCACTATGGACATATATGCGAAAGTAAAATACAACAAGCCTGACGAGCTGGCAGGCGCTATGGCGGGAGCCTTTGCCCTTTGGGACGCCACAGTGTAACAGGAATATCAATATTGACAAAAAGCGCAGAGTGAGGAACGAAAATTCTTCTCTCTGCGTTTTTCATATTCGCATCGTTGAGAGATGCCCTTCACTCTGAGAAAATTAGTGTTGGAACAAAGAACATAGCTTTTATTGGAAAGGAAGGTCTGCTGCTATGGCTAAGAAAAAAGAACGTATCCCAAACTACAGTTCTACCACCAAAAAGGGTGTACTGTATTATAGAACCAGGATTACTGATGCTGACGGCAAGAGAGTGGATTTGTATGCCACTACCTGTGAGGAGTTGTACAAAAAGGAAACGGAAGCCAGACGTGTCATCGAAGAATTGAAATTCCGCAGAGAGAACCCCACGGTGGCTGAGTATTGTGAAAAATGGCTGCTGATGCAGTCGGCAAAAGTATCGTCAGCAACACTAAAAGGTTACACTTGTAGCGTGAACAACTACATAGTCAAGCCATTGGGTGATATGTATATGTCGGATGTCACCACAGATGATATTCGTGTAGCGCTGATTCCGGCATCTCAAAAATCCGCTTCTGTTTACAACAAGGTAAATATGCTCTTTAAGTGCATTTTCTATTCTGCAGAGCGAAGCGAACTGCTTGACTATAATCCTTCTGCCGGCATATCAGCAAAAGGAGGCACACCGGCCAAAGATAAAGATGCACTTACTGACGAACAGGTAAAGGTTCTTCTGGATACCGTTCGTGAATTACCGCCGTATCTATTTATTATGATCGGACTATACTCCGGGCTGCGGCGTGAAGAAATCCTTGGTCTGCAATGGGATTGTGTGTTTCTTGACGCTCGAACACCATACATTGCAGTTCGGAGAGCATGGAGAACCGAGCATAACAGGCCAGTGGTTTCAACGGTGCTAAAAACTTCAGCGGCCAAAAGAGAGATTCCTATTCCCAGGTGCCTTGTGGACTGCTTGCGGGAGGCCAAGAAGAATTCTATATCCGATTATGTGATTTCAGACAGCAAAGGAGAGCCATTAGCATATTCTCAATTTCAGAGATTATGGAAATATGTTACGGTTCGTTCTACCAAAGAGAGAACCTGCTATAAGGTGATAAATGGTCAGCGGATCAAGTACACGAAAAAGCCTGCGCTGGGAACGCACCAGAAGAACAATCCGAATATTGTTTATACAATAGACTTTGAAGTGACCCCGCACCAGCTCCGTCACACTTATATCACCAATTTGCTTTATGCAGGAGTAGATCCCAAGACGGTTCAGTACCTTGCAGGGCATGAGAATAGCAAAACGACTATGGACATTTACGCCAAGGTGAAATATAATAGACCCGAGGAGCTCATCGGCGTAGTTAATCGTGCATTGACGTAAAATGGGTAAAGGATATCCCCCACTTTTACAGTTAACAGATGGGGGAACTTAGGAAACTTAACGCTGAAAAGTCCGTAAAATCAAGGGTTTCTATGAAAGAAACATGAGAAGTACGGTCTCAAAGCAGCCCGTCGCGCACCTCAGTTCTCCAAGAGATAATT
>JBJDYH010000172.1:0-12849 GCA_051867135.1 Faecousia sp. | reverse complement strand
CATGTGGAGACGGTTGTCCTTCTTTCCAAGGGAGAAATCGACTCGAAAAAGGTGCGTGTGGAGTTCTCGTTGGAGAATATGGATATGTCCGGATTCCAGAAAGGCGCAACCTATCCGCAGATCAAGGAGTACGTGCAGGAGCATAGTGGACTAAAGGTATCTTCCCTGTATATTTCTCAGGTAAAGCGGAAATGCGGGCTGGATGTTGGACAAAACTATAATCTGTCGAAGAAGGAGAATGTCAAGCAGCCCCAATGTCCGCCAGAGAAAGAAAGTGCGATTATGGAAGCATTGAAACACTTTGGAATGATTTGAGAAAATTAAAAACAATAAACCTGTATAGGAGCGCCGGGATACCTAATTGGGGGTATTTCGGCGCTCCTGTTTGTTCAATGTATTTCCGGGCGGTTTTCCTCCGTCCATTTTCCGGGGTTGCTGTCATCGGGGACAAGTCCTGCGAGGATGTCCTCGTAGTGCTTTACCTTGTGATCCATGTAGGCAACGGTTTTCTTGGCCTCTTCCAGCCGCTTATAGGCTTCTTCCCGCTGCTTCAGGAAAATCCGATACCTTGCCGTGAGATTTTCTTCATTCTCTTCCAGATGGCAAAGGCGGCAGTATTCCTTGATGTCCTCAATGGAAGCACCGCAGCCCTTCAGACAGGTGATACCCTGCATCCAATTGACGGATTCCTCATCGAATACCCGGCGATTGCCGCCGTCCCGCTGACAGGGCAAAAGGCCGATGTCGGTGTAATAACGAATCGTATGCTCGGTGGTGTCGAACATCTCGGCAAACTGCTTGATGGTGTAGTACATAAAAAACGCCTCGCTTTTTGAAAGAACCTCTTGACTTCGTGTAACACGAACTTATTATAATTATTATAGCATGGAGAAGGAATTCGTGCAAGCTATGAATGGAGGTTTCTTATGGAATATTTGAAATTGAACAACGGCGTTCAGATGCCGCTGCTTGGCTTTGGTACCTTTCTGCTGGGTGGCGAGGTCTGCGAGGACGCAGTTACCGCAGCCATTGACGCAGGCTACCGCCTGATTGATACTGCCGAGGCCTACGGCAACGAGGAGGCAGTTGGAAATGGCATTGTCAAGAGCGGCATTGACCGAAAGGAACTGTTTCTTGTCACCAAGGTCAATTATAAGTCCTACGAAAATGCCCGGGCAGCCGTGGAGCAGTCGCTCAAAAATCTGCAAACAGACTATATCGACCTGCTGCTTCTGCACTGGCCGTTCGCCAACTACTACGCCGCGTGGCGGGAGCTGGAAAAGCTGTATGCCGAGGGTAAAATTCGAGCCATCGGCGTGTCCAACTTTGAGCCTGCCCAGCTTGTGGATCTGATTGCCTACAACAAGGTCGTTCCGGCGGTAGATCAGATTGAAACCAATCTGTACTGCCAGAGAGCCGAGGAGCGCAAATGGCTGAACAAAAAGGCTGTGGCGCACATGGCATACGCACCGCTGGGACAGGGCAACCGCAACGAAATGTATGCCGAACCGGCAGTTTGTGCGCTTGCCGGGAAGTATCACAAAACCGCCGCACAGGTTCTGCTACGCTTCCTGACGCAGAAAGGCGTCATCGTCATTCCCCGCAGCACCAAGCCGGAGCATATTCGGGAGAACTTTGCGATTTTCGACTTCGCGCTGACCGATGAGGAAATGACGCAGCTTGCCGCACTGGATCAGAAAACCGCGTTTGTCGGCAATCCGAATACTCCGGAGCTGGTGGAAATGTCCCTGACGTGGTGAGCCGGAAAACGGAGCGTGAATCATCTTGAGCGAAACTATCACCGAAAACAAAATGGGAACAGCGCCGGTCTGGTCGCTGCTCCTGAAAATGTCCCTGCCCGTCATTCTGTCCACGGCGGTGCAGGCGCTTTATAACATTGTGGACGGCATTTTCGTTGCCATGATCAGCGAGAAAGCCCTGTCCGCCATCACCTACGCCATGCCGATGTTCACCCTTATGACGGCAGTGGGAACCGGCGTTGCCGTCGGCATGAACACCATGCTCTCCCATGCATTGGGAGAAAAGAAGCAGCAGGAGGTCAACGATGCGGCTTCGGCAGCCATATTCCTTGTGCTGCTGACCGGCATTCTGGCGCTTGCGGTCGGCTTTACGCCGCTCTCCGCTGCATTCATGCGCACCCAGACCGCCGACCCGGAAATTCTGGAAGCAGGCGTTCAATATCTTCGGGTCTGCTTTCTCTTTGGAATCGGCACGATCGGACAGCTTGTGTTTGAGCGAATGCTGATTTCCACAGGCAAAACGCTGTACAGCATGATCTCGCAGGCGGCAGGTGCGCTGCTGAACATTATTTTTGATCCGATATTGATTTTCGGTCTGTTCGGCTTTCCCAAAATGGGGATCACCGGTGCAGCCGTGGCAACGGTGTTCAGCCAGATCGTTGCTGCACTTATCGCCCTGTGTCTGAATCTCCGGAAAAACAGAGAAGTGCAGCTCCGCTTTACGCTGAAGCCCCGGCTTTCTGCGGTGAAAAATGTGCTGTATCTCGGCATTCCGTCTGCCGTGCTGCTCATGCTGAACAGCTTTATGATGTTCAACTTCAACGCCGTGCTGAACAAGTTCTCATCTACGGCAGTGGCTGTTTTCGGAGCCTGCTGCCGGTATACGCACTTCTTCTACGCCATTCTCAATGCCCTTTGCAGCACGACCATCCCCATTGTCGCCTACAATCTGGGCGCAAAGAAAAAGGCGCGAATTGACGAAACCATACGCTATGGATACCTGTACGGCATCATCATGATGGCAATCGGCACGGTCGTTTGCTGCGGGTTTCCGGCGCAGCTCCTGCGTCTGTTCAACGCCACCGAGGAGATGATCGAGATCGGCGTGGTTGGGATGCGGATGCTCTGCGTGCTGTACACGGTGACTGCCGTCCGCAATATGAGCACCTGTGTGGTGCAGGCGTTGGGGCACAGCATTCCCAGTATGCTGGTGGATCTGTCCCGCAACTACCTTGTGCTGATTCCGGCGGCGTGGCTGCTATCGCTGACCGGTGTGCTGAACATGGTGTGGCTGTCTATCCCCATTGCGGACTTTGTGTGCGCCGTTGTGGGCGTGATTCTCATCGTGCATTACTACAAGAAAGATATCAAGCCATTGGAAGGAGAAACTCTATGAGGATTGCAATTTTAGGAGCCACCGGCACCTTCGGCTCCGCTTTGACGAACGGTCTGCTGCGTGATACGGATTACCGCCTCACTCTGATTTCCCGTCATGCGGAGAGCGTGTATCAGAACAGTGATCGGGTGACGGCAATCAATGCCGATGCCGCCAATGCCGAACAACTGAACAATGCTTTGCAGGGAGCGGATGTGGTCTACTGCGCCGTTTCGGGTGAGCAGCTTCCGCTGGTCGCTGAAAATCTTGTGCAGGTCATGCCGGAGCTTTCCATTTCCCGCTTGCTGTTCATGGGTGCGGTCGGTATCTACAACGAGATTCCCGCAGAAATGGACGGAGATGATAATCTGGATAACGAGCCGGAACAGATTCCGAACCGAAAAGCGGTGGACATCGTAGAGGCAAGCGCCCTGAACTACACCGTTCTTCGCCCCGGCTATCTCCGGGACGGCAGTGCGGACGATTTCGTTCTCACCGTCAAGGGAGAACCGGCCAAGGGCTATATCAGCACCATTCCGTCCGTAGTGGCCCTTGCGGAAAAGCTGATGGCAGATGATACGCCGTACGCCCGCCAGAGCGTGAGTATTACGAAGAATATGGAGGCGTGAAGGATGGACGCTCTGGAAGCGATTCAGAAACGATATTCCTGCCGTTCCTTTGCAAAGAAGCAAATCTCTACGGAACAAGTGCAGGCATTGATTGCCGCGGCAAAAGCTGCTCCCGCCGCAATGGGCGATTACAGCGGAATCTCTTTGACCGTCATTCAGGACGAGGACGCAAGAACACTGATTGAACGGGAGACGGCTCACAGTATGCCCATGATGGGAGAACACCCCACCTATGAAGCGCCGACCCTCCTGTTGATCAGCGTGAAGGAAAATGCGGATTTCCCAATGATTCCTTACTGCAACGCATCCTGCATGGCAGAGAGCATCATGATTGCTGCAACCGCTATGGAGCTGGCATCGGTCTATATCATGGCTGTCCCAACGGTTATGCAGCAAAAACCGGAACTACTGCATGAACTCGGCATCGACCGTGCATTTCTTCCCGTGGTTATGATTGCGATTGGCTATACGGGGAATCATATAGGAGAACGCGAAGAAAAAAATATCGTGGTAAAATTGATTTGATGGTTTACCATATGACAATCGCATAGCTCAAACAAAGTCTTCGGGCAATAAATAAAAGGGAAGAAGTACCATTACTGAGAATCGTAGTAATGGCACTTCTTCCCTTTGCATTTTCTGAGCAGGTGTGTTCTAAACTGCTTTTTTACAGTTTGGGTACTCACTGCGAAGAAAATATGGGGAGTTCAGAGGGGAGAATCCCCTTTGACGCTGGGTTTCCAATAGGGGCGCGAGCATCCCTGTTGGCACACGATTTTCCGCAGGAAAGTCTAGTGTGTTATACCTTTGCTGACCGCTGACGCGGGAAAGGGGCTGGCTTCGCCATCTGCTGTATGGGCAGATAGCGGTAGGCAGACACTTTTCAGCGGCAGTAGGACAGGCGGATTTTGTGATACCAAAGTGACACAAACGCAGGATTTTTGAGAAGCAAAATCCGACTGGCTGAAGGGGTCCCCCGCAAAATCGAAGATTTTGTAGGGAAAGGAGGAGCAACGGAATGAATGAGCTTTGCCGCTTGCGGCGAAGCGAAGAATATGGAGTTTGCGACGACGCAGGAAGCAAAGGTATATACAGCTCCCGTCCCGCCGCAGCGACACACTAAAACCACCACGGAAGCTCCAGCCAAAGGTTGTCCATCGCAGTATCTTCCAATGTCTTTGTGCGGCTCTCCCGCAGATTGAAATGAATTGCGCTGCCAATCATCGTATGCTCCACATCGTCCGTAAAGCCATAGCGGTACAGCAGATAGGCTTGTTCACGCTCGGAAAGCCTACTCAGCCCTTCGTACAGCTCACGCATGGTTTCTTTGTCCACATAAATTTGTTCCGGGGATTTGGCGGTCGGATCGGCAATGGCTTCGATGCGAAGCAGCCGTTCTTCACCGGGAAGAATTTCGTCCAGCCGGATTTTCTGCAAGGCAAGTCCGTCTGTGGTGCTGGTCATTCTCTGCTCATATTGAGAGAAAACATCCCGTATCAGATCAGTCATGGCATTGCGGATGAATGGTGCAGCATAGGTCAGAAACTTGATGCCCTTGCTGCTGTCAAAGAGGGGAATGGCGGTCAGCAGGCCGAGGCAGCCCTCCTGTTCCAAATCGCTGGTTTCTGTACTGAGGTCGCTCTCTGCCAGATTGGATTTCAAATAAATCTCATTGGCGGTTTTGCGGATGAAGCCCAGATTGTTTTTCAGGAGAAGGTCACGAGCCTCAGTGTCCCCTTTTTGAGCCAGCACACAAAGCTGTTCATTGCCCTGTTTCTTCATTTTCCTTCTCCTGTGATGGGGCCTGCTCTAAAGGGGAACGGATAAAGTCAGTCAAAGCCTGTTCAAGATTGCTCAGTGCAGCGCGGTTTACCCCATCTATCCCGGAAATAGTGCCGACGATCAAGCCGCTCAACTGCTCCGGCAAGACCGTTGGCTTTTCCGCATCCTGCCCCTTCATTATCTCCGTAAACATTTTGTTGGCTTGTTCTGCGGTCATCGACTGAATGGCAGCAAAGTCGTTGCCGATTTCCTTTTTTACTTCCTTGACCGCCAGCATGAACTGATTCTCAATGGTGGCAAGGTCAGCCTGATAAACCGGTGTTCTCAGATGTGCGATGTCTCTTGCGGCTTGTGCGCCAGCTTCCGTTTTTACTGTTTTCCGTGTCAGGCTGCTGATGGTTGTATATAACTGATTCTGCGCAGCATACCCAGCGGCAACCGTATCGTTAAAATACTGCTCCAATATGTAGGTCAGTTCAAGGAAGCGGGGACTTTCCAGCAGATAATTGACCACCTGAGAATTTGCTATTCCGGCGTAGAGATTCCTCGCCGCCTGTGCAGATAAACCCAGCTCGTCAATGGCATAATTCTTTTTGTCTGGGACATTGGTTATGCCCAAAAGAAAGTCTGTGGAGACATTAAAAGCCTTGGCGATACGGATAATATTCTCGTTTCCGAGCTTGTCCGTCTTTCCGGTCAGAAACCGGCTAAGCAGACTGTCACCGCAGCCGATTTTCAGCGCAAGGTCTGTCTGAGATACCTTGTAGTATTTCATCAGATCGGCAATCCGTTCCCGGACAGTACCGGGTAAAAAGGTGTTCTCCATTGCTTATGTCCCCCTTTCCTCTGTCGGCTTTTTGATATACTTCCCGCTTCGGATTCTGGCATCGGTGGGCTTCTCAGCATTCTCCGGGATAATCCATCGGCTTCCTGCCCGCTGTGCGCCAGTGATGCGTCCCTCATTACAGAGAACGCTCACGCGCCGGTGGGAGATGCCCCATTTCTCTGCGGCTTCAAAGGTTGACAAGTATTTCATATGCTTTCAGCCTCCCTCCCAAAAACTAACTCCATTATATTCAATAAGTGGAATAATATCAAGGCATATCTTGTGAACATTCGCCGCCCTGTGATTTTTGCATTTTTGCAAAAATTCAAGGCGGCTTTTTCTTTTTTTGCGGAAATGCCGGATTTTCCGGCTGAACCCGTTTTTCTCCGTATATTCAGGTGACAAGAGGAAATTGTCAAAAAAATTACGGAGGTATTTTGTATGAATCTGTTTGAAAATGTCAAGGCAGCAGTCACGGTGAGACAAGCTGCCGAACACTACGGCTTAAAGGTCGGGCGCGGCGATATGGCCTGCTGCCCCTTCCACAATGACCGGACGCCCAGCATGAAGCTGAATGAGGATTATTTCTACTGCTTCGGCTGCGGAGCCCATGGTGATGTAATCGACTTTGTGGCAAAGCTGTTCAACCTGAGCAACTATGAGGCTGCACAGAAGCTGGCGTATGACTTCGGGATTGACCTGGACAAGCCCCCTGCTTCGGCGGCTCTGAGAAAACCGAAATACCCGCTGGCAAAGGCATTCCAGAAAGAGGAGCTGCATTGTCGGCGGGTGTTGTGCGATTATCTGCATCTTCTGGAAAACTGGAAGGTGCAGTACGCACCCAAAACGCCGGAGGATACCGTAGATGACCGCTTTGTGGAAGCCTGCCAGATGCTTGATTATATCGAGGATCTGGCAGATATTTTGACCTTCGGTGCGTCGGAGGTTCGTGTGAAAACCGTGGATGTGCTCCAAAAGGACGGTATGATTGACCGGCTGGAAGAACGCCTGAAAAGGCTCGAAAAGGAGGCGGATTCCCATGACGAAGCGGAAATCGCTTGATAGGAATATGCCTATTTGGTTTGACGGTACAAATATCAATGAGGCGCTGTTTTGCGACGAGTTTCTGAGCAGTCGAAAAATCATCTTTGCCAACGGTGCGTTCTTCACGCCGGATGGCAGAGTGACCGATGATTTGCCGCTTCGCGGTGAAATCTACGAGGAGCTGAAATGCTGCGCTGTGAACAATATTCCACGCAAAATCACCAACATTCTGGAAGTGATGAAGCTGGCGGCTCATGTAGAGGATTTTGCGCCGGAAACTGACAAAATCCATCTGGTGAACGGCACGTTGAAGCTGGACGGCAGCTTTACTGAGGGCAGACCGGACATCGTGCGGAGCAGACTGCCGGTGGCGTATTGCCCGGATGCTCCCGCGCCTGAACGCTGGCTCTCCTTTTTGGACGGGCTTTTGTATGCGGAGGACATCCCCACCTTACAGGAGTTCATCGGTTATTGCCTGATCCCCAGCAATAAGGGACAGCGCATGATGGTGATGAAGGGAAACGGCGGCGAGGGAAAGTCGCAGATCGGCGCGGTGCTGGGCGCACTGCTGGGCAGCAACATGAAGGACGGCAGTATCGGCAAAATCTCCGAAAACCGTTTTGCCCGCGCCGATCTGGAACACATTCTGCTGTGCGTGGATGACGATATGCGGATGGAGGCGCTGCGGCAGACCAATTATGTCAAGTCCATTGTAACTGCCCAAGGCAAGATGGATCTGGAGCGCAAAGGCAAGCAGAGCTATCAGGGCTGGATGTTTGCCCGGCTGCTGGCATTCTCTAACGGCGACCTGCAAGCACTCTATGACCGGAGCGACGGCTTTTACCGCAGACAGCTTGTGCTGACCACCAAGGAAAAGCCTGCCGGACGGGTGGACGATCCTGACCTTGCCGAAAAGATGAAAGCAGAGGCCGAGGGTATTTTCCTTTGGGCGTTTGAGGGCTTGCAGCGGCTTGTCGCCAACAACTTCAAGTTCACGGAGAGCCAGCGCACGCGGGATAATCGGGAGGCAGTCAAACGGGATCACAACAACGTCTTTGATTTTCTGGAATCCGAGGGCTATATCCGGCTGAAAGCGGACAGCACCATCAGCTCCAAGGATTTGTACGAGATTTACCGGATGTGGTGCGAAGAAAACAACCTGACGCCGCTGAAACGCCGCAGCTTCAGCGACAGCGTGATTGCCAGCCAGAGCAAGTACAATCTGGAATACTGCAACAAAATCACGAATGCCGCCGGTCGGCGGGTCTGGGGCTTCTTCGGGATTGAAGCGGTTGCCAGACCCAATATAAACGGGTTTTCCGATGTTTCGGAGCGTACGTACGTACCGGAGGAATGGCGGGATTGATTTTGTCGCCGCGCCGTGTACGTATGTACGCAGCGTTTTGCCCCAAATGCCGCTATACAGGAAAAATGCTGACGGGCAGAGCCTATATTTCAGGGCAGAAATCAAGGCAAGTGCAAACCGTAAAGAATTTGACCGATGGCAGAAATGGTTTCATGGAATCGCGCTTCTCAGAACAGGAAAGCAGATGCACGGAACGGTTTGAAAACACACGGTTTCAAGCCAAGTCACATGGAACAGAAAAGTCAGTAGGTGTCACCTGTGAACAGGACATCATAACGGCAAGTCTGAGCGGATTTGACGGCAACAGAAATTTTCACGATACAGCGAAGCGGATGCGCCAGAGGGTGTACCCGCTTCGCTGTTTTATGATCTGAATTTTGGAGGGAATTTGAATATGAATGTACGTAACGAAATCAAGGCGCAGATCGTCCGCACCGGTTTTACCATGCAGGAGGTTGTTGACCGGCTGCATGACGAATACGGCTGGTCGGACAGCGTTTCCAACCTGTCTGCCAAGCTGCAAAGGGAGAGCATCCGCTACAAGGAGGTCATGGAGCTGGCTGACGCGCTGGGCTATGACCTTGTATGGCAGAAACGGAGGGAGAGATAAATGAGCAAGCCGCAGTTTGCCATTCTCCGCTTTGCCAAGTACAAAGGGCCGGAGATTTCCGATATTGAGGCACACAATGAGCGCACAAAGGAGAAATATGCCAGCAATCCTGACATTGACAAGAGCCGCAGTCATCTAAATTTTCACCTGATTGCGCCGGAGCGCAAATACCGGGCAGAGGCAGAGCGACAGATCAAGGAGGCCAGTTGCCGTACACGCTCGGACAGCGTGCGTGTGGTAGAAGCCCTCGTAACCGCAACGCCGGAGTTCTTCAAAGGAAAGAAAAAAGACGAGATCAAAGCCTATTTTCAGGAGGCAGTGGACTTTATCGAGAAACATCAGTCAAAGGAAACAATCATATCCGCCGTGGTGCATATGGACGAGAAAACGCCCCATATGCACCTTTCTTTTGTCCCGCTGACGGAGGACGGACGGCTCAGTGCCAAGGAAATCGTAGGCAACAAGAAGAAGCTGACACAGTGGCAGGATCGTTTTTGGGCGCATATGGTCAAGAAATACCCGGATCTGGAGCGGGGCGAAAGCGCCAGCGAAACCGGACGCGACCATATCCCGCCGAGAGTGTTCAAGGAGATGACCCGCCTGACCAAGCAGAAGGCCAAGCTGGAAGAATTACTTGCAGGCGTCAATGCGTTCAATGCCAAGGGAAAAGCAGCAGAAATCGGCACTTTTTTGGACAAGTATATCCCAGCCGTGGAGCAGATGCACACGACGCTGAAAAAGTACAATACGGCGTTCACGGTCACGACTGCCGAAAATAAAGAGCTGAAAAAGAAAACAGAGCAGTTGGAGCAGTCGCTGGACAAGGCCACGCAGGAAAGCACCTTGAAAAAGCTGGCCGACGCCAAACTGCATCGGGATTATGAGGACGCCGTCGCCGTGCTGGAGCGTATTCCGCAGGAAGTGCTGGCGGCATATACGCACAGACCGAGAGGAAGGGAGAATGCGATTGAGTAAAATCTATGAAAACGCAAAGGATAATGCAGCATTTGACCGTTGTGTGGATGTCATGGCAAAACTGATGCTGAAATACGGCAGTCAGGTGTTAGAGCAGCAGGGAGAAAAAGCCCCGCTTTCTTTATCGAAACCAGCGGTTAAGAGTGAAAGCAGTGTTTTAGAGAACGCTGCTTAAAAATATTTACAATTTACACGTTGCGTAACTATTGAGATTCTGCTATAATGGTTACGCAACGTGTTTTTTTGCGTTTATGGAGAAAATTGCGATGGATTGTAAGACTAAGATCAAAGAGCTGCGAGAAATGACTGGCATGAACCGTAAGGATTTCTGCGAATATTTTGATATTCCCTATCGGACGGTGACGGAATGGGAACTGGACAATCGCCATGCTCCGCCATATGTACTTCGCCTTTTGGAGTATTATATCTGCAACGAGGGATTGATTCAAACGCCGGGAAGCAATAATTTGACCGGAGAAAGGAGTTCCAGACATGAAAAAGCGGACTAAGTGTTATATCTACACGCGCGTGTCCACGGCAATTCAGGTAGATGGTTACAGCTTGGATGCACAGCGGGAAAAATTGCGGAAATATGCTGAGTATGAAGATATGACAATAGCCGGTGAGTATTCTGACGAGGGCTTCTCCGGTAAAAATATTCAAGGCCGGTTGGAGTTTCAACGGATGCTGGCAGATATTCAGGATGGCAAAGATGATGTATCCTATGTTTTGGTATTTAAGCTCTCTCGCTTTGGGCGCAATGCAGCGGATGTACTGAACTCCTTGCAGCTCATGCAGGATTTTGGTGTCAATCTGATTTGCGTGGAGGACGGCATTGACAGTTCTAAGGATTCCGGCAAGCTGATGATTTCCGTCCTTTCTGCTGTAGCTGAAATTGAGCGTGAAAATATTCGGACGCAGACAATGGCAGGACGTGAACAGAAAGCACGTGAGGGAAAATGGAACGGCGGCTTTGCTCCTTATGGTTATCGTCTTGAGAAAGGTCAACTGCTGATTGCGGAAGATGAAGCGGAAATCATTCGCATCATCTATGACCGATATATCCATACCAATGACGGGCTGGTTGCCGTTGCAAATTATCTGAACAATCACGGCTATACAAAGAAAATCCGGCAGAACGGTACGATTCCCGGTTTTTCCTCCAATTTTGTCAAGGATGTTCTGGATAACCCTGTTTATATGGGTAAAATTGCGTACGGTAGACGCAAAACGGAAAAGAAGATCGGCTCACGAAATGAAATGCACGTGGTCGAGCAGGATGAATTTCCAATTTACGAGGGCAAGCATGATGCAATTATTTCCGAGGAGGACTGGAACTTAGCACAGGAAAAGCGAAAGATCAATGCTTTCAAGCGGGAGAAAATCCATGATCCCACACACGCGCATATCCTGTCCGGTATCTTGAAATGTCCTTGCTGCGGGAAGAGCCTCTATGGAAATATCGCAAAGGCACACAGCAAGGATAAGAAAACCCGCTATTATTACTACTGCAAAAACACGGTTGGCGCTACGGGACACAAATGTACTTTTCGACTGAATATCGAGCAGACAGAAATGAACCGCATGGTGGCTGCAATCGTGTCGGCAATGGTCAATGACCCGCAGTTTTCCGATGCAATAAAGAGGAAGATAGGGACGGCTGTTGATACAAAGGATTTGGAAAAGCAACTCTCTGCGCTACAGGGGCAACTTCGCCAGACCTTGGGTATCAAGACAAGATTGGAACGCCAGATGGATACGCTGGACATTACCGATGAGCATTTTGACCGCAAAATGTTGGACTTGCAGCGACGGTATGACGAGCAGTATGATACTATAGAAGGAATTGAGACACAGATTGACGAAGTGAAGGCTCAAATTCAGAGTATTCAGCAAGAGAAAATATCCGGTGACAATATTTATCAGTTGCTGCTTGCATTCGATGAAGTGTATGGCTCAGCAACGGAAGCAGAGCAGAAAGAGTTTATGCAGGCATTCATCGAGCGTATTGACCTGTACCCGGAGAAGATAAAGGACGGCAACTGGATCAGAAATATCACGTTTGCATTTCCTGTGCCAGTGAACGGAAAAGAAATGAAAGAGCTTTCCTTGGAAACTGGAACAACAGTCGAGACGGTTGTTTTGATGTCAAAGACATCATAGGTAGAAAAGGACTGTGAAAAATGCAAAAGAAAGATATGTATTTACCCGCCTGGGTCTGCGGCTTGGGTGTCCTGTTCCTGCTTATAAGCCTTGTTTGCATTTTCATGTGTTTCAGCGCTCCCCCGTATTCTGTGATCGGTTATCTGGTTGGAACCATTTTCTGTTTGTGCATCGGAGTTGCCGCCATTTTGTGCTGGAAAAATCAGTGGGTGGAAATACAAAATGAACACGAATTTGTGTACAGCACCATGTTTGGCAGACAAATCAAGTACCGTTTTTCGGAAATAACCGGCGTAAAGAAAGACGAGGATTCTATGAC
>JBJDYH010000171.1:0-12872 GCA_051867135.1 Faecousia sp. | reverse complement strand
ATTTTTAGAACTTTCGGCTGAGCCAAAATCTTCTGCCTCCAGCTCTTGCCGATTTAATCAGAGCTTCCCTAACCCCCCCGAAAAAGGAGAAAAAGCCATGAAGCGTGCCGATTACATTAGCTGGGACGAATATTTTATGGGCATTGCCATGCTGGCCGCCCGCAGAAGCAAAGACCCCAATACCCAAGTAGGCGCTTGTATTGTCAGTCAGGACAATATCATTATTTCCACAGGCTATAACGGTATGCCCAAGGGCTGCTCCGATGATGAATTTCCTTGGGAGCGGGAGGGGGAGCAGACCAAGTATCCCTATGTGGTACACGCCGAGCTGAACGCCATTTTGAACGCCAACGGCCGTGATTTGCGGGGCAGCCGATTGTATGTGGCCCTGTTTCCCTGCAACGAGTGCGCCAAGGCGATCATCCAGAGCGGCGTGAAGGAAGTGCTGTACCTGTCCGACAAATACGCGGACTCCATGGCAACCCTGGCTTCCAAGCGGATGATGGACGCCGCCGGGGTAAAATACACCCAGCTCCATACCAACCTCCAAGAAATCCGCTTAGATTTCATCCCCGAGGAAAACAAAAAGTAGAGAAGCGCCCCATGTGGCGCTTCCCAGACCGTCGATGAACCCGGTAATTCGGAATTGTAGGGGGCGATGCCCACATCGCCCCGCAGCAAAATCCTTCATATTATTGGTAAATTCGGGCAAATTCGTAACATTTTACAAAGGGCCGATGAGGGCATCGGCCCCTACAACCACCTTTTTCGACAGTCTGCGGAATGCATAAATGCATTCCCTACGGCTCCGATTCAGAAAATCCCGTAGGGGCGAGCAATGCTCGTCCGCCTACAGCACCAAAATTATGTAAACCAACCAAGCGAAAAAGCACGGCAGACAAAACTGCCGTGCTTTTATTTGTCCGTTCCCAGCTTGCCGTCCTGTGTAGCTAGGGCGTTGAGCAGGCTCTGGCGAAGCTGGAGGATTTTGGTTACATGGTAGTTCACAATGGGGTCTACCGGCTCGCCGGGGACAGGGATTTCTACACCCCAGTCCATGAGGCTCAGGTAGTTATCCTGATTTAGGTGGCCGGGGTTTCCCATGCGGCTGAGTACCTCCATGTGGGCCAAAAGCTGGCGGGCATCCTCCTGACACTTCCGAAAGGCGGCAAGCTGCATGGCATGGCGCTTGCCGTGAAAGAGCAGGCGCTGGTTGGAGAAGATCTGCATTTCTCTGGCGATCTGGTTGATACGCTGGGAAGTCTGGTCGGCGGTGGGAAGATGGTCGTCGCCGTCAAACATATCGGATAGGAACTCCATGACCTCTTTGTCCAGGCTGTGGACAGCGGAGCGGATGCGCCGGGCGTTGTCGTAGGGAAACACAAGGGTATTGATAAGCATACCCACAATCAGGCCGATGGCGGTATCCCAAATGCGGCTGAGGGCGTAGTCTACCGGGTGGACATCCCCTCCAATGCACACCGTCACCACGATGATGCAGGCAAGGGTGGGGGAAAACCGGATACGAAAGCCGTTATAAAACACAATGACCAGCAAAACCCCGATGCCGGAGGTGATCGCCGGGGAAATGGGCAGCAGACCCAGCAAAAGACCCGCCGCCGCCCCTAAAACAACGCCCACGATTTGGGTCAGGCAGCTTTCCCAGCTTTCTTTGAAGGTGGGCTGCACCGCTGCCATAACGCCCAGTACGGCGAAAATCAGCTTGCCGTCGCTGCGGCCGAACAGCTCCGCCAGAGCCAGCGCTATGACCACCGCCAAGGCGGTTTTTACGGTTCTCAGGCCGGGTTTCAGTTTCATGCAGAACCTCCTTGACAGAATTTGGGGGTGTAGGGGCCGGTCTTGACCGGCCCGAAACCTAAAATTTACCACCGCAGAAAACCAGGTGCGGTAAACGGGCGGGTCAAGACCCGCCCCTACAAAGGGCGGGGATATGCGGACACGCAATTGAGCCGTCCCTACGGGATTTTCCGTTTCACAATAGGGAAACCTCTGCTAAATTCGGTACAACCGCTTGCCGTTTTCCGTGGTGACGCGGTGGATTTCTTCTACGGGGAGGTTTCGGATTTCCGCCAGCTTTTCCGCCATGTACACAAGGTAGCCGGGGTCGTTCCGCTTTCCCCGGTGGGGGACAGGGGCCATATAGGGGCAGTCGGTTTCCAGAACGATGCGCTCCAAGGGGATACTTTGGGCGGTTTCAATGGCTTTCCGGGCGTTTTTGAAGGTAAGCACCCCGGTAAAGCCGATGTACCACCCCAAATTTACCAACTGCCGGGCCATTTCCGCCGAGCCGGAGTAGCAATGGAACACGCCCGTTACCTCGGGAAACTCTTTCACCACCGCCATGCCGTCCTCGTGGGCTTCCCGCTCGTGGACGATGACCGGCAAGCGAAGCTCTCTTGCCAGCGCCATTTGCATACGAAACGCCTTTAACTGCAAAGCCCGGGGAATGTCCTCATAGTGGTAGTCGATGCCGATTTCCCCAATGGCTTTTACCTTGGGATTGCCCCTGACCAGACAGCGGTATGCTTCCAGAACTTCTTCATTGACTTCATCTGCCGCGTCCGGGTGGGAGCCTACGGCGGCGTAGACAAAACCGTAGGTGTTCGCCAGCTTTACGGCGTTTTTGGAGGAGGCCAGAGAGCAGCCGGGGTTCATAACCAAAGCAGTCCCCCGGTCAGCAAGCCCGGATATCAGTTCTTCCCGGTCATCATCAAAAGCCCGGTCATCCAAATGGGCGTGGGTATCAAAAAGCATAGATTTCTCCTTTTTACCTGATATGCATATGGGTTTTATTCGGCTGCTCATAAATCGGAATTTATATGGTTGCCTCCCGTGCTGTAGGGGCCGATGCCCACATCGGCCCGCAGGAAGCAGAATAATGTTTCTTCGAAACTGCGGCGAATTCGTAACATTGGAGAGGGCCGATGTGCTCAATCGGCCCCTACATTCACAAAATCCACATCCGTACCAAACGGAACGGCACATGGGCCGTTCCCTACGGTTTTTTCCAACACCCGTCGCTAAATTCCAATTTATCCCATTGGTTAGGAAAGCCCATCAGCACATTGTCTTATTCCACAAGGGCCAAAAGGCAGCCGTCTTGGGTAAATACTCTGGCATCATCCAGAGAAAAATGGGTATGGTTGGGCCAAGGGCGCACACCTTCCCCGGTAAGCTTGCCTTGGGCCTCTTTCAGCACCCAAAAGGTCAAAAGGGCTTTGGTTTTGTCCCCGGCGGCGGCGTATTGGCGGTATTCGTCCCCGGACAGTATCTTTTCCGCCAGCTTCAGGTTTACCGGACGGCTTAATTCCTCCGCGTCCAGCCCTACCGGGCGCTCACTCAGAGCCACGAATACATGGCGCGGCGTATGGGTGATGGAAAAGTGCAATTTGCCGGAAGCAAAACGGGGCTTTCCCCCGGTATCCACAACAATGGGGGGCATTTCCTCCCCGGTAGCTTCCCGGTACATCTCCCCCAGAAGCTTCCGCCCGGCCTCATGCCCCTCACCGGGAGCGATTTCCAAGCCCCGGAGCATCACAGCACCTTGCCCCCGTTTACCGTCAGGCGGAACTTATAGCCCAAAAACTCCGCGGCGCTCCGGCACATAATCATGCGGGTGAGGAAAATGTCGAAATACTCGTACATGGTGCAGATATTTTCGTCCACCTGCAAATTCAGGGCGATAATGTCCTTTTCCTCGTTGACCTTCAGGGTGACTCCGGTAACGGCGTAGTTTACCCGGTCGTGAATGTCGAAGGAGGACGCGTCTGTGGTGCGTACCCGGTTGCGGCGTACATCCGTCTTATCCGCCAGGATCAGGGCGGCGGAAATGGCATCCTTCGCGCCGCCGGTGGACTCGTCATGGTTGCCGATGGCGGTAATAATGGCAATGCGGTCGTCCATGTCCATGCCCGCTTCCTTCAGGATATCGTTGGCAAGAATGGCGCCGATTTCCGCGTGGTGGGTGCGGTTGATGGCATTGCCGATATCGTGCATAAAGCCGGCAATTTTGGCAAGCTCCTCTTCGTGCTGGCTGTGACCGGTGCGGCGCAGGATATAGGCGGCCCGCTCGGCAACCAAAGCGCAATGGGCCTGAGAATGCTCGGTATAGCCCAGCACCCCCAGATTATCATTGCCCCGCTTGAGCAGAGCGCATACCTCCGGGTGCTTCTTAATTTCTTCGTAGGTCATAAATAGTCCCTCATTCTCGATTTTCTTTGATACGCATATCCGTTTTCATAAGCTGCCCGACAAATTGGAATTTACCGCCGCACCATAATAATGTGTGTAGGGGCCGATGCCCACATCGGCCCGTTGGGGTGTTACGGATTTGCCGCAGCTGCGTAGAAACATCGTTCTGCGTCCTGCGGGGCGATGTGGGCATCGCCCCCTACATTCACCCAACCCACACCCCGGTAAATTCCAATTTATTGTTTTGCTGAGAAAAGGTGATAAGCATTTTCTTTATATTATAATGGCAGTATCTGACGGGCGCAACCAAAGATTTTGTAAAGTTTTGGGAAATTCATCAATTCTTTACACCTTCGCCCCTTTTGTTTTTTGGAGAATTGTGATAGTATAATATAAATTGGGAAATTGCGCCGGGAAAGCGCAATGGAGGAATGATGAGCAAGTGTATTATTCTCTGCGCCGGGGGCTTTGACGGGCTTTTGGAAGCGCCCGCAGCCGGTGACTATATCATCGCCGCCGACGGCGGGGTGAAGCACGCGGAGCGCTTCGGCATCCGGCCAAGCTGTATTTTGGGAGACTTTGACTCTCTGGGCTATACTCCAAAGGGAGCGGAGGTTTTCCCGGTGGAAAAGGACGATACCGATGCCATGCTGGCGGTGCGCCGGGGGCTTGCGCTGGGCTATGGGGAGTTTCATATTTACGGCGCGCTGGACGGCCCCCGCCTTGACCATACCGTTGCCGCGTTGCAAACCCTGCAATTTTTAACGGATGCCGGGGCAAAAGGGGCGCTGATTGGCCTGAAAGACATCGCCGTGGCGGTAAAAAACAACGCGATTACCCTGCCGGAGACGGCTCGGGGCATTGTCAGCGTGTTCTGCCTTGGGGAAACCGCCCATGGTGTCACGCTGGAAAATGTATACTATCCCCTGAAAAACGGAAATCTTACCCCGGGCTTTCCCTTGGGGGTAAGCAACCGCTTTGTGGGAAAATCCGCCTGTATTGGCGTAGAACAGGGCAGCGTAACGGTGCTCTACGGCAGGGAAAACGGCCTGCCGATATGGAAGGAGGAAATGTAGCATGGCTAAGAAGCTGCAAACCTTTGTACCCACCCGGGAGGAGGTTCCGGTGCAAAACCCCGATCCGGCGCAGGGCTTAAGCGCGGAGGAAGTAGAGCTTCGCAGAGCCTGCGGCTGGGCCAATGTGGTGGTGGATGCCAACACCAGAACGGAGAAGGACATTATCAAGGACAACTGCCTTACCTTTTTTAACATTGTGTTTGTGGTGCTGGCGGTGATGCTGATCATTGGCGGCTCCTCCATTAAGAATATGACCTTTTTCCTCTTTGTCATCATCAACACGACCATCGGCGTTGTGCAGGAGATTCGCGCCAAGCGGGCTGTGGATAAGCTGACGCTGGTGGCGGCCCGGGAGGTAAAAGCCATCCGGGGCGGCGAGGAGGTTGCCGTTTCCACCCAAGCGCTGGTAAGAGATGATATCGTGGAGTTTGCCGCGGGCGACCAGATTTGCGCCGATGCTTTGGTGCGCAGCGGCGAGATGCAGGTAAATGAATCCCTGATTACCGGCGAAGCCGACGCCATCCCCAAAAAGGCGGGAGATACCCTGAAATCCGGCAGCTTTGTCATTGCGGGGCGCTGCCGTGCCCAGCTTACCCAAGTGGGCAACGATTCCTTTGCCGCCCGGCTTTCCGCCGAGGCCAAGGCAAATCCTCAGGCTACCAAGTCGGAGATGATGCGCTCTCTGGACAGACTGATCCGCATTATCAGCTTTGTCCTGATTCCCGTGGGCGTGGCGATGCTTACCCAAGGCATCCTGAGCAAGATGAACTGGACGAAAAATGTGGAAAGCACGGTGGCGGCGCTGGTGGGCATGATTCCCCAGGGCCTGTACCTGCTGACCAGCGTAGCCATGGCGGTATCCGCCATGAAGCTGACAAAGCAAAAGGTTCTGGTGCAGGATATGAACTGCATCGAGACTTTGGCCCGGGTGGATGTGCTGTGCGTGGACAAGACCGGCACCATTACCGAGCCTTCCATGGAAGTGGAAAATGTAGTCCCCCTGACTACGGACTCCCACGAATATCTGGAGCAGATTCTCACCGCCCTGTATGGGCAGGAGGAGCCGGAAAACGATACCGGCAGAGCGCTTCACGAAGTGTTTTCGGGAAAAAGCGACTGGGAGTGCACCAAGCGGATTCCCTTTACCTCCGCGAATAAGTGGGCAGGTGCCGTATTCCGGGAGCAGGGCGCGTTTTTGGCAGGCGCGCCGGAGTTTATTATGGGCGGCCGCTATCAGGAGCTGCAGGAGGATGTAGAGGCTTGGGCTTCCACCGGCTACCGTGTGATGCTGGTTGCGGAGTATGACGGCGTACCCGCTCCCGGCGGGCTGAATGTGGATTGGATTAGGCCCTTGGCTTTGGTGCTGCTGACCAACCGCATCCGCCCCGAAGCTATGGATACCTTCCGCTTTTTTGCCCAGCAGGGGGTGGCGGTAAAGGTGATTTCCGGCGATAACCCGGCAACGGTATCCGATGTAGCCTGCCGGGCAGGCATTGAAAACGCGGAAAGCTTCATTGATGCCGGGGTTCTGGAAACCGAGGAGGATTTCCTGCAGGCTGTGGATGCTTATACCGTATTTGGCCGTGTTACCCCGGACAAAAAGCGCGCTCTGGTGCAGGCGCTGAAAAAGAAAAAGCATACCGTGGCTATGACCGGCGACGGTGTCAACGATGTGCTGGCTATGAAGGAAGCAAACTGCGGCATTGCCATGGCCAGCGGCGCGCAGGCGGCCAGTCAGGTTGCGTCCCTGGTGCTGCTGGATAACAACTTCGCAGCCATGCCGGATATCGTAGGCGAGGGCCGCCGGGTGATCAACAACATCCAGCGCACCGCCACATTGTATTTGGCAAAGAACATCTACGCCTTTGTGCTGGCGCTGATTACCTGCTTCAACGGCACACCCTTCCCCATGCTGCCCCTGCATGTAGACTTTATTTCCCTGTTTACCATCGGCATTCCCTCCTTCTTCCTTGCCGTGGAGCCGAACTACGAGCGGGTGGAGGGCAGGTTCCTTTCCGGGGTGCTGCGCAGAGCCTTCCCCGGCGGCCTGACCAATGTGTTCGTGGGTGTCATGGCGCTTTTGTATATGTCGGTGTTCAATTTTACCTTCGAGCAGATTTCCACCATCTGCGCCGCCCTGCTTGCCATCGTCGGCTTGGAGGTGCTGTACGAAGTATCCCGCCCGGTGAAGAAGTTCCGCGCCATGCTCTGGTGGGCTATGACGGTGGGCCTTGTGGTCTGTTTCTTCTTCTTTAGCTCCATTTTCGAGCTGGAAATGCACAACAAGGAAACCGTGCTGGTTATGACCACCCTGGTGATTATGACACCTACCGTATTCCGGGTGGTGCATAAACTCTTTGTCTGGGGCGAACAAGGCTGGAACTGGCTGCAGAAAAAGAGAAAGGAAAGAGCCTCCACCGCGTTGATGAAGCAATGACCGTACCTTTCAAATTCGGCAGAGCCGAATAAAACTGCGAAGCAATATCACTGCGCAGCAATAAAACTGCGAAGCAATACCACTAAAGATCCCGGCTGATAAGTTTTGAGTGGTATTGCTTACGCAGTGGTATTTTTTCTGCCGAAAAAGTGTTATTGAAACCGATTGGTTTCAGTTTTGCCCACAAAAACGAATCCCGCACACCGTAAGATGTGCGGGATTTGCTTATGTAGAAAAATTACTTTCTCTTAAGGGTCAGCTCCATGCCGTCCAAATCCATGGTCAGGGTGTTGCCCTTCAGCTCGGCATCGGTTTCGTCGCCGTCCAAGGTCAGAACGCCGGTGGCTTCGTCCCAGGTGTACTCGCCGGTCTGGGTCTCTCTCAGCTCGTCGAATTCATCCAGCATACCGGAGGTTTCCACAAATTCCTTCACGGAAGATGCGCCGTACAGATCCAGAATGTCCTTGGTGGTCATGTTCATTTCCTTGGCCATGTCCTCGATGAGCTTTTCCATGCCGGCAACCATCTGGTCAACCAGCTTGTCAACGGATTTTTGGTCGAAGGAAAGGGCGTAGGTGCCGTCCTTGGCGAACTTCAGGTTGACGGTAATGGACATCTTGTCAAAGTCGAAATACTCTTCCATACCCTCCGTGTCTTCCATGCCCTCCATGTCAGACAGCTTGACGGTAGCAGTCCAAGTGCCCACAATGCCCTTTTCAGAGCTGCTGTCACCGCCGCAAGCGGTCATCAGGCCCATGACCATAACCAGGCACAGCAGCAACGCAATCAGTTTCTTCATGTTTGTTCCTCCTAAATTTTTTTCGGAGGGAAATACCTCTCCGGATACGATGATAGCACAGCGCTGTGGAAAAGTCAATGAAAAGGAACCGTAAATATTCTATGGAATCAGTCTTCCAGCGCCATGAGCTTGTCGATACGCTTCCGGTGGCGCGCTTCTCCGGAAAATTCGGTAGCAAGCCAAGTATCCGCAATTTCCAGCGCCAGATTCACGCCTACGACCCCCGCGCCCAGCGCCATCATATTGGTATCGTTGTGCAGCCGGGTCATTTTGGCAGACCACACATCGCCGAGCAGCGCGCAGCGGATACCCTTTACCTTGTTGGCGGTTATGGATACGCCAATGCCGGTGGTGCAAAGCACAATGCCCTTTTCGCATTCCCCGGAGGCCACGGCTCTCGCGGCAGCGGCGGCAAAGTCGGGATAGTCGCAGCTATCGGGGGTATGGGTGCCAAAGTCCGCGACCTCATAGCCCTTATCCAGAAGATGCCTTACCAAAGTGTTTTTCAGCGCCAGCGCGCCATGGTCACAACCGATTGCAATTTTCATATTCTTTCTCCCTTCATATTACCAGCCCGCCGTTTACCGGGAGCACTTGTCCTGTTACAAAATCCGCGTCGGCAAGATACACCATGGCTTTGGCAATGTCCTCCGGCTGACCGTTGCGGCCCACGCAGGAGTCCATAGCCAAGTTTTCCAAGGTTTGCGGGTCGATCCCGGCGCACATATCCGTAAGCACCACACCGGGAGCAACGCAGTTGACCCGAATCCCGCTGGGGCCTAATTCCTTCGCCAGCGCCTTGGTCAGGGCAATGACAGCGCCCTTGGTGGCGGAATAGGCGGCTTCGCAGGAAGCGCCTACCTGACCCCACATAGAGCTTACGGTAATGATGCAGCCGGACTGCTTTGCCAAAAAGAAGGGCATAGCGGCCTTGACGCAGCTATAGATGCCCTTAACATTCACATCAAAAATCCTGTCCCATTGGGCTTCTTCCATGGAAGCCATCAGCCCATAGTGGCAGATGCCCGCGTTGCAGATTAAAATATCCACGCCGGGGAGCTTTTTCAGGGCTTCTTCCACGGCGGCGCAGTCCGCCACATCGCAGCAGATGGGGGCAGCCCCGGTCGCCCGGGCAACGGCTTGGGCGGCAGCGTGTTCCTTTTCGTAAAGGAACCATACATTGTCTCCCCGGGAAGCGAAGGCACCCACGGCGGCAGCCCCAATCCCCCGGGAGCCGCCGGTAATCACAACATTTGCCATAGTATTTTCCTCGATGTTCTTATCAGGCGATAAATTGGAATTTAGCGGGGTGTGGGGTGGGCGAATGTAGGGGGCGATGCCCACATCGCCCCGCAGGACGCAGAACAATGTTTCTACGGAACTGCGGCAAATCCGTAACACCCCAACGGGCCGATGGTCTCAATCGGCCCCTACGGTCACCTATTTGATGCGGCTGCAAATTCCGATTCAGCGGGCGTATTCCTCGAAAAAGACCACCACAAACGGGTGGTCTTTGGCAGTGGTTATCTTCTGCGGCTCTTGGTGCGGTGGTCTGCACGGATGCCGGAGAGCTTGCTGTCGGATTCGCTCATAAACTGTTTCAGCCGCTCTTCAAAAAGCTGGTCGGCAGTCTTGGGGGCTGCGGGAGGGGTGGCGGCACGCTGGGGCCGGGAGGCGGACTGAGCGTTCTGGGCGCGGTTCGCGGAGCCGCTGCGGGAATTGTTAGCCCGGGGGGCGTTTTCCTTCTGGGTCTTCTGCTCCAGACGCTTCATAGACAGATTGATTTTGCCGTTTTCCGTGCCAATGACCATCACCTTCACATCCTGCCCCTCGGTCAGATGCTGGCGAATATCGCTGACATAGGTGTTGGCAACCTCCGAGATATGTACCATGCCGGTCTTGTTCTCGGGCAGCGCGACAAACGCGCCAAAGTTTGTAATAGTTTTTACCTTGCCTTCCAAAATGGCTCCAACGGTTAACTCCATATAATTTTTAGCTTCCTCCAAATTTAATTTTCCGGCGATACCACAACGCTGCCCGGCTCTACCAGCCCCAGCTTTTCCTTTGCCAAACGCACGATACCTTCTATAGTACCCAAGTCGTCAAGGTCCTGACGAAGCTTTTCAATGGACTGCTCCAGCCCGGCGGCTTCCTGACGAAGCTCGTCGGTCTGCTTTCGGGTGTCCTGCAGGGCGGAGCGGAGCATGAGCAGCGCCACGATGGAGATTACCAGCACGGCGATGAGGGCAATCTTGACGACGGGGCTGCTTTTCCGCAGGCGAATCTTAACTTTGGACTTTGTGTTTGCCATGGGGGTTCCTCCTGCCGGGCTGCTGTGGGTTGCGGCGAATATTCCTGTTTATTGTACCCGATTTTTTTCGGAATGGAAAGATATTTTTTCGTATTTTTGAAGTTTTTTTCCAAAAAAATTCTCCCAAAGCCCGGAAAAAGGCTTTGAGCCACGCCAGCACCTTCCTCCAAGCCCCCCAAAAGATACGAAACGCGGGCATGAGCCACCTTCCCGGCAGCCGAATACTCAAAAATGCCCCCAGCGCCATGGCCGCGAAATAGCCCAGCCGCAAATCTCCGCCGCATATCCCAAAGCCAACCAGAAGCCATGCGTAAACAAAAGCGGGCGCAAACAGCAGGTCAGCCACATTGCGCCGGCGGATGGGCCGGAGAAAGCTGTAAAAAAGCCCCAGAGGCAGCCCAACCCCCAAGGCTTTCAATAGCTGCCATGCAGCTTGGGCGGGGGTGGTCATGTAAACAGGCGGCGCAGAAAGCCTCCGGCAGGGCGGCCTTCTTCATAGTGAAGGCTTCCTACCGTTCCTTCCACGGCGACCTGCCCGCCCTCTACAGACAGGGTTTTTAGCTGCAGCCCCTCCCCCTGAATCACCAGCGTACCCATGCAGGTTTGCAGCACGACGGTATTCTCGTCAAAGCTGACTACCTCGTTTACCCCGGTCATGGTCAGCTTGCAGCGCCGGGTAAGGGTTAATTTGTGATCCTTCTCCTGCTCCATGGGGCATCCCTCCCTTGCGGTATCTCACGAAAGACTATGCGGGAAAGGGTGCCCTTAGAACAGCTTTCAGGCCGGGTTTTCACCCTCTACCCCCGGTAGAAATCAGACTCTACCCCGGAGAGAGGGGGTTTTCACTATAATGGGTTGTAAATTTCCTTGGGAAATGGTAATCTATTCATAGATTTGGAGGAATGATTATGCCCTTTACTGTATTTACCGACGGCTGTTCCAACCTGCCCGGGGAAATTGTCCGCAGCCGGGATATCCGTCTGCTTCCCTGCTCTTATACCGTCAACGGCGAGGCTGCCACCTATACCGGAGATTTGGACACTTTCGACTCCCATGCCTATTACAACCAGCTTCGTTCCGGCTGCACCATCAAAACCAGCCTGCTCAATACCCACCTGTTCCTTACCCATTTTGCCCCGGTGCTGGAGCAGGGGGAGGACATTGTGTATGTCGGCTTGTCCGGGGGCGTCAGCGGCACCGTTCAGGCCGCCCGTATCGCCGCCGCCGAGCTGGCAGAGGAGTACCCGGAGCGCACCGTCTGCGTGGTGGACTCTCTGGGCGCGGGCTTAGGCACCGGTATTCTTACCTGCCGGGCCTGCGACTTGCGGGACGAGGGAATGTCCGCAAAGGAAACGGCAGCCGTTTTGGACGATGAGAAAACGCGCCTGTGTGAGTATTTTACGGTGGACGATTTGAACTTTTTGAAGCGTACCGGCCGTGTCAGCGGCGCAACCGCTTTGATTGGCACCATGCTGAACATCAAGCCCTTGCTGTATGGCGACAATGAGGGGCATATCGTATCCTGCGGCAAGGTGCGGGGCAGGAAAAAGGCGCTGGAGGCCATTGTGGAAAAGTACCGCGCCAAGGTGGTGGACGCGGGAAACAGCCGGGTTGCCATTTCCCACGGGGATGTTCCCCAGGAGGCCCAAGAGCTGGCGAACCGGATATGCGAAATCGCCAAGCCCAAGGAGCTGATCATCGCTCCCCACGAGCCTTTTACCGGCGCCCATGTCGGCCCCGGCATGCTGGCCCTGTACTTCTTCGGCGACAGCCGATAACGAAACTCCATAGAAAGACCGACCGTTCCGGCCGGTCTTTTTTGCACCCATCGTAGGGGCGGGTCTTGACCCGCCCGTTTACCGCACCTATTTTTCCGCGGTGGTGGATTTTGGGTTTCGGGCCGGTCAAGACCGGCCCCTACAGCGGTGCGTCCCCTTGTAGGGGCGGGTCTTGACCCGCCCGTTTACCGCACCTATTTTTCCGCGGTGGTGGATTTTGGGTTTCGGGCCGGTCAAGACCGGCCCCTACAGCGGTGCG
>JBJDYH010000170.1:0-2895 GCA_051867135.1 Faecousia sp. | reverse complement strand
CCAAATTGTGCCTTATGAGCGCTCAATATTTCTTTTGCAATAGAAAGTCCGAGCCCTGAAACAGTATCTTTATTCTTCCGGTTTCTTGCTGTATAGTATTTTTCCCAAATATAAGGAATTTCCGCTTCTGGGATTCCTGAGCCAAAATCCTTAACAGAAAACCGGATGCTGTTATTCTTCGCACTCAGTTTAATAATAATATGTTTCTGACCACCGGCGTGATCGACCGCATTATCAATAAAATTATAGATTACCCGTTCAAGCTGTCTCCGATCCCCTGTCACACATATCCCCGGCTCGATTATTTTATCAATCACATAGCCCTGTACTTTCCATAACTCATCAAACTGATTTGCCACACAATCAGCCATTTCACTGAAATCAAACTCTTCCATTTGTAATTTTAGGCCATTTGACTGCATGGAGGAATATTCCAGTATTTCGTTCACCAAAGCCGTAAGACGATCCGCCTCCCGTTGAATGACAGCTAAATCATGATTCCGCGTCTGCTCGTCCTTCCAGGAAAACTCCTGAAGCATTTCCGCATACCCTTTCATCATAGTCAGCGGCGTCCTCAAATCATGAGAGACACCGGCCAACAGCTCACGCCGAGAATCTTCCAGTCGCTCTAAAGAATGGGCAGTCTCATTTAAGGTCTCTGCCAGATCATCAAGCTCCGTACAAAATCCTGCTTTTTCCACTATGTTAAACTTTCCCTGTGAGATTCTCCTTGCCTGAAAAGCCAGTTCCTGAATAGGCTTTTCAAATCTCCGTGCCAAAAAGAAAGCGAGTACAAAAGCAAGCACAAATGACAGGATAGACATCCACATCAGCTGTATCTGCAAAATTCCTGTTGCGACATCAACGGTTCCCAAAGGCATACTGATACACAGGATTACGTCTTCCTCCGGAAAAACGTTACAGGTACTAAGTCTTGTGGCAGAAACATAGGCGCTGCCATCAGAAGTTATATATCCTATACTGGTGTTGCCGGACACCAAAAGCTGTGCAATCAGTTCCATATGACTGTAGGGGAGATTCCGAATTGCTCCCTGCTCCCAACTCATGGAGCCTTTATCCGAACGATAGGGATTTTTGCTGCTGTTATTTTCATCTTCTACAGCACTATACAGTGTACTGTATTCGTCCACGCTGTATAAAACCTCACCGTTTTCATCAGTCAAAAAGATTAACAGCGAATTTTTCATGGCTGTTTCATCAATTCTTGCAAGGATATCCGCCCCATCCTGATGGCTGATAATTTCCTGAGCCGCCTTATTCAGATTGGCAATAGCCATCCTGGAATAAAAGCTTTGCAGAAAAACAGTTTGAATTAGCCACAAAATCACAAATATAATTGCAGCAAATAAAATAAAGTATGACCACAATTTGATTCCGAAAGATTTACGCCTGATCTTCAAATTTGTACCCCATTCCACGCAACGTAACAATATTGCTGCGATATTTCCCGAGTTTATTCCGAAGCAGCTTGATCTGCCAATCTACTGTCCTGTCCTCTCCCAGATAATCATATCCCCATATATCGTTCAGAATTTGTTCTCTGGACAGGGCAATTCCCTTGTTCTTTACAAGGTAGAGCAGTAGTTCATACTCTTTGGCAGTCAGCTCTGTTTTCCTGCCGTCTATAAAGACGCTTCTGCCCAATGTGTCTATTACGATACCGTTCAGGCGAATTTCTCTTTGCGGCTTCCTTTCCTGTTTCTGATGACGTTTTACCACAACATTTACTCTTGCCAAAAGTTCCTTTGGGGAAAAGGGCTTTACCACATAATCGTCGATTCCAAGCTCAAAACCCATCAGTTTATCATATTCCTGACCAAGTGCAGACAGTATAATGACAGGGATATCCTTCCGTTCCCGTATCTCTTTACAGGCTTCAAAGCCGTCCTTCTCTGGCATCATGATGTCAAGGATTGCAACATCAATGTCGTTATTGCAGCATACTGCCACTGCCTCAAAACCGTTTGAAGCAGTCCACACCTGATGCCCTTCGTATTCCGCAAACCGTCTCACAAGCTGTACAATATCCTCTTCATCATCTGCAATACAAATATTAGCCATGATACACCTCACTGATTTAAGGAAAATGGCAGACTGACGCAAATTGAGTCGGTCTGCCATTCCACCTGTTGTTAGAGCCTTTTACTTGTGATAGCTGGAGCCTCTCTGCTGACCAGTCACATAGTTGTATGAACTCATATTCGAATTTTCATTGTCAGTCGAGTCATCGCTTCTGTAGGATGCGCCCCTCTGCCGACCAGCAACATAACTGAAATTCGCTGCTGCCTCCTCAGACCACTCTGTGTCATTGATACCATTCTCGGCCAGGAAAGCATCCCGTTCTTCCTCAGACTCGATCTCTGATGCCTGTGCATAAAGATCATTGCGGCTCTGGCTTCTCTGCTGACCTGCCAGGTAGCTGTAAGAAGTCGCCGGTTCCTCGCTGGTTGTCTCTGCTGCAAAAGCGGTGACAGTTCCCAGAGAAAGCATTACCGCCAACGCACAAGCAAGCATTGCCACTCTTTTTTTCATGATATATCACCATCCTGTATTTATTCTGGCTTTCACCAGTAAGGATAGTATACATCGCAAAAATGGAATAGCCGTGGAGCTTAATAGGAATTTATGTGGAATTTCACACACCAATGGCAGAAATGTGTGATTCTGTTTTAGAGCATATGAAAGAATTCTAACGCTTCTACAATAGCATCTTTCTTTTCTTTCGGGCACTGCGGCTGCTTGGCATTTTCTGACTTCGGCTTGTTGTAATTCTCTCGCTCAATGATACCGTACTTCTGCTTCACCTGTGCGATATACAAGCTGCTGACCTTCAAGCCGCTATGCTCCAGAACATACGCTTTGATCTCATCATAG
>JBJDYH010000169.1:0-2897 GCA_051867135.1 Faecousia sp. | reverse complement strand
GCCGCAAAAATCTAGTATCCGACCAATTTCATAAAAATAGGAGCAGGCAGAAAGGTTTCCCTTGCTGCCTGTTTTTTCTGCGTTTCTATTCATCCGGAATTATCTCGACTATGTCCCCAATCTGACAATCTAGGGCAATACATATCTTTTGGAGGATCTCTGTTGTGACATGGCCATTCCTGCCCATCTTTGTGACAGAAGCTGGGCTGATCCCGGCCTTCACGCATAAATCTTTTTTCTTCATATCTTTATCGATTAGGAGTTTCCAGAGCTTTTTGTATGAAACCTTCATAGCGGCCTCCTTGGTTTTCTGCCACAATTATTGCTCTCAGTTTGCGACCAGTCAAGTGATTTCTCAGCGTCCAGAACACTCCATCAACGGGTAAGACAAATAGGCAGTAAGGTATACTACCTCGCTGCCTGTTTTTCGCGCCGGGGATTAACATACCCTATAGGCCATATCCCCGACCGCAGAGCGCAGCACCTCGTCGCCCCGATAGCGGGGATTCAGCCAGTCTGCCATAACCTCTTGGGGCAAAATGACGGGCATCCGATCATGAATAAAGGCTATGGATTCCGCTGGGGACTTCGTGAGAACTGAGAACACGGGAGCGCCTTCCTCAAGTCGGTAGATCCCTGCTAGAAAGAAGCCATCTGTGTTCTCAGGCGCAATTGCGTACTTGGTTTTCCCCTGGGGGGTCTTTTCCCACTCATAATAATATGCCGCTGGAATAAGGCAACGGCGCTGTTTCATCCCATCAACGAACATGGGCCGCTGGCTGGCGGTTTCGCTTCTGGCGTTAAACACCCTTTTCCCGTCAGGGAGTTTAAACCCCCATTCCATTGCAAACGGCTGGGGTTCCATCTTTCGATTGCAGGCAACAACCGCTGCCATGTCGCCAGGGCAGACATCGCCTGTTTTCACCATAACATTCCTATGCTCCAAATTTTCCAGAACCGCCCGGAGCATTCCGACCCTGTCATCCTCTGGAACATAAAACCGACCGCACATAATAACTCCTCCGAACACGAAGCTGGAACTGCCGCAGAATATGCGTCTGTCCGTAATTATTATACACGATGTTATGAAAAAATCTACTGGGCAATCGGGGCAACAGCGGTCAATCCGTTAGTGGCTCATCCCCCAACAAGCGTTTCCTTTCAGGGCTGTTATTCCACGCGAGACACGCTTCCATGTCAAAATCATAGCCGCGTTCAATGACCGGGCATTGCGGATCGCGGTTCGGGTGGATTCCAAAGGGCAAAGAGAAGCCTTTCGGTAAAACCCATAGATGGTAGACATCCATCACATCAACTAAGTTCTTCTTCGAAGGGAATACCTCAATGGCTGTCGCACGGCTGCCAAATAGCTCATCCTTGATTTCCTGTTTGACCGACCAGGGGATATCACCACTACCCGCTGCACCCATACGGGAAATGGTGACGTGTTCAACAGTACCCCAGTCGGTTCTTATCTGACGGCTTGCCACGGAGTAGCCATCATCGGATTCCCAGTAACGATCCATCTGAGATGACCAGGAACCGCGATACACGCCCAGCTTGTCGTGGGCCATCTTCATGGGTATTGATTTATGCCAAGTTCTCATGGGATGCGCCTCCGCTCCAAAGCATCATGCTTTGCTTTCTCTCGTTTTACGCTCTTTTTGCCACTTCTCAAAAGCCGCCACATTCTTTGGGTCCTCGTAGAATGCCTGGATTCTGGGAAGTAGCGTCCGGGCAAGCATCTCAGCGTCATATGTATTCAGCCGGACATTTTGTAAGTTGTATTCTTCGGTATGAGTCACGACCCCATCTTTGTCAAAATGAATTATGACACTGGGTTGCCCTTTTTCAATAAATGATTTCCCACTCATAGTACACCCTCTATAGCTGGGCGAAGCGGATCTGCTGAAAGTCAGTCATCCTCCGAATCTTCATCGCTGTCGCCATCCAGGGGCATATCCATGAGCTCCATTTCCTCGGCGGCTTTGCCCTTCTTGTTATACAGCTTGCCCCAGCGTAGTCGATGCTTCATTTTATAGTTGTACGCCAGCAGCATAGCTTCTGCGAAGCCAAGAGACCCGGCCCGGCGGTCTTTGGCCTGCCTGGCTAGTTCCTTTGCGGAGTATCGCCCAACTTTCTCTTTGAACAGATCGTCGCGCATTTCATCTCCAAAGGCCACTACCAGGCGGCACACGCCTCGGAGCATATTGGAGGAGAGCGAATTGGCCTCACCCTCCCAAGTACCAACGCATAACCGCAGCACCCGGTCAAGCACATGGTATCCGTGCTTGTCGTAGATTTCTTCCAGCGTGGAGACTGCACAGACCATGCCGGGTCCCTTGGCGGGGCCGATGGTCAGATCCAGGGATTCAACCATGGCTTTGATCATGAGTTGCTTATCGTTCCCGGCTTCAAGGTTGGCGGTGAAAATTTCATACGGGAGCAGGGGCTTGACATTTTTCTGCTGATTGGCAAAGGTGTCGGCCTCTCCCTCGTAATCCATATCTTCATACACCATACACCAAACGGGTGTCTCACGGGAGCCGGAGACGGTGGCGATCACCTCGATGGTGTGCTGCCCGTTAAATACATAGTTAATCCCATCTCTGCGGCTAACCTTTACGGGGTTTATCTGGCGGAGGTCAAAGCTCTCGACAGTTTTTTGAATGTGCCGTGGCGAGAGATTTCTCTGATACTGCTGGTTCGACACCAGATTTTTGATCGGTATCTTTTCAAATCGGACGTCGGGGACAAATTGGCTCAGATCATCCATAATAATCCTCCTTCAGCACAGACAGCAGTCCTTCCACTGTAAAGACAAGACTGTCGAGCTCATAAATTAGTCGTTCCCTGGCTCTTTCGCTTATCTTTGAGAGGTCAGAGTTGTTTTGCGT
>JBJDYH010000168.1:0-12941 GCA_051867135.1 Faecousia sp. | reverse complement strand
AATGTGGGAGGGGAACCCTATTGGAGCTGGTACGGATTTACGGAACGAGTAGAATGGTGTGCCTGTTTCGTCAGCTGGTGCGCCAACAAATGTGGTTATCTGGATACGGTCATTCCAAAGTTTGCTGGATGCAGCGCTGGTGTGCAATGGTTCAGAGCCAGAAATCAATGGGCAGACAGAAGCATTACCCCTGATCCTGGAACGATCATTTTCTTCGACTGGGACAGAGATGGTGTACCCGACCATACCGGAATCGTGGAGAAGAGCGAGAATGGCTATGTATATACCATCGAAGGGAATACTTCTGATAGCTGCCGCAGGCGGCAATACACAGTAGGTAATTCTCAGATTTTTGGCTACGGAATCCCTGCGTATAATTGAAAAGATGCCGCCCTGCATGGGTGGCATCTGTACATAGGTTTTACTATGGCTCTAAATTATCTTCATCAAACAATGGAGATTGGAAAAACTCATTCACACCAATTTCAAACCCCTGGCAGAGCTCGTGAATAATGCGCAGCTTCATGGACGGATAGGTACAATTGACAATGTTGGAAACCGTTGATCGGGGAAGTCCGCTTTTGGTTGAAAGCTGATACTGGGTCATGTTCTTTTCGGTAAGCAACTCCTGAAGCCGCATACTGACAGCTTGATTCAACTGCACATTATCACCACCATGTCCATGTAACCGTACTGCTATTATATGGACTTCTTTTTCATAATTAGTTCATGTGGCTGTACGGATGCAGAATTATGATGTATAATGATTATCCTTAGAGCGAATAGAGATTCACACATTTGACGAAAAGCGTGGAAACCTATATTGTAGGTAGTACATTCATACTGTGAGGAGGATTACCATGAATAACGAAGACCGTGTGCCGCATTGGGTTCCCTGTCCCATTTGCAACAAAATGACAGAGATTAAAGTTTTTGAAGATACCGTTCTCTTGAAATTCCCCCTGTACTGTCCCAAATGTAAAAAAGAAACGGTTATCAATATGGTGAAGTTAAAAATGGTCAGATGTGAGTAAATCTGAGGCTTGGATGCAATCTGATTTTGGTGGCATCACTGTTCCATCCAAATTTCTATGTGACAAAATTAGGAATTTCTTAGGAAAGTCTTTGTGGACAGAGGATAAACCATACGGTAAGATATAGATACTGATAATGGGAGTGTGAGATATGGCCGAATGTGTAATGATCGTGGACGATGAACGGGAAATAACCGATCTTGTCGCGCTTTATCTTGAAAATGAACGGTTCACCGTTTTTAAGTGTTACTCTGGGCAGGAAGCAATGGACTGCATCAGTAAAGAAAAGCTGGATCTGGCGATTTTGGATGTGATGCTCCCGGATATGAATGGCTTTGAAATCTGCAAACGGATTCGCCGGGACTATAACTATCCGGTTATTATGCTGACCGCCAAGATTGCGGAGGTAGACCGGATCACCGGCCTTACTCTGGGTGCAGACGATTATGTCACCAAACCCTTTTTGCCGCTGGAATTGGTAGCCCGTGTAAAAGCCCAGCTTCGTCGGTACAAGCAGTATAATACCGGAGCTCAGCCGGACGGAGATGTGATTGAATACAGCGGCCTGGTTCTAAATAGCCGCACCCGGGAATGTACCTTAAATGAAAAGCCACTTTCTCTGACCCCTACGGAATTTGCAATTCTGAAAATTCTCTGCCAGAAACGGGGAAGTGTGGTCAGTGCCGAGGAGCTGTTCCATGGTGTCTGGGGTGAGGAATACTACACCAAGAACAACAACACCATCACGGTGCATATCCGGCACCTGCGTGAAAAGATGGGCGATTCCTTTGAGTCCCCCAAGTACATCAAGACCGTCTGGGGAGTGGGGTATAAAATTGAAAACTAAAATCAATACAACCGTCAAGGTAATAATATTTGCCGCTATTATTACGGCGGCAGCCGTCGGCCTGTTTCTCTTTTTGAGCATTGCATTTGACCAAAAGTTTTTCAACTGGCTTTACAAACGATTTTTCATCGATATGGGCTATGCTACCTTTCTCAATGGTGGCAAGTGGCACGTCTATGATCTGAAGTGGGATACCCTGAAGAAGTTCATTTACACGGGCGGTGCTGTTATGGCCATTGCATGGGCTGCAAGCATTGTCATTACATTTGTGCTTGTTCGCCGCAGCACCCAACGACAAACCGCTCAGGAGCTGGAACAACTCATGCGCCGATATTTCGTCAAGGAGGACAAGAAGATTTTCCCAAGCCAATATGAAAATATGGCAGATTACACCGTTCTTTTGAAAGAGCAATTCCAGAACAGTGAGGAACGGCTCCGGGCAGAATCCGTGCGAAAGAATGAACTGGTTGCCTATCTTGCCCATGATCTGAAAACGCCCTTGACCTCTGTGATCGGATACATAAGCCTGCTGCAAGAAGCGCCGGACATGCCTGTGGAGCAGAGAGCAAAATACACGGGTATTGCATTGGAAAAGGCTTTACGGTTGGAAAGCCTTATCAACGAGTTCTTTGACATTACCCGCTACAACCTCCAAGAGATCGTGCTGGAGGAAGAAACCTTTGATTTGGGCTTCTTGCTCATGCAGATGGCGGACGAGTTCTACCCAGTTCTGGAACAGCACGGAAAATCTATCAGCATCCACGCAGACGAGGACCTGCCCATTGCGGCAGATTCTGCTAAGCTGGCTCGTGTATTCAATAACATTCTAAAGAATGCGGTTGCGTATAGCTATGACAATACGGAAATAGAGATTTATGCGGAAAAGCGGGAGAACACGATCCATGTTTCCATCTCCAATTTCGGCAAGACGATCCCGAAGCAGAAGCTGGATAGGATCTTTGAAAAGTTCTATCGTCTGGACGATGCCAGATCCACCAATACTGGCGGAGCCGGTCTGGGCCTGGCCATCGCAAAGGAAATTGTAGTTGCCCATGGCGGCACCATTTCGGTTACCAGCGAGAAGCAGATCACAACATTTACGGTGGAGCTGCCCGCCCAGAACGCATCGTGAATGTTCCAATGCCCCCTGTAAGAGAGGGCATTGGTATATGCGGAATCTGAAATTAGGAGAATCTTAGGAAAACAATTAGTTTTCATTAACGAACCACCCATGTCCAATTTGCTATAATCTGACCGTAGGATAAAACAAACTGCGAAAGGATGTGTCCATTTATGAAGCAAGTAAAAAAGCGACTGTGCGGCGTTCTTGCCCTGGTCATGTGTTTTTCGACCATGACTGCCTGTGCAACTAACCCGGATCGGGGCAGTGTTACCAGTAAGAATGACGGTGTATTTGAGCAGAACATGACGATAGCTGCCACAGCGCCGTTGGATGAGGAAATCGTCTATACAGACACCTTTACCAGCCAGGATGGAACAGTGGATTATGTGATGGATTTGCAGCAGCAAATCACCTCCGACCCCCTGCCTATTGTGGAAGTGGTTCCCCACTTCTTTACCGGAGAAGAGGTTAAGAATATCTGCAATGTTCTGCTGGGTGATGCGGAATGGCGGGAACAAGTTCACAAGGACGATCCCCAGTATTCCAAGGAAGAGCTTCAAAAGAAGATCCGCTGGATGACAGAGCTTGCCAATGAGAGCGCAATTAGGGAGCTGCTTGGTTTTGGCCCCGACTACGACTGCACGGACGAACTGGATATTCTGAAACGTACAATGCAATACTACACTGTCATGCTGGAAACTGCCCCGGAAGAAAATCCCCGGCCGTTGTGCGACTGGACCTTCCAGGATGAGAGTCTCTATGTATCGCCCTCCTATGGCAACAAGGTCATCCATGCCACGGCGTACATAGAAGATTTAGAGTATTACGTCTATGTAGTCCAGCGGGACAAGAGTGATTATAAGCTCAATAGCCTTTCTATCGGCTTAGGCAACAACAGGGACTATCTGAATAAAGATTACCTGTGCAGCAAGCTTGTCAGGACAGACAAGCCTACCCAAGAACAGGTTAATCAGTTATCTGAGAAAGCGCAGTCTTTACTGGATCAGATGGGTGTGGGTCAGTGGCAGGTCAGCGATGCAGAAGTATCCGAAGAGCTTTTCGGGAATACCGCTGAATATAGAGTGATGATTAACGCTGTGCCCGTCCTGAACGATACTGCTGCAATTTCTGACCAGCCCATCGAAAATCTAACCAGTGAAGATGCCAACGCTTCCAATTATGATAATGCTTATGCCAGCATTTATTTCTCCGCAAACGGCGATCTGATCTATTTTGATATGATTTCTCCGGTTGACATCAGCGCAGTCGTCAACGAAGGAGCCGCCACCCTCTCTATGGAGGAGCTGTTGAGTAAAGCAAAGGATCATTTGGCCCTGACTGGCATCGAAGAGACCCGGGACTATTATCTCCTATCCATATATTATGAAACGCCTGTGACCTGTAAGATCGAACTGGATCAAGTTCAACTTGGTCTCGTAAGGGTGAAGGTGGCAAACAAGGACTTTACCTACTATTATACACCCACCCTTGCAGTTTATGGCACGACGAAATACTATGACAAAGGTACGGACAATGAAGTGGATTCCTTTGTTATACGAGACCCGGATAAGAGCAGATGCTTGGTCTGGATCAATGCCATCGACGGAAGTATCATAGGCGCATCTTAATACATCGCCCCCACTGTATTATTAAGTGGGGGTTTATTGCATCAAATTTCTACCCAAATTCTTAATTCTTCTTAAAAAGCCTTGACAAATGTGTCTGTTCGCGATAGACTATAGCTGTCGGTTGATAACAGACAACTTAGGAGGTACTACTATGGAAGATTATAAGTTAGGTGCTATCGAATCCCGGTTTGCAGACATTATCTGGGATAACGAACCAATGACAACAAAACAACTCGTAGATTTGTGCGCAGAAGAATTGAAGTGGAAGCGGACGACCACCTATTCCATTTTGAAGAAGCTGTCAGAAAAAGGATTTTTTAAGATGGAAAACAGCATGGTCACGTCCCTTGTATCCAAAGAGGAGTACAACTCTTACCAGAGTGAGAAATTTGTCAAGGAGACATTTCATGGATCGTTGCCTGCGCTGGTTCTTTCCTTCGGTTCCCGGAAGAAACTGGACCAGGAAGAAATCGATGAATTGCAGAAGATCATCGACAGCATGAGGGGGTGATCCCATGACCTTAACTCAAATCTTCGCAAAGGTGCTGAACATGAGCCTGACCGCCAGTTTGGTTATTGTGCTTGTGATCGCAGCACGATTCATTTTACGGAAATCACCCAAGGTGTTTTCCTATGCACTGTGGACGGTAGTCCTGTTCCGGCTCCTCTGCCCGGTGTCCCTGCCGTCCCCGGTATCCCTGCTGGGTCTGCTGGATGCGCCTGTGGCGGAATCGGATGGTATTACCAGCAGCGTGGAATACATCCCGACGAACGCTGGGGGCTATCGGGAAATCATAGTGCAAAATCCCGTTCGTACGGAAATCCCAGATATTCCGATGCCTCAGCAGAATCAGCAAGCGGATGTGCAGCCCCAGGTTAAATCTGTATCTGTAGCGGAAATCATAACCTACGTTTGGATTGCCGGAATGGCAGTGTTGTTCTTGGTCGGTATCGGCAGCTATTTCCGATTCCGCAGACACCTAACAGGTGCTTGTCAGCTTAAGGGTAACATTTATCTTGTGGACCACATTGATTCAGCCTTCGTTGCAGGCTTGTTTTCCCCCAAGATATATCTTCCCTCTGATCTGCCTGTAAAGCAGATGGGATACATCATTGCCCATGAGCAGTACCATCTACGAAGATTTGACCATGTTGCGAAACATCTTGCTTTTGCTGCGCTGTGCATTCATTGGTTTAATCCTCTGGTTTGGGCAGCCTTTATCCTCTCCGGCAAGGATATGGAAATGAGCTGTGACGAAGCGGTTATTAAAAAACTGGGCGAGGGCATCCGGGCAGACTATTCCGCGTCGCTGCTGTCCCTTGCCATGGGACGCCGCATCATCGCGGGTTCGCCCCTAGCCTTTGGCGAGGGAGATACGAAAGGAAGAATCAAAAATATGGCAAATTGGAAGCAGCCCAGAAAATGGGTCAGCATGGTATCCTTTATTGTGTGTTTCACCATTTTGACCGCCTGTGCAGCCAATCCGGAAAAGGAAGTGGTAACCAGCAAGAATGATGGTTCCTTTGACGCCAATGTGGTGCAGTCCGCTACCAAACCGGCGGAAGGCCAGGATTCCCCGGCAAGCCAGAGGGTGCAGTATACTGGCAGCTTCTCCAGCACCGACGGCAGTGTGGAATTCACCTTGAATGTCGACACGGAGGTTTCCAACGCCCCCATGCCCGTGGCGGAGGTAACACCCCATTATCTGACTGAGCAGGACGCCAAGCGTGTGGCGGAGGTTCTGTTTGGGGACGCTGAATTTTATGAGGCGCGACCCATATTAGCTCCGAAAGAAACCATCTATTCAAAGAGCCAGGTCCAGGAGCTTCTCACCAAATGGGCGCAATACACCGATCTGGAATTCCTGCGGGACCTGTACGGTGACGAAAGGAATGTGGAGTCCATTGCGGAAGTCGTCAAGGAATTCATTGCGGCCTACAGCGAAGCCTATGATAATTTCCAGGAGGCAGATCCCCGGGTGCCCTGCGAATGGACGCTGAAACCGGATTCCCATTACTTCTATTCCCCGGATGAAGTCGCACAAATGGATGTCTCGGACGATAATTATGGGATAGAGGCCGAGGTTACGGCCAACGGAATCGGGTACATCTACACGGTGTCCACCAGAAATAAGGATGACTTCAAAATCAACAATATCATCGTCAGACTGGGAGACGGCGGTATTTCTCCCGACACCATCGACATCCGGACTTACGAAGCCCGGCTCTGCAGAACGGACAAGCCCACCGACGCCCAGATGGAGGCCGCCCAGGCAAAGGCCTCTGAGCTGCTGGCTCAGATGGAGCTGGGGGACTGGCTGGTGGATGAATGTTACTTACAGACCATCAATTACTATGGCGACACACCGGAGTATGTCATCTGTGTCAACGCGGTGCCTGTGATCAATGGCGTCCCTGCCTTCCGCCGTCCCCAGCTGGACAATCTGAGAAGCAAAGAGGTCTATTCCTCCAATTACTACCTAACGGACGCGAACTTCAGATTCTCCGCCGACGGCAGTCTGATCTCCTTCCAGCTGTCTTCCAGTATCGACGTGACCGAGATTCTCAACGACAATGTGGCCACATTGGGCATTGACGAGCTGATGGAGAAGGCGAAGAGCCATCTGTCTCTCAGCGATTCTGGCGCGTATTTTGTTCCTGCGTCTATGATCGAGAGCTATGAAGAAGAATTTGGTGAAAATATTATTTGCAGGATCCATATTACACAGGTGGATTATGGTATGACCCGTGTCAAGGCACCCAATACAGACGATAGCTACTATTATGTCCCGGCACTCATGCTGAGTGGCTCCATCGAATACTGCGGGCAGAATACTGGAACTGTTTACGATTCTTATTCACAGATGAGGGGAACAGAAGACTTCTGTCCATTGGTTTGCTTGAATGCAGTAGATGGTTCCGTAATTGAGCTTCAGAATCCCAGTCCGACCTAAATCATTTCACACACCGGCATAAGCCGGTGTGTGATTACAATAATATAGCCGCATAATTAGGAATTTCTTAGGAGATTGATTAGGTTTCCTTAAAGTATCCATCTTTCCCAGTTTATATAATCAAGAAGTAATAGGGGGTGTCATCATGAAGAACGCAATATCCAGCGGCTTTCGGCAGGCCGCGAATATCTGGATGTTTCTTGTGCCGTTGCTGACCGCCGGGGTGATGATACTGAACTTCATGAACCCTCTTATCCGGGCGTATCGTGAAAACTCCATTATAGAGGGATTGCACGTGAATCTGCTGATGCAGAGTTTCCAATCGGATGCCCTCATTTCCTTCCTGCCGATTTTGGCTGCACTACCCTTTGGCGGCTGCTTCGTGGACGATCTGAAAAGCAAATTTGCCCGGTTCTTTCTGATCCGCAGCAGCTACCGTACATATATTGTGAGCCGTATCATCGTGGGTTTCCTGGTTGGCGGTCTGGCTATCCTCTCCGGTGCGCTGATTGCATGGGGAGCCACCGCAGCGGTACTGATCCCCATAGAACGGGAGATCGAGGGCATGGAACCTTCGTCTATCGATGGCCTTGTAGAAATCTGCTTCCTGCTATTCCTAAATGGCGGCTTCTGGTCTGTTGTGGGCATGGCCATGAGTACCCTCATGGAAAGCAAGTACATTTCTTATGCAACACCTTTTGTTCTGTACTATCTTCTGGTAATCCTCTATGAGCGGTACTTTTCCGAAGTGTTCCTCATCTACCCCAAAACATGGACAGACCCTGCTGCTTGGCCCTTTGGATGCTGGGGAGCTGCCATCTTCTTACTTGAAATGACCCTTATCTTTGCGATCCTGTTTGCGTTCCGGGCAGGGAGGAGGTTGCAGCAGCTATGAAGAAAATCAGACAAGCCTTTTCCATCGCCGGGTACAACTTCCGGCTCTGGCGGGGCAATCCCAGAATCGTTGTGACCTTCGCCCTGTCCTTTATTCTCTGCTTTTTACTGACCGATAAGGCAGTCCGCTTTGCTGTGGAGCATAATACCACCTTGCAGCTGGTGGAGACCTTCATCTGGAGCTTTGGTGACAGCAATTCCATTCTGCTGTCCTCGGTGATGCTGGTGATGCTGTTTGCGGATATGCCGTTCCTGTCCTCCGGTACACCTTTCTATCTTGTTCGGACAGACAGAAGAACATGGATCACGGGTCAGGTCATTTACATCATTGCCGCAACCTCCATCTATATGCTGTTTGTGCTGGTATCCACCATCCTGCTTTCCATGAAATATGCGTTTCCTGCCAATATGTGGAGCCCCACTGCGGCGATTCTCGGCTATACCAATGCCGGGAAACGGGTGGCAATCCCGGCACTGGTCAAGACCTTGGAAATGAGCTGGCCTTACCAGAGTATGCTTAGCATCTTTACGCTGATGCTGGGCTATGCCGGGGTGATGGTGATGATCATGCTGGTGTGTAATCTCCGCTATGGACAGGCGGCGGGTGTTGTCAGTGTGCTGGTGTTCAGTTTGTACGGTATTCTCATGCAGCCGGATACCATCCAGCTGATCCTGCGGCTCCCGGACGAAGCCTACTATATTGCGAATGTCACCATCGGCTGGCTGTCCCCGCTAAACCATGCCACATTTCATATGCACAACTTTGGCTATGACAAGCTGCCAAGGCTTTGGCAGTCATACACGATTTTTATTACCTTGACGGTAATTCTCTATTTCGCCGCTGTCCGGGCGGCAAAGCGCTACAATTTCAATTTCACCGGAACGGAAGGGTGATTTCATGGATGCAATGATCGAAGTCCAGGGCGTAAACAAGTCCTTTGGCGAAGAACACGTCCTCAAGGATGTGTCCCACAGCTTTGAAACCGGAAAGATTCATGGCATCGTGGGTAACAACGGTTCCGGTAAGACGGTTCTGATGAAGTGCATCTGCGGCTTTCTAAAGCCCGACAGCGGCACCATCTTTGTCAATCACAAACAAGTGGGCAGGGATACAGATTTCCCGGAGGACATTGGAATCATTATAGAAACTCCGGGTTTTCTGCCCCACCTGTCCGGAAGCCAAAATTTGAAAATTCTGGCTTCTCTCCAAAAGAAAGCCAATAACCATACTATCTGGGCGGTTCTGGAACAGGTCGGCCTAGACCCGGATATGAAAAAGCCTGTGGGCAAGTATTCCCTTGGTATGCGCCAGCGGTTGGGATTCGCGCAGGCATTGATGGAAGATCCCAGCCTGCTGATCCTGGACGAGCCTTTCAACGGACTGGATAAATACGGTGTTGTCCATATCCGCAATGTTATCAAGGGTTTGCGGGCAGAGGGTAAGACGGTGATCCTTGCCAGCCACAATCAGGTGGATATTGACGAACTGTGCGATACGGTTTGCGAAATGGATGCAGGTGTTCTAACGGTGGTGAGATGATGGAAGAACTGTTGAATGCCAACTATATAGCGGACTTAAAAAGCATCGGCAGAAAAGATAAGCTGCTGTCCATCGTCGGCAAGGCCGGGGATAACCTCTTTGTGGTTGGCTCCCCCAAGCGGTGTGAAACCCATTTTGAAGTGTTGTGTGGACTTCGCAGACCCGATGTGGGTGAAGTAAAGATCTGCGGAAGGAATCCTTATGAAATGACCGCCCATGAAGCTGCCGCCTTTCGCCGGGATACCATCGGGGCGGTGCCGCAGGATTTGGGCCTGATCCCGGAACTGCGGATGATCGATCAGATTGCATTGCCCATGAAACTGGCAGGGATGGACGATGAAAGCATCATTTCAGAGATTCGCAAGCTGACGTCGGAACTCATGCCCCTGCACAATCTGTTCAATGTCCCCGGAAAGTGCAATGCCCGAAAACAGGCACATGCGGCAATGATCCGAGCGGTGATTCGAAATCCGCAGGTGATCGTCCTGAATGGTTTTCTGGATGATTTACCTGACATTGACAGAGATGCCTTGTGGCAGGCTTTCCATGCCATAAGACCCAAAGACAGCGTTCTCATTTATCTTAGCGGCGCACCGGCCCCGGAGCAAGTGAACTGGACGCAGATGCTGAGAGTATAACCGAGGAGGTATCACCATGAACAAAAGAATACTTGCCGTTCTGCTGGCATTCCTGTTTGTTGCAAGTTCTCCGGTTACAGCTTTTGCTGAGGATACAGTGTCTACAGATGAATCTACAGCAACAATCGGAGCTACATCGGAAAACGGTCAAACGGAACTGCTGGAGCAGACAGGGGGTGCCACAGAGCCAGACCCTTCGGAGTCCTCGCAGCCTTCGGACCCGTCACAGCCCACTCAGCCTACGGAACCATCACAGCCCACTCAGCCAACTACGCCAAGTACAGATCCAACTGACCCCAGCACAGAACCAACGCAGCCTTCTGCCCCTCCCGTCCCGGAAAACACCATTCCAACCGCGCTGACAATCGATACTGAGAATATTTACGCCGGCATGGACAAAGCCTATGAGGATGGTTATGTGCCGAGAACGGAAAACGGTTTTATGTACATCGTTCTTCCTATGCTGAGCAACGGCAATATTTATCAAAACAGGATCAAGGTTTCCCTTGGCCTGGGTTCAGGAGCTTCCTCGCCTTTTGTAATGGCCAATTACGAAAAGACCTTTGAAATGGAAACTGTCACTCCCAAAAACAGCAATGAGGAAAAGGAACTGTTTCTGATTGAATTTACCGTCAAGCTGTCCAGCGAGAGAATCAACGGTGTGTATCCGGTAGCAGTCAATATATCGGGATACGATGATTCCGGGACGCCTATCGATTGCAGCTATACCATTTATGTAACCATTACCGACGGGAAATCCAATCAGGTCACGCAGCCAGCTCCGGAGGTGGCTACTGCGGAACCGGTGGTTTATATCTCCAATAGTGTGGTTCAGCCGGATAAGGTCATGGCCGGGGAGGAATTTACCCTCACTGTAACCTTGAAAAATTCCCTTGCCACCAAGAGCGTCAAGAATATGCTGGTAAAGATTGATACCGGAAACCTGCATATCAATCTTTTGGAAAATACCAATGTGTTTCAGGTGGACAAAATTCCTGCGGGTGGGGAAACGGAGCTAACCTTTCGTTTGGGCAGCGACGCTTCTATCCCGGCAGGCAAGTACAACTTGAATTTTACATTCAACTATGATAGCAGTAAGACCCTAAATCTGTCATCTTCCGGCTCGACGATTGTAGAAATCCATCAGCCTGCAAATATGGAACTGGTAATGCCGAGGTTTTCACAGAGCGTGACCGTGGGTGAAACCATTCCTCTGTCCTTGCAGGTAATGAACATGGGCCGCGACCCCATGTATAATGTCCGCTGCACCGTATCCGGCTACGGATTCGCCCCGGCGAATACCGGCTATATTGGCACTATGGATGCCGGTTCCTCTGCCACTACGGAGGTGGAACTGTATATCATTGCGCTCAATGCCAGTCAAGGGAATGAAAACGGAAGCCAGTATGGCAATACTGTCGGTACTGTTACTCTGATTTATGAGGACGAAACAGGCCAGGAATACCAGCAGGAAACACAATTTGAAACCACAGTAAACCGACCTGTGGTTGAAGTGGCGCAGACTGCTTCAGGGGAAGACGCAGGAGAAAAAGCGGCAGGTCAGTGGTGGATCTCCGTACTGATCTTGGGAGGTGTGATCCTTGCAGCAGGAATTGGATTTATTCTTATCAAACGCAAGAAAAAGAACCGCGGCGGCGCATATCTGTAAGATTGCCCTAAAGACCATTCCCCGTTGCGGCATTGCCGCCCTGATTCTGCTGTGTCTGGGCCTGTACTTCCTGTTCCCAGCCAGCCAGACCTTCCAACAGATACAGACTGAAAAGAACACCCCCTATGAGCTGACTGCCACCACAGACAGCGGCAGTATTGATCTGAACACCCTTTTACAGATAGAAGGGGTGAAAAGAATAAGCCCAGTTCTGAAGCTAAATTCCAGCCTTTCAATGAACGGTTTTGAGTTGGATTGCGAGATAAAGGCTGTGTACAGCAGCTTCCTCAGCCTAAATTTTTTGAAGGGAACCATATACCCGGACAGCTCCAATATGCCCTATCTGATTCTCAACAAAGCTGCCGCAAACTCCTTTTCCCAAGAGCATCAAACCATTACAGTATCCCCGGAGGACACCGTGATGATGAAGGTAAGTGGCGCAGATCGAAAAGCAATTGTCTGCGGTATATTCGATGATGGAAGTGAAATGCCCACTGTCTATATGAGCTACGATGTAGCCCAAAAGGAATATGGGCATAGCGGGCAGACAGAGCTTATCTTCTTGCTGGAGAATAAAGGAGCAGCAGAGAACGCAGTATCCGCACTCCAGCGGC
>JBJDYH010000167.1:0-12943 GCA_051867135.1 Faecousia sp. | reverse complement strand
GGCTCAGCCGAAAGTTCTAAAAATGGAGGAATACTTTGTGTATTTCCCATTTTTAAAACTGAACGGATGTGACAAAAGATTCGCCCTCCAGCCGCAGACGATTTATTCAGAGTTTCCCTAGCCTTGCAAAGTGGGGGGCGAAACGCCTCCCCTACACCATTTGCATTTCCCGGGCCTTTTGGGCGTGATCGTTGACGGATTCGGGGCTGTGGTAGGTAGGAACTACCTGCTTAAGGGCCTTGCGCACCGTATCATCATCGCCGGTTTTCAGAGCGGCTCGCAGAATATCCAGCTTTTCGGCAATCTCCTTGGGGTCAGGGGGAGAACTGCGCTCTATGTAGATCATATTATTATCCGTCTTATCCAACTCCTCCGGGCGAATGAGCAGCTCTTCGTAGAGCTTTTCGCCGGGACGCAGGCCGGTCTCCCGAATTTCAATGTCCACATAAGGCTCAAAACCGGACAGGCGGATCATATTCTCCGCCAAGTCCAAAATTTTGATGGGTTTGCCCATATCCAGCACAAAAAGCTCGCCTTTTTTCGCCATAGCCCCGGACTGGAGCACAAGCTGGGAGGCTTCGGGGATGGTCATAAAGTAGCGGATAATCCGCTTGTCGGTAATGGTCACCGGGCCGCCGTTGGCGATTTGGCGCTTAAACAGCGGAATCACGCTGCCGTTGCTGCCCAAAACATTGCCAAAGCGGGTAGCGGAGAAGCTGGTTTTGCCGCTGCGGCTTAGAACAATCATTTCGCACATCCGCTTGGTTGCGCCCATGACATTGGTGGGGTTTACCGCCTTATCGGTAGATACCATAATGAACTTGGATACCCCAAATTCTTCGGAAACCTCCACAATGTTCAGCGTGCCGAATACATTGTTGTGTACGGCCTCGCAGCAGTTGCGCTCCATAAGGGGCACATGCTTGTGCGCCGCAGCGTGGATAACAATATTGGGCCGATGGGCAGCAAACACCTTGCGAAGCTGCTCCCGATCGCACACCGAGACAATCTCCACACAGGTAGCAAGCTTTTCGCCATAAGCGATACGCAGTTCCTGCTGGATATCGTAGGCACCGTTTTCGTAGATATCCAAAATGACCAGCTTTTTGGGGCCCATTTTGGCAATCTGGCGGCACATTTCGCTGCCGATGGAGCCGCCGCCGCCGGAAATCAGCACCGTACGGTCTTCATAATAGGCAACGGTAGCATCGTCGATAAACATCCGCTCCTGACGGAACAGCAAATCGTTGATATCAAACTCACGCATGTGCCGCTTGCCGTTTTCGGTAGTCTGGGCCAAGGGGTAGTCATAGGTTTTCAGGCGGCAGCCGGTATGCTTATAGTGCTCATAAAGGGCTTGCTTTTTCTCAGCGTCCGCCTTGGGCAGGGCGAATACAATCTCCTGCACATTCATTTCCGCCAAGCGTTCTATGGTAGCATCCTGCTCGGAAAGCACGGGCAGATTGTAAATCCGGCGGCCTACCTTCTCCCGGTCGGTATCGATGAAACAGCAGGGCAGGTAGGGAGCCTTGCTGCTGCCCAAAAGCTCGTCAGCCAAGGTAGTACCCACACGGCCCGCACCCACGATGGCGATTTTAATACGCATATCCCGGTTGGTCTGAGGCTCGATATCCAGACGGAAAACCAGCTTGAGAATGGGCCGCAGGAGCTTTGCCATGCGGGAATTGCGGCTGGACTGCTGGTAAAGGAACTGGTAGATAAGGCGCATACAAATGCTGCACAGCAGGTTGGTGGATACAATTACCACCTTCCGCAGGAAAGTTGCCTGCGGTATAGGCAGCACCATGCCCAACAGATAGTACAGCACGCCGGCAATCACATCCGCCTGCATCAGGCGAATATAGCTGTAAGCATCGGCAAAGCGCCATACGCATTTATAAACCCGGAAAATCCCACGGCAGGCATATATGCAGATCGTGCCCAACGCAATCTGGCCGAGCAGCGGCCAGCCGGACATAACCTGACTTGTCGAGCTGGGACTGACTACCAGAATGAAGTAGAAAATAGCGATGAGAGGCAGAAAATCATACATCGCCAGTACCCACCACCGGGAAGCGTGGGCATTTTCCGATAAATGCTCTTTTCTCTTGCTCACTGCAGCTTCTCCTCTTTTTTCTTCATAAGGCTCCCCGATTGTCAGAGAGCCTTCAAGCAACATCAAATACGGGCATGGCCTTGGGCGCAGATGGTATCCACCACCTGATCCACATATTTCGCGCACAGCTCTTCACTGGGCGCTTCCACCATAACCCGAATCACAGGCTCAGTACCGGACTCTCTCACCAAAATGCGGCCGGAATCCCCCAACGCGGCAGCCACATCGCTGACAGCCTTCTGCACCACAGGGTCATTCTGGGCTTCAGGCTTAGACTTAACCTTTACATTTTTCAGCACCTGAGGGTAAATCTTCAGCCCCTCGCAAAGCTGGCTCATGGTCTTTTTGGTAGCCAGCATAACTTCCATCATCTTCAGGCTGGTAAGAATACCGTCGCCGGTGGTGGCGTACTTGCTGATAATGATGTGACCGGACTGCTCACCGCCCAGACGGCAGCCGTTGGCAGACATATACTCATAGACATACTTATCGCCCACGGCGGTCTTGGCATAGTCGATGCCCTTTTCATCGAAAGCCTTGTACAGGCCGAAGTTGCTCATCACGGTAGTAACCACGGTGTTGTTGTCCAGTTGACCTTTGGCCTTCATGTACTGGCCCAAAATATAGAGAATATGGTCGCCGGTAATGATGCCCCCTTTTTCATCAATGCACAGGCAGCGGTCTGCGTCGCCGTCGTAGGCAAAGCCCACATCCAAACCGTTTTCCACCACGAATTTCTGCAAAACCTCGATATGGGTAGAGCCGGCATTGGTATTGATGTTCTCGCCGTTAGGCTCGGCGTTGATCACATAGGTCTTTGCCCCCAGAGCATCAAAGACATTCTTGGCAATGTTCCAGCTTGCGCCGTTGGCGCAGTCCAGACCCACCTTGACCCGCTTAAAGGAGTACAGCCCCAGAGAAATCAGGTAGCCGATGTAGCGGTTACGCCCGGCAACATAGTCCACTGTACGGCCGATGTTTGCCTTATGGGCATAGGGAAGCTCCGGCCAGCTCTGCCCGAACAGGTTCAGCTTGCCGTCGATATAGTCTTCAATGAGCAAAATGGTATCCTCGTCCATCTTCTCGCCGGTACGGCTGATGAGCTTGATGCCGTTGTCATAGTAGGGGTTATGGCTGGCGGAAATCATAATGCCGCAGTCAAATTCGTCCAGCCGGGTCACATAGGCCACCGAGGGGGTGGTAGTAACATGGAGCATATAAGCATCCGCGCCGGAGGCGGTCATACCCGCCACCAGAGTATACTCAAACATATAGCTGCTGAGCCGGGTATCCTTACCGATGACAATGCGGGGCTTCTCGCTGCACCCGGCACGGCGCTTCAGTTCGCCAAAATACCAGCCCAAAAAGCGGCCCACCTTGTAGGCATGGTCAGCCGTCAGATTTACATTGGCTTCCCCACGGAAGCCGTCAGTTCCAAAATATTTTCCCATTTTTCTTCTCCTGAAAGGCCATAATAGCCTTATTTTTTGGGGGCAATCACGCCGCCGGTTTTGTAGATGCTGCTTTCCGGAACAACGCCCCGAACGCAGGACAGGGGGTAGACATTGGAGCTTCGCCCAATGACCGTACCGGGGTTTAAGACGGAGTTGCAGCCCACTTCCACAAAGTCGCCCAGCATGGCGCCCACTTTTTTCAGCCCGGTAGGGATGTCCTCTTCCCCGTGGATGACCACAAGGGTCTTATCGGACTTCACATTGCTGGTAAGAGAGCCTGCGCCCATGTGGGATTTGTAGCCCAAAATGCTGTCGCCCACATAGTTGTAGTGGGGCACCTGCACATTGTCAAAAAGAATTACATTTTTCAGCTCCACAGAGTTGCCAACCACGCAGTTTTCCCCCACCAGAGCGCTGCCGCGGATAAACGCGCAATGGCGCACCTCCGTGCCGGCTCCGATGATGCAGGGAGCGCCCAAAAAGGCCGTAGGCGCAATTTTGGCGGTATTGTGTACCCAAACCTGGGGGGTAACCTCCGTATATTCTTCTTTGGAAAGCTTCTCCCCCAGAGCAAGAATCTCATCTTTGATGCCCTTCAGGGCTTCCCAAGGGTAGCGAAACTGCATCAGATAGTTTCCTGCCATGGAACGAGAAAGATCGTACATATTCGGGATGGTTAACATAAAACCTCCACCTTTCGCAAACTATCTCTTTGTATTGTATCACACTCTGTTTGCCTTAGCAACCACTTTTTTACAGGCGCACATCCACGGCGCCATTTATGGTCATATTTCCCGGCTGTATTTGGCATTGCACCGCCAGAACCTCCACCCCCGCTTGGGCGGCCTGACGAAGGGCGGCGGCAAAAGCGGGGTCTGTTTCCTCGTTGGGGTGGAGATATTTCACATTTTCCATCTGAATCACGAACAGCGCATAAGCTCCGAAGCCATCTTTTACCGCTTGGGAAAGCCCTTGCAGGTGCTTGGTGCCCCGCAGGGTGGGGGCATCGGGGAAGGCGCAAATCCCCTCATTTTCCAAGGTTACACCCTTGACCTCCAGAAAGCAGAGCCTGCCGTCTTTTACGAAAGAAAAGTCAAAGCGGGAGTCTCCATGCACGGTTTCCGGGCGCAGATTGGTAATTTCCCCCAGACCCCCCGAAAGCAGCCACTCCATAGCCGCCTTGTTGGGGGCTTGGGAATCCATGTTGATGAGGCGCTTGCCCTTTTCCACGGCAATCAGGTCAAACTTCGTCTTGCGCTCAGGATTGTCTGCCCCTTGGCACCAGACCTTTGCTCCGGGCACCAAAAGCTCCCGGCAGCGGCCGGTATTCTTCACATGGCATACTTCTTCCCTGCCCTGAATTTCCACATAAGCAATAAACCGATTGGGTCGGCGCAGAAAAACGCCCTCTACCATATTGTTATAGTGCATTTTTACGCCCCCTTTTTATGAATAGTATAGCAAATAGTATAGCAAAAGGGGAGAAAAATTGCAAGAATTGGGAGGAAGCAGTTGCAAAGAAAGCCATGTTGGGATAAAATAACAGCAAATACTTTTTTACGCCTATCGGTTTTCATAGGCTACGCAACAAATCGGAATTTGCCGGGGTGTAGGTTGGGTGAATGTAGGGGGCGATGCCTACATCGCCCCGCAGGACGCAGAACAATGCTTCTGCGGAAGTGCGGCGAATCCGTAACACCCCAACGGGCCGATGTGGGCATCGGCCCCTACGGGCACCCATTTGGTGCAGCGCCAAATTCCAATTTATCCCTTTGCTGAGAAAAGCCGATAAGCAAATACTTTTTTAGGAGGAAACCCTATGAACTCCGCAAATATTATGAAAATTTTTGAGGACACCGCCTACATCCGCACCGGCGGCAGCGAGGAAGAGCTGCGCTGCGCCCGGTATCTTGCCGAAAAGTGCAAGGAAATGGGTCTGGAAGCCAAGATAGAAGCTTTCGAGGTGGACATGGCGGCGATTGCGGAAGCTGCCCTTGCCATTGACGGAACCGCCGTTCCCTGCAAGGGGTATCTGTGCGCCGGAAATGGTGATGTGGAAGCTCCTCTGTATTACCTGCGAAGCACGGATAAGCACTCTTTATCTTTGTGCAAGGGCAAGATTGTACTCATTGACGGCTATCTTGGCTACTGGATGTATCAGGATTTGCTGGAAAACGGCGCTGTGGGCTTTATTACCTACGACGGAAACGCAAACTTCACCGACTTTGACATTGACCAGCGGGAGCTGAGAAGCTATGTACATAACGGCAGCAAGATTCCCGGCGTAAACATCAACGCCAAGCACGCCATTGAAATCATCCGCAGCGGCGCTTCTTCCGCGAAGATTACGCTAAAGCAGGAGGAATGCAAAGGCGAATCCCACAATGTGATTGTGGATATGCCCGGCGAAATTGGGGACACCATCGTCTTTACCGCCCACTACGACTCCACTTCCCTCTCCCAGGGCGCTTACGACAATATGAGCGGCTCCGTGGGCTTGCTGGGCATTGCCGAATACTTTTTGAGCCATCCCCACCGCTACAGCCTGCGCTTTATCTTCTGCGGCAGCGAGGAGCGGGGCTTGCTGGGCAGCAAAGCCTACTGCGCCGCCCACGAGGAAGAACTGAAAAATATTGTCCTGAATATCAATCTGGACATGATCGGCTGTATTATGGGCAAATTTATTGCCTGCTGCACCAGCGAAGAAAAGCTGGTAAACTATGTGGAATACCTTTCCATGGAGCGCGGCTTTGGGGTAAGCCCTTATCAGGATGTCTATTCCAGCGACTCCACCCCCTTTGCGGACAAGGGCATCCCGGCCATCTCCTTTGCCCGCATCGCCCCCCAGAACACCGCTACCATCCACAACAGCTACGATACCATGGCGCTGATAAAGGGCGAACAGATGGAGCAGGACATTGCCTTTATCTGCACCTTTGCCAGCCGTATGGCAAACGCCGCCCGCTGCCCGGTAGAGCGGGAAATGCCCGACAATATGAAGGAAAAGCTGGACAACTACCTGTGCCGCAAGCGGCCTAAGAAGTAAGGAGAAAAGCCATGAAAGTTGCGCTTCAAAATCTCACCAAGAAATTTCCCAACCGGAACAAGAAAATCAAGGGGGATGTCATTGCGGTAGACAATGTATCCATTGAAATCCCCGACGGGATGCTGGTAGGTCTGCTGGGCCCCTCCGGCTGCGGCAAGAGTACCACCTTAAACCTGCTCTCCGGCCTGCTGTCCCCTACCGAGGGCAAAATCTTCTTTGGGGACGATGATGTAACCCGGCTGCCCCCGGAAAACCGGGGTGTGGGTCTGGTGTTCCAGAACTATGCACTGTATCCCCACCTGACGGTGATGGGCAATATCTGCTTCCCGCTGGAAAACCTGAAAGGGGAAAACAAGCTGACAAAGCAGCAGATGCAGGAGCGGGCCATAGAAGCCGCCAAGCTGGTGCAGATTGAGGAGCTTCTGGAGCGCAAGCCCAGCGAGCTTTCCGGCGGCCAGCAGCAGCGGGTGGCCATTGCCCGGGCGCTGGTAAAAATGCCCCGGATTCTCCTTTTGGACGAGCCGCTTTCCAATCTGGATGCCCGCTTACGTCTGCAAACCCGGGAGGAAATCCGCCGCATACAGCGAAAGACCGGCATTACCACCGTGTTCGTCACCCATGACCAGGAGGAGGCCATGAGCATTTCCGACCTGATTATCGTTATGAAAGACGGAGCCATTCATCAGGTGGGCAAGCCTCAAGAGGTTTACGATGACCCCACCGACCTGTTTGTAGCTACCTTCTTGGGCACCCCTCCCATCCATGTGTTTGATGCCGAGGTTCGAAATCACCAGCTTTTCATCGGCGGCAAGGCCGTACTGGAAGCAAAGGGTATCGCCAACCAAGCCGTTACCGCCGCCATTCGCCCCGAGGGCTTTGCGCTCAGCGAAGACGGCCCATTTGAAGCGGAGCTGGACCGGGTGGAGGTTATGGGCCGGGATGTCAGCGTTGTCTGCCGCCACAAAAACTGCCACGCGGATACCATCCGTGCCATTATCCCCAGCGATGCCCGGGTGGATACCGCGCAAAAAACAGTCCGCTTCCGGCTGAAGCCCCATAAGGTGTTCCTTTTTGACAAAGAAACCGGCAAGCGCATCCCCACGGAGGGCTGAGTATGGAAAACCAAAACCGAAAAGGCTGGCTGTACCTGCTGCCGGCAGTGCTGTTTTTAGGGGCGTTTCTGGTATATCCCCTGATGGATGTATTGATTTACTCCTTTGAAGAAAACTTCAACTTCGCTTCTCAGGAGGGTACCGGAATTGGTCTTTTCAACTACCGCTATGTGCTCCATGACCCCTACTTTTTGCAGGCGGTAAAAAATACCTTTATTCTGGTATTCATTACCGTGCCCCTCTCTACCGCCATTGCCCTGCTCATTTCTCTGGGGCTCAGCTCTATCAAAACGCTGCGCAACGCTTTCCAGACCATCTATTTCCTGCCCTATGTGACCAATACTCTGGCGGTGGGTCTGGTATTTATGATTCTCTTCAAAAAGACCCCCTATACCAACGGCTTTGTAAACCAGATTCTTGGATTTTTTGGTGCCGGCCCTGTGGATTTCATCGACGGCCCCTACTGGGCAAAGATGTTTGTGCTGTGCTTCTATACCGTATGGGTGGTTATGCCCTTTAAGGTGCTGATTCTGACCTCCGCGCTGGCCTCCGTAAACGATACCTACTACAAGGCCGCCCGGGTAGACGGCGCATCCCGCACAAGGATTTTCACCAAAATCACCCTGCCCATGATTTCCCCCTCCATTTTCTATCTGGTAATTACCGGCTTTATCGGCGCGTTCAAAGCCTATTCCGATGCGGTAGCCCTATTCGGTACGGATTTGAATGTGGCCGAAATGAACACCATCGTGGGCTATATCTACGATATGCTCTACGGCAACAGCGGCGGCTATCCCTCTTACGCTTCCGCCGCGGCCATCATTTTGTTTACCATCGTGCTCACCATTACCTGCATCAATCTGCTGGTAAGCAAGAAGCATGTGCATTACAACTAAGGAGGCGGCATGATGGATTACGAAAAAATCGAAAAAGCTGCCGCCCGGCGCAGCCGCATCGTCAAAACCCTTACCTACTGCGCGCTTGTATTCTGGGCGGTGCTGGTGCTGTTCCCCTTCTATTGGATGGTGCTTACCTCTTTGAAGGGCTACGGCGAGTACAACTCCGAGTTTGTGCCCAAGCTGTTTACCGCCCATCCCACCCTGCAAAACTATGTGCAGGCTTTTACGGATGTGCCTCTGGGGCGGTATTTCCTGAACACCATTATTTTCACCCTGATTACCACCGCCATTATGCTGGTAATCACGGTGCTGGCGGCCTTTGCCTTTGCAAGGCTGGAGTTCCGGGGCAAAAATCTGGCCTTTACCCTTTTTCTTTCTCTCATGATGATTCCCAGCGAGCTGGTGGTAATTACCAACTATGTTACCATTACGGACTTGGAGCTGCGCAACTCCTTTGCGGGCTTGATTCTCCCCTCGGTGGCTTCTGTTTTCTACATCTACCTGCTGAAAGAGAACTTTGCCCAGATTCCCAATGAGCTTTACTACGCCGCAAAGGTGGACGGCACTTCGGACTTTAAGTTCCTGTGGAAAGTGATGATTCCCATTTGCCGGCCCACCATTGTTACCATCGTTATCTTAAAGGTAGTAGAGTGCTGGAACAGCTTTGTTTGGCCCCGGCTGGTAACGGATGACGAAAAGTATTTTCTGGTATCCGGGGGCATCCAGTCCATTCGGGAAAGCGGCTTTGGCCGGGAGAATATCCCGGCGATGATGGCGGCGGTGGTTGCCGTGTCTGCCCCGCTGATTGTGCTGTTTCTTCTGTTCCGTAACCGCATTATGGAGGGCGTTTCCAGAGGAGGTACCAAAGGATGAAAAAAATACTTTGTCTGCTCCTGTGCGTCTTCCTGATGCTCCCCCTTTTGGGCTGCCACGGCAGCAGCAGCGGCAGGCAGGAGGCGGATTTTCACCTGCCGGACAGCTTTGATGACAGCCGCGATTATGAAATCACCTTCTGGGCGAAAAATGACACCAACCTGACCCAGGTTGCCATCTACAAAAAGGCCATTGCGGACTTTGAAGCCCTCTACCCTAATATCAAGGTGAACTTGAAGCTGTATACCGACTACAGCCGCATTTACAACGATGTGATTACCAACATTTCCACGAACACTACCCCCAATGTATGCATTACCTACCCCGACCACATTGCTACCTATCTCACCGGCAACAATGTGGTAGTCCCCTTGGATGCCCTCTATTCCCATGAAAAGTACGGCCTTGGCGCAAGCGAGCTGCGTTTTGACGGCCCGACTGTGGAGGAAATCATCCCCCAGTTTTTGGGTGAGGGTCAAATTGACGGCCATTCCTACGCCCTGCCCTTTATGCGCTCTACGGAAGCCTGCTATGTGAACAAAACCTATGTGGAGCGGCTGGGCTATACCCTGCCGGAGGTGCTGACATGGGACTTTGTGTGGGAGGTAGCCGATGCCGCCGCCCAAAAGGACGAAAACGGCAACTATCTGGTAAATGGGCAAAAGGTAATGATTCCCTTTATCTACAAGTCTACGGACAATATGATGATTCAAATGCTTCATCAGAAGCAGGCAGGGTACTCTACGGAAGCGGGGGAAATCCTCATTTTCAACGATACCACCCGGGAAATTCTGGACACCGTAGCCCGGCATACCAAGGCCGGGGCTTTTTCCACCTTCAAAATCAGCTCCTACCCTGCCAACTTCCTCAACGCGGGCCAGTGCATTTTCGCCATTGACTCTACTGCCGGCGCAACCTGGATGGGCTCCAACGCCCCTCTGATCGACATTGACAAGAGCAAGCTGGTGGAGTTTGAAACGGTGGTCATGCCCATCCCCCAGTATGACACCCAAAACCCCCAAATGATTTCCCAAGGCCCATCGGTATGTATCTTTCACAAGGAAGACCCCCAGGAGGTTTTGGCAAGCTGGCTGTTTGCCCAGTATTTGCTGACCAACGAGGTGCAGATTGCCTACGCCCAGACGGAGGGCTATGTCCCCGTTACCTCCAAGGCTCAAGGCAGCGCCGAATATCAGGACTATCTCAGCCGCGCCGGAGAGGATAACGATTTCTACTACGATGTCAAAATTCAGGCTTCCCGGCTTCTGCTCAGCAACACCGAAAACACCTTCGTTACCCCGGTATTCAACGGCTCCGCCTCCCTGCGCAATGCCGCGGGTCAGCTTATCGAGGAAGTCACCAAGGGCGTGCGCCGGGGAAAGACCATCGACGATGCTTTCTACGATAAGCTCTACAGCGACATTACCTCGCTGTACCGGCTGGATCAAATTCGCTCCAAAAATACCGCCGACCTTGGCCCCCTGCCGGGTACTGCCATCTTCCTGCTTATCTGCCTGGGGCTGACTTGGGCAGGAATTTTAGCATATTTAACAGCCGATGCCCTGAAAAAAAGGAAGAAAAAGGCAAATTAACACATTGATTTCCTGAAAAAATGCTGTAAAATAAAAGGCAGTAGAATCCAAACCCAAAATTTGAGAGGAGTTACGAAACAATGAAGAAAATTCTCGCAATCGTTCTGGCTGTGATGATGGTTCTGTCCATGGCCGCCTGCTCCAAGAAAGAGGAGAAGTTTGACCCCGCCGCTAAGTCCGAAGGCGTTATGACCTACGCCCAGTACGAGGCAGCCGCTCTGGATACCGAGGTTGTGGTGGAGTGCTATGTGCAGGCTCACCAGTCCTGGTGGAACGACAAGATCACCGTTTACGCGCAGGATCCCGACGGCGCTTACTTCCTGTATGAGCTGGCTTGCTCCGAAGCCGATGCTGCCAAGCTGGTAAAGGGCACCAAGATCAAGGTCACCGGCACCAAGAGCGAATGGTCCGGCGAAGTGGAAATCGTGGATGCCACCTTTGAAATCATGGAAGGCACTTGGGTTGCCGAGGCTTTCGATGCCACCGCTCTGCTGGGCAAAGACGAAATGATCAAGCATCAGAACAAGCTGGCTTCCTTCAAGGGCATGACCGTGGAGAGCATCGAGTACAAGAACGGCGAGCCCGGCGATGACATCTATGTCACCCTGAGCAAGGACGGCGCTTCCTACAGCTTCTGCGTAGAGGTTTACCTCACCGGCACCGATTCCGATGTTTACAAGACCGTCGGCACTCTGGCTGCTGGCGACACCGTCAATGTAGAGGGCTTCCTGTACTGGTACAACGGCATGAACCCCCACATCACCGCCATCGAAAAGGCAAACTAATTTATCCATAAAAAAAGCCTGCTCACCCGAGCAGGCTTTAGCGTGTCGATAAACCCAGTAATTCGGAATTGTAGGGGGCGATGCCCACATCGCCCCGCAGTAAAATCCTTCATATTATTGGGAAATTCGGGCAAATTCGTAACATTTTACAAAGGGCCGATGTGGGCATCGGCCCCTACAACCACCTTTTTCGACAATCTGAAGCCTGCTCACCCGAGCAGGCTTTTTTTGCGCCAAAACTTCAGTATAAGGGCGTTTCCATTGCCCGTCCCTACGGAAACGAACCGGGTTATTCCGTAGGGGCGTTTCAATTGCTCGTCCGCCTGCCGCACCTATTTTTCTGCGGTGGTGGATTTTGGGCTTCGGTCAGGTCAAGACCTGACCCTACAACGGCGCTATACACACGCAGCCCCTTTGTAGGGGCGGTCATCTTGACCCGCCCGCCGGGAAAGCGAATGGTTTTCGCTGGAAACGGCGGGAGCGAGCCCCCGTCCTACAGCAAAGTGCGCCGGATTCATCGGTATTCGGCACAACCAGGGATGTAGGGAACGGTAATTTGCTGTCGTAGGGAGCGGATTTATCCGCTCCGAAAATCTGGCACCCAATAGCGGAATGCATGAATGCATTCCCTACGGCGCGAAGCGAAAATATTCCTGCCGCAGAGTAATGCATCTTCTGCGGCAGGAATTTTTTTATAGAACCTGATCCTCCTCGCTTGGCACATATTCCAGCACGTCCTGCACCCGGCAGTTGAGGATGCGGCAAAAGTCGTTTAGGGTCGTGGTGTTGATGGGGCGGTTTTTTCGCAGTTTGTCAATGGTGGAGCTGGAAATACGGTGATTTTTGATAAGGGTGTAGGTAGATTCCGGGGAGGAGCGCAGCGTCTCCCAAAACGGACGGTAACTGATCATTTTTCTGGCCTCCTAAGGTAAGTTGTTTTTATCTTAGGATGCATTTTTTATCTTGGACTATAGTCGTGATAAAGACTATAATTGTAGCGAAACAAAAACAAAAAAGTCTAATGGTGTGATGTCAATAGACAAATGAAAAGAAGTTTACAAAAATA
>JBJDYH010000166.1:0-2910 GCA_051867135.1 Faecousia sp. | reverse complement strand
TTCCAAAGGAACGCGCAGCCAGCTCCGCCAAGGAGCTGTTTTGGGGGATTGGGGGCCTCCCCAACAAGCAATTTTGCAGAGCAAAATGCAGAGTGTGTACCACTCTGCATTGCTTGCCAGTTTTGTTTCTATTCACAATACTCATTTCTTCTCATCCGCTATAACCGAACCACACAGATGAGTTTCACTCCACTCCTTCATTTGTTCCAGAATCGGAACGAAGCTCTCACCTAATTCAGTAAGAGTATATTCCACTTTGGGCGGTATTTCCTGATAAATCTGGCGATTGATCCATCCATCGTTCTCCAGTTCTCTCAATTGCTTTGTCAAAGTTGATTTTGTAATTTCGTCGCCAATTCTTCTTTGCAGCTCGCCAAATCTTTGAACTTTATATACCGCGATATACCATACGATCAAAATCTTCCACTTTCCACCAATAATAGATTGAAGCGTCGTCATTGGAACACAACTGGCCATCAAACTTTGGCTTCGGGAGAATTTGTTATCAGCCATAGTAAAGACCTCCTTTGCTCAGGAAAAATTATAGTGTATTTTCCGAAGAATATCAAGTTGGTGTCTTTTTTAATACTGGTTTCTGAAAAGGTATCAGGTGTCAAAAATACGTTTTAGACAACAAAAAGACAGTACTTGATGTATTTTCCCCCTTTATTTAGACTGTATTTGAACGGAGGTGAGTGGGATGAAGCATGACATTCAGATTTCTGTTCTTGGCATCCAAGATGCGGGAAGTGGCCCAGAGGCAATTTTGACAAAGGCATTCGGAGCATACGATTTTGAAAATGGAATTCATAAAATCAGCTATTGCGAGCTGGATGAAAATGGTACTGCTACAGATAATCTTCTTTTCCTTGAAGAAAACAAGATGCAGCTAAGTAAAAGCGGTTCTGTTGCGGGACATTTTATGTTTGCTCCCAATAGTAAAACAACAGCTAATTATCTGACCCCCTTTGGGGAAATTGTCTTTGAGGTTGAAACATTATCCTACAACTTATGCCGGAAAGAATCTCTCCTGAATGTGCAACTGATATATCGGCTATATGCAGGCAATGAGCTGTTTTCAGAAAATACCCTGACCGTTCAAATCTGTGAGGACAGATAACAACATTTTTATTCACCAAAAAACAAGGAGGAACCGCTTATGAGAAAATTGTTCACTTCTGAATCTGTAACGGAGGGACATCCGGATAAACTTTGTGATCAGATTGCTGATGCTATTTTGGATGCAATCCTCCGCAAACAATCAGATTCAAGAGTTGCTTGCGAGGTATTCGCAACAACGGGAGTTGTTTTCATTATGGGAGAAGTGTCTGCCGGGAGTTTGAATGGAATTGATATTGAGGAAATTGCGCGAGATACCATTCGTGAGATCGGATATAATGACCATCGCTTTGGATTTGACGCAGATACCGTTGCAATTATTACATCAATTCATGGACAGTCCCCAGATATTGCACAGGGTGTCACCAGAGCATTGGAAGTCCGGGACAGTAAGAAGCAAGAACTTGGAGCAGGCGACCAGGGTATGGTATTTGGATATGCTTCAGATGAAACTGATGAACTAATGCCGATGCCGATTTATCTGGCTCATGCCTTAACAAGAAGAATGGCCTTCGTGAGAAAAAACGGAATGATTTCATACCTTGGCCCGGATGGAAAGGCGCAGGTTTCGGTGGAGTACGAGGACGACAAGCCTGTGCGTGTGGATACGGTTGTTATTTCCACGCAACACTTACCGGAGGTTGCCCATGACACCATCGAAAAAGACATGATTGAGCAGGTTATCCGGGTAGTCATTCCGGAAACACTTATTGATGAGCATACAAAATATCTGGTCAATCCTACCGGGCGGTTTGTGATCGGCGGCCCGCAGGGAGATACCGGTCTGACGGGACGGAAAATCGTTGTAGATACATATGGTGGATTTGCCCGACATGGCGGCGGAGCATTTTCTGGAAAAGACCCGACAAAGGTTGACCGCAGTGCTGCCTATGCTGCCAGGTATGTGGCAAAGAACATTGTTGCGGCAGGAATCGCCCACCGATGTGAAATACAAATTGCATACGCTATTGGCGTTGCACAGCCAGTTTCTATTTCAGTAGATACTTTTGGTACTGGGACAATTCCGGAAGAACAGATTTTGCATCTCATTACTAAGTATTTTGATCTTCGCCCATCTTCCATAATTAACGGGTTGGGACTTAGAAAACCCATTTACAAACCGACTGCTGCATATGGCCATTTTGGTCGCAAAGATTTACAGCTTCCGTGGGAGTGGACGGATAAAGCCGCAGTTCTTCGTAACGCAATAAAGGAAACGAACTGATGAAAGGAGAAAAAAATTATGCATTACACTGGAACAATCTGGAGACCGCCTTATGAGGCATACAGTGCGCTGATTCAGGTGACAGCCGGCTGCACTCACCATAAATGTAAATTCTGTACCCTCTATGAAGATGTACCGTTTAAATTCCGTATGTCCCCGATTTCTGAAGTCGAGGAAGATTTGCGAGAGAGCAGCCATTATTACCATAATGCAAAGCGAGTTTTCTTTACCGGAGCAAAGAGGATATTTCAGGTAGACTATAGACCAACTACCAATCTGGCGAACCTCCTGCGTTTTGGTAAGAAAAAAGCCGAAAACCCTTGAAAACAAAGGCTTTCGGCGTTGTTAGCTGGCGTCGCAAAAGGGACTTGAACCCCCGACCCCACGCTTAGGAGGCGTGTGCTCTATCCAACTGAGCTATTGCGACATGGCTAAATTTATGATTAAGCCCGAAGAAACTCGAACTGTAATCCTATATGAAGTTTTTATGAGTTGCCCGTTATAACGCCACCTTAGGAGGCGGCCGCTCTATACAGCTGAGCTACTGGGGCGTGTGTAAATGTAGA
>JBJDYH010000165.1:0-13157 GCA_051867135.1 Faecousia sp. | reverse complement strand
CCGGGCGGCCTCGGGACTTTCACCCTATAGAATGTGCGCTCACCGGGCGCACCAGCAAATGCCCTCCGCAGAAGTCTTGCGGAGGGCATTCTTCATTTTACAGGGGTCAGCCTTCTTCGGAAGGAGAAACTGTCTCGGATTCGGTGGATTCCTCCGCTGCAGGCTCCTCGCTCACAGGTTCTTCCTTTGCCGGTTCAGAGGCAGGTTCAGACGAGGATTCCTCCCCAACAGGCTCCGTCCCAGACTCCTCGCTCACAGGTTCTTCCTTCGCTGGTTCAGAGGCAGGCTCAGAGGAGGATTCCTCCCCGGTAGGCTCCGTCCCAGACTCCCCGCCCGTAGGTTCTTCCTCTGTGGATTCAGAAGAAGCCTCAGAGGAGGATTCATCTCCAGCAGACTCCGTCTCAGATTCGTCCGCAGGCTCGGAAGGCGGGGTGTCTGCGGGTGTCTCGGGTTCAGACCCTTCCCCGGTCTCACCGCCGGGGCCGGTGGAACTCTCAACCGGCGTAAAGCTTCCGTTGACTTCAATCACTCCCGCCGGGTAATTTCCGCTTTCATCGGGAAGCGTCGTCACATTGATGGTCACCACAGACCCTGCTTCCACATCCATGGAAACCGTTCCGTCCGTGCTCTCGGAAAGCATCCGAATCGCATAGCTGTCGCTGCTGGTGAGGCAGATATCGTACGCCACGCCCTCGGTGGCACCGGTTACCTGGAAGGTCACGGTGCCGGCTTCCTCAGCCGTCCATTTGTAGTAATATCCCGTATCGTTGCCCTCTTTGATATTCGTGGTCAACGAGGAGATATCCTCCACAATCTCGGGGTTCCCGTATACGCCCACAGGCGCTTCGATTCGGATGAGATAGGCTTCCGTTGCCGCTTCCTGCCCATCCTGTTTCTCCTGGTCGGTCAGGACATTACCCACGATCAGAGAAACGGGAGTCGATGCCAACACGCCCTTGATGGGAACGGTCACAACGCCGTCCTCAGCGGTGTAGGTGACACCGTCGTAAATCACATAGGCATCCTCGCCCTTCAGGGTCAAAACGGTATTGCCGATCCGGTAGATGCTGTAGTTGACCTGTCCGCCATTGACGATTTCAACGGTTGCCAGACCGCCGGGGACTTCCGTAACCGTGGTCATATAAGGATGTTCCTCTGTTCCCTCTCCGGAGAAGAAGGCTCCCCGCACCGCGAGATGAGCGGCGGAACCGCTGCCGGAATCGGTCACCTGAATGGTCACCACATCGCCTTCCTTGACCGTCATGGAAACCACTTTGTTTTCATTCTCGGACAGGGCAGGACAGTTGTAGCTGCCGGTGCTGCTGAGAATGATGTCATGGGAAATCATGGTGGAATGTTCCTCATCCACCCAGAAGCTGACCGCACCGTCCTCCGTAGCCGTCCAGTTGTAATAGTAACCGCCGCTGTTTGCCGCAAGGTTGGTACTCAGCTTGAACAGGCTGTATACCACCTCAGGATTGTTCACGCTGCCGATGGTGGGGGTGAAGCGCAAAGTGTAGCTTTCGGCAGTCTCGCCGCTGTTGCCGATCTGCAGCAGCACGGGATAGCGGGTGCTGCCGGCCTGCACCTCCAGCGTCAGGACACCGGATTCATCGGGCATATAGGTAACGCCGTTATAGATGACGTATACATCCGAATCCTCGATGGTCACGAGGGCACTACTGATGTTGCTCAGCTCATAGTAGACCGCCTCGCCTGCGGGAATCTCCACGGTAGAAATAGAACCGGGAATCTCCGCAACCGCTTCGGAATAGGGGTTGTTGGCGGTGCCATAGGAGATGGTAAAGGAGCCGGACAGGGTAACTTTCGCCGCGGGGAAATTCCAATTATCATCGGGCTCGATGGCGATCTGAATATTCACCACATCGCCCCTGACCACTTCCATGCTTACCGGGGAGCCGTCAGACAGCCAGACGTAGGTATCGCCGCAGTTCAGAATCACATCAAAGGTAACCGTTTCCGGCTCTGCCGCTGCGGTGATGCTCAGCACACCGTCGTCCGCAGCAATCCACCGCAGATAATAGCCGCTGTCGTTGCCTTCGGGCACATGGACGATTGTCTCGGAAACGTCCTCGATCACCACGGGGTTGTTGATGCTGCCCGGAATTGCCGCAAAGGCCAGAAGAACACTCTGATTCTCCTCACCGCTGTTGCCGATGATCAAAGATACCGGCGTTCTGACATTCTCCGGCTTCAAGGTGAGAGAAATCACGCCGTTTTCGTCCGGGTCATATCTCTCGCCGCCGTAAATCACATAGGCGTTGGGATTCTCAATGGTCGCAATGGCGCTGCCCACATAGATATCGTAGTACAGTTCCTTTCCGGCGCCGATCTCAGCGGTTTCAAGGGAACCGGGCAAATCCAATATGGTCTGCACATAGGGATTCTCGCTGCTGCCAAAGCCGGGCGCGAAGGAGCCGCTGAGTACGGCCTCAGCCTCGGTGCCCTCAGGCTTCACGGAAACCATGATGATCACCTCGTCATCCTCCTGCAGCTCCAGAGAAACGGTTCCGTCGGCGCTGTCAGAGAGCTTGACAACGGTCTCGCCCAGCGTCAAGAGGATTTCACACTCGGCATCCTCGGGGTTGATACTTTCCAGAGTAAGGGTCAGCGTTCCGTTCTCAGAGGCGGTCCAGCTGTAATGGTAGCCCTCAACGTCATCCGCCCCAATGGCCACAGTAATCTGCTCCAGAGAGGTGAGTTTTTCCGGATTGGCCGCGCTGCCCAGAGGTGCGGTGAAATGCATGGCGTAGGCTTCCTCTTCAGCGGATTGATTGCCCAACTGGAAAACCACAGGCACATCCTCCTCGCCTGCAGCCAAGGGGACAATCACAATGCCGTTTTCATCGGCGCTGTAGGTGATGCCGTTGTAGATGATGTAGGCATCCGCGTCTTCAATGGTCAGAACGGTATTCTCCGTCTGATAGACATTGTAGCAGATGGTTCCGTTGGCGGGAATCTTCACGGAGCTGAAAGCATCGGGAAGATTGGTCAGTATCTCGGTATAGGGATTTTTCTCCGTACCGGCGGGGTCAACCTCCGGCTTGGTTTCGGAAGGATCGCTGCCGGTAGAGCCGCTGTCATTGTCGTCATCCACGATGCCGCCCACAAAGCCGCCGGAGCCGCCGGGATTCTTATTGCCGCCTGTGCTCTGCTCCGGCTGCGTCTCTTCCGGAACCGGTTCGGTGCTTTCCACGGTGGTTTCCGGAATCGGCTCCGTTTCCTCGGGGGGCTCCGGGGTCGTCTCCGTTTCCACGGTAGTCGGCTCCGGTTCCGCTGTGGTCTCAACAGTTGACCCCTGTGTGGATTCTACGGTTTCCTTCGTCACATCCACATTGGAAGAATGCTCTAATTGCTTATCACCGTCGCCGTCCCCGGTGCCGCATTGCGTCAGCAGCAGGGCGATAAGCAGAATCAGGCAAACCAGCACGGCCACCAATCCGATGATCGATTTTTTATTCTTCATGGTTTCGCCTCCATTGTCATATTTCAACAACGCTGGGTTTGGCGTTGGCTGCTGTCCGCAATTATGCCGCGCTCTTCAGGACAATGGTCAGCTCGGTTTCGCCCTGCGCAAAGTGGAAAACTTCCTCTTCGGTGCTGTAGGTGTAGCCTTCGGGCATATTCAGGAACTTAACATCGTAGTTGACCGCCTCGCCGGTGAAATTGGCTACGCCGTTTTCATCGATCACCACCGGGCTGCAGGAGTCCAGACAGAACTGGAGCATACCCCCCGGGATGGGATTGCCCTGCTCATCCACAACATACACGGTATAGGCTACCCGGTTGGGGTCGGTGGTCTGCTGGATTTCCTTGGTGGAAAGGGGCGCAGTTGTGGTTTCCACGGGATTCCCTGCGGGGGTGGTATTGGTGGCTTTCTCTGCCTGGCCGCAGGCACCTAAGGCAAGCGCCATGCACAGCGTCAGCAAAAGCGCGAGCATTTTTTTCATAGTATTCATGATATTTCCTCCTTCGGCTCCGTCCGCCCCCTGTTTTGGAGCGGAAACGGCACGAAACTGATTTTTACCCGGCAGCCGGGGGAAATCCCCGGTTGCATCGGGAAACCGCGTTTAGTCCAGGTAGCAGCAGGCAAACATCCAGGCAATCTCCTCGTTGACAACCGTATCGCCGAACAGATAGAATTTGCCGGAATCGATGTCATACCAGCCTGCGTCTTCGCCGTAACTCTGCAGGATATACATCAAATCCTTTGTCAGCGGATAGGTGCCATAGGTTGCGTCCTTATACTGAACACAGGCCTGCAGATATTCGGTATAATCCTCCTTCTTCAGGAAGCTGCCATCCTCATTGAAGAAGTACCGCTTACAGCCGGCGTTTTCCAGCACCTCCTGGAAAGACAGGTACGGAGCGGACTTATCCAGCCGAACCATCACCACAGGGCCGCTGTAGCTACCCAAGTGATAATACCGGTCTCTGCTGTTGTACACCAGATTGTACGCGGAGGAATCCGCGGTCACATCCACATAGGTCAGCGTTCCGGAGCCTGTGACCTTATAGGTCTGGGCAGGGGTTACACCGGTCTGCCAATCCGTAGACCAAGGCAGATCATCAATGGTAATCTGCGCGTCACCAATGCGGGTAATCACCAAAATGCAGTCAGAAGAGCCGGTGACGCCGACGACGTAACCAACTTCATTATCAATCTGATCCTGCTTGATATTCAGCGTAAAGGAATTGTCCTTGTAATCCTCCGGAACGCTGTTGAAAATATACCGGTCGGTTGCCCAGTAGCTGATTACCGCGTTCGGATCCGAGGTCGTGAACCGATAAGTACCGCTCCGGTCCGGAACAAACAGGAAGAAGTTGTCAACAATATCCTCTCCGTTGACTACGGTGGTGTTCAGCGGCGCGTAGGTTGCCCCCTCATCCACATAGTACAGGTCGTAGCCCTGCAGATTGATATACTCGCCACCGAGCCTGCGCACGGCGGTAATGGTAACCGTAGGAACGCTCTCGGAAAGGACAGCCTTGGAGGCATCAAAGTAATAGCCCCCCACCGTAAAGGTATAGTTACCCGGGGCAAGCTGGATGGCAGCGCAGCCATTGCTGTCAACAGCCTTCACATCGACGCCCACGCCGTCCTTCTGGAAGTTTACAGTCACGCCGGTTAAGGGGTTGCCGAAATAATCCACCACATAAACAGAATAATCGATGCCGGATACCGTACCCTGTGTCAGAGTGACTGTCAAAGCGTCGGCGCCATCGGCAAATTCAGCGGAGGCAAAGGCATAGCCCTCCGCGGAAACGGACACCGTATAGCTGCCCTTTGTCAGCGTAAAGCTGATTTGGCCGGCCTCGTCCGTATACCCGGAAGCGTCTCCCAGACTGACCAGAGCGCCCATCACGCTCGCGCCGCTCTCGTCCACTACATTGATAATGTATGTCGCGGTCTCCACCACAACCGTATCCAGCTTCACAGAAATGGTCGGAATGGCCTCCGTCAGCCGGAAGACGGTATTTCTCGCTTCATAGCCAGCGGGAACCGTCACGACAGCGGTATAGGTGCCCACAGGCAGCTTGGCAGAGGCGATGCCGTCGGCGTTGGTCATGAGCTTGGTCGTTTCGCCGTCCGCAATCAGATTGACCTGCGCGCCTGAAATCGGCTTTCTGTCCTCATCCGTCAGGGTCACCGCGTAGGTAAGCTTCTCCACTTCCGGCTCAAGATCGGAATCATCGCCCAATGTCGCCAAAAATGTAAAATTGGCGCTGGGATAGCTTCCGGTGTCATCCGGCAGAGGCGCCGCGATGAACCGAATCCGGTCTCCCGAGCGAACCCTTACGGAAACGGTGGGCCTGCCCTCCTCATTGTATTTTCCTTCGCTGCCAAAGTTTCGGTACTGGTAGCTGGTCAGGTTGTACAGAATAAAATCATAGGGGATGCCGGCGGTAGCGCTGAGGCACTGCACCGTCAGAACGCCATCCTCCTGGGCTGTATAGAGGTAATGGATGCCCTGGTCGCTGCCCGCGGGCACTTTGACATCAAATTGGCCCAGCTCCAGGGAGTAAGGATTGGAATAGCTGCCCCTGGGAGAGGTCATGGTTACAGTAAAGGTCTGTGTCTGTTTGCCGGAGTTGCCGATTCCTACAAGAATCGGCGCGAAAGTATCATCCGAAACCAGCGACACACCGACTCCGCTGCCGGAGGGTTTGTAGGTTTTGTTTTGATAAATGATAAACGCATCGGGACTGTTGACATACATATACAGATTCGTCACTCGATACATGCTCAGGTACAGCGTCTGTCCCGCATCCACGGTCACGGTAAAGCTGGACTGAGCGCCCATCTCAATCGGGTTTGTGGCAGTTCCCGTCTCCTCTTTAGCAGGGGGCAGCTCCGCCACATTCTGGATGATGGACTGCTCATACTCCTCAGAGGAGAAAAAGGCAAAGATATTCTCAAAGGTCTCCGCTTCCGTGATGGCGCCCGTGTGAATCAGCGTTATGGTGCCATAGCGGTCGATGACCACTGTGGTAGGATAGCCGATCAGCTTCATGGTCTGCGCCCAGTTCTTGTCGCAGAGCATCATGGGGAATGTATAGCCATTGTTGGAACGGAACGCGGCTACTTCCTCCGCATCCTCGTTCACGGGATTCATCGCCAGCACTTCAATCTGATCGCTGTACTGCTCGTAGGCCTCCTGCAGATAAGGGAACTCAGACCGGCACGGGCCGCACTCCAGATACCAGAAGTTCAGCACCACGGCCTTCTTCTCCCCCAGCAGCTCAGACAGGGTATACTCTGTGCCATCCGGCCCCGTTACGGAGAAGTCATTCATCACATCTCCAAGGCCGTAAGTGACGGTAGTCAAATCATCAATCGGCTCCAGCACCGCCGAGAGCACGATCTCGGTGTTCTCCCCGGTAATGGGATAGCTTTGGGCCACTTGGTATCCGTCAGGAACATTGTTCAGAACCGCGACATATCCATCGCAGGTCACATCGCTGAAGGAAATCTGGCCCTCATCATTGGTTTTCGCCGCCCAGACAAGCTCTTGCTGATTCTCGTCGGTATAGACCATGACGCTGATTCCGGTCAGCGGCTGGCCGCTCTGGGCTTTTACTGTAACGGTATAAGTCAATTTTTCCTTTCCGGTGGTTTCCGTTTCATGTATGTCCTGTTGGCTGCAGGCCACAATGGAAACGCATAAGCAAACCAGCAGGAAAAGCGCAACGGCTCTGATAAAACTCCTCTTTTGCTTCGTCATAACATTACACGCTCCCAACTAAAAGTTGATATGGTGTCATTCATCCCTCAGTAATATAGCAGCACATGAACAGCCAGGAGATATCGGGGTTGATGCCGGGAATCCAGTTTCCATTCTGATCTAGGAACAGATAACCGGGGCTATCGGAGTCATACCAGCCGTAGTGGTCTCCCCGCTGCTGAATGATGTACTTCAAATCCTCCGTCAGAGGATACATACCGCTGTCCTCATCCACATAATTCAGGTATTCCAGCAGGCATTGGTCGTAGCTCTCCCTCTTGATAAACTCGCCGTTCTCGTCGAAGAAGTATTTGCTGACACCGGAGTTTTCCAGAACCTTTTTGAAGCAGTCCATGTACGGATTGTTCACAGCCAGACGAACCAGAACCAGAGGGCCGTCGGCGGAATCCAGATGGTATAACCCATCATTCTCGTTGTAAACCAGATTATATGCATCGGCGGAAGCGGTCAGATCGAACTCATGGACAGTCGCACCGGCAGGCATCTTGTAGGCCTTCAGTTCGGCAGTAGGCGTGTAAATAATCCATGGCTCATCATCCAGAGTACGCTCAGGCTCGCCAATGCGCACAGCGCATACAACGCAGTCCTGGGAGGAACCGGCGTCAATACCGATAACCAGCGTGGTGGTTCCACCGCCACCGGTGCCAATCATGCCGGCGCTGACGGAAACCGTGAAAGCGTTATCCACCGCTTCCGCAATGGACTCCCCCTGCACGAAATGGGGCGAGCCATAGTAGCCAAGCTGCTCCACATTGCCTACCACGGAAAATTCATAAGTACCGGCAACCGCAGGCGTAAACAAGAAGTAGTTTCTCTGCCCTGCCGTCAGCGTGACATAGGTGCAGCCATTGCCGATATTCCGGGCGGAGGTATCCTGCCCCTGGGCAAAGAGGTTCACCGGCTCGCCGGTGACGGCGTATTCCAGAATCACCGAAAGCTCAGGCTTTTCGGCCGTCAGGGTCAAACCGGTCGAATCAAAGTGGTATGCGTCCTCGTTTCCGGTGAACACAAGGTCAATGCCGTAGCTTCCCTTGGGCAAAACCTTTTCCGCGACACCATTTCCATCCACCACCTGCATGGCAACCGGCTCGCCGTCCTGAAGGAAGCGAACCACAACGCCATCGGTGTAGAAATTTCCCAAATCATCCACTACAGTCACGCGGTAGGTGGCTTCGTTGGAATTGATCCCGGTCTCATCCGGCTTCTTCTCGCCGCAAGCGGAGAAGAGCAGGGCAAAGCACAGGAGTGCCCCCATAGCCAGCAGGCCGAGTTTCTTCAAGTTATGCATTCTCTAATCCTCCATCGAGATTCCTCAGCCTTCCGGGCCAAGGTAATCATAGTAATAGCAGACTTTTGTCCAGGAATGTTCCACACCTTCGAAGGTGTACTTATCCATCAGAAGCTGCAGAATCTCCGCAAGCCGCTGATCCACAGGAACACAGCCACGCTTCTCCTGGCTTCCGGTCGTGATGATTTTGTCCAGATAAGTCCGCATTTCATCGGACAAATCCTCACCGGCGCCATGGTAACGGCCCTCATACACATCCTCCAGCTGGTATCTCTCGGCGTTGGTATCGTAGTCCTCGCCCCACAGCTCTCTGAGGTAAGCGTCGGTAGCCTGAACATCGCCGTCATATTTCTGCAGGAAAGCCAGGACGTACAGGTCGCTTTCCGTCTTGGAGAAATCGAAGCCGCCCAGGTCGATCATACCCTTGGTCTGTACCACATTGCCGTTTTCGTCCTTCACCAGATTTCCGTCCGCATCGTAGGTATCCACATTGGCAATGGGGTTGCTGAATACAGCGGTGATGCCGGTGAAGTCGCAGTAGATCACGCTGCCGTACTTCTGCTTCCCGTTTTCATCCACACCCAAATCTTCGTGGTAGTAACCATCCTCGCCCAGAATCACATCAATACCGCCGGCAATGGTCGTATACATCTGCTCGCCGGTAGCATCCGTATCATAGGTGAAATAGCCGGGAGAGCAGAGGCTGAACACTTCATAGGTGCTGCCAACATACTCAATATCGTAATAGATGTACCCGGTCTCGTACATATCCCAGAAAGCAATGTCGATATAGTAGGGCTTGCCCGCCTCCATGTAATACAGAATGGAAACATTCAGATCATCGTTGAACATTCTCTCGCTCTGCCAATAGGTATAGACCATTCCCCGGTTTTCATCGAAAATCCAGGCATCTACGCCATCCTGGGAATCATTGCGGGAGGTGATGCGGTACACACCGGATTTAGCAGGAACGAACTCGGCCATCAAACCTCTGGGGTGAATGGGCCGGTTATAGTAGAAATAGTTGGTAGCCACATTCGTGCCCAGCTTCGCCTCATAGGCAGAGAATGCAGCCAGACCCTTTACAGGATCCTCCAACTGCTCCTTCGTACCGTAGGCCTTATAGTATTCGCAGGCTTTCAGCCACTCCAGATCAAAGTTGTCGTCAAAGCCCATGGTCTTGTCCACTACCGTCAGCAGGTCATACAGCTCCTGAGTGACGGGGCAGTAACCCTCGAGAACGGAGTTGGAGGCGTAGGAACAGTACCGCACAAGCTCATCATAGTAGTTGTGTCCGTCCACGACAACATCGCCATCATAAATCATCTCAAAGATGGTTTTCTCCTCGTTGAACTCGGAGGTGTACATCAGGTTTGCCAGCAGCAGGGGGCCGTCCGCGGAATCCACATGGTAATAGCCGTCAGCCTCGCTGTAGACAATTTCGGCATAGGTATAGGCAAAGCCGTCCTCGGTGCTGTAAGCGTCCCGGGGCAGATAAGTAGCAACATCAATTTCGCTCTCTTCCACAACGCGGATGCCCTTGATGTAGATGGTATCATCACCCGCCTGATCGGCCTCATCCTTCAGATAGCACAGAGCAACCTCAAAAGTACCGTCTTTTTCGGCGACCCAGGGGTAGCAGGTTTCCCAAACTTCAGGGTCGGATACGCCGGAAATATTGTAGATAGGCTCATCATCCACAATCACATACAGAACATCTACGCCGCTTTCCGTAGAGGCAAGATAATCAATGGCAACCGCCTGGCCCGCTTTCAGGGTGACATCCGCATAAAGGATCGCGTAGGAACTGTCCATTCCCTTATTGGATGCGTAAATGCAGCTTTCCCCATTCTTTTCACCCAGGATAAACGGCCAGCTGTACTCGGCATCCTCGCCGGACTCAGGCCGGAAGGAAACCTCAATATCGCCCTTGCTGATTACAGCGCCAATTTCCTCGGAAGAAGGCATTTCATAAGTGGGCTTGACCTGAGTCAGAACCTCGTCCGCAGTAGTAAGAAGTCTCTGCTCATAGTCGTCGCCGGTAAAATGCTCAAACAGAGATGTCCAATACCGCAGGTTAACCAAAGCACCCTCCTCAATCAGGCAGATCACGCCGTAGCGATCCACAACCACCGTGGTGGGATAGGCATCGATATTGCCGCCGTTTACCACAAAGCCGGTAGTCCAGGAATTGGAACAGGAGGCCATGGTAAGGGTCAAGCCCTTGGATTCCTGGTAGCCCTTGGTGGAGCTGCTGTCAAACAGCGGGTCCAGAGCAATAATGCCGACACTATCGCTGTACAGATCATAGGCTTCCTGCATATAGGGGAATTCTAAATCGCAGGCGGAGCAGCCGTTATACCAGAAGTTGATAACGGCGACTTCCTTCTCAGCCAAAATCTCGGACAGAGTGACCGTCTCACCGTAGGGCGTGGTGACGCTGAAATCATACATCACATCGCCGAGGCCCAGATTGGCACCGCCAAGGCTCTCACCGGTAACCAGAGCGGAATCCAGCGTAATGGAAACAGAATTTCCACTAAAGGGATAGGAGGCAGCGACCTCAAAGCCCTTGGAAACTCCGGACAAAACAACGGCATAGGTGTCACTGCGGGGCATGGAGAAGCTCACCTGTCCGTTTTCGTCCGTCTCACCATATTGCTTCAGATCAGCAAGCGTATCATCCGCGTAAACATATACATCAATCCCGTTCAATGCCAGACCGCCCCGGGTCTTGACATTGACGCTGTAGCTGACAATGTCAGAAGAAGTGGCACCGGTAGTCTCAACAGTTTCGCTATCCGCACCGCAGCCGCTTAACACAGCAGCCATGGAAAAAATCATAGCAAATGCCAGGATCATTGACAGCAGTCTCTTGAAGTCGTTCATTTCGTCCTCCTAAAAAAGTAATCCAAATATTAGCTATAGTGCCCTTTATATCCAGTTTATGATATCACATCCAGAAAAGACAGTCAATAGCATAATCCCTCATAATCTTTCATATGTATCCCCGGGATATACACCCTTTCCCGTAAAAAAGCGCCCCGAAATCCGAAGATTTCGGGGCGCGCTTTCCGTAATTCAGGAAGGAACTCTTAGAAGAACTTCTTCTTCGCTACAGGCAAAGCCACGATTGCAATCAGGCTGAGAACTGCGGCAATCAAAGGAACAACGGTGAAGTTGTCGCCGGTCTGCGGGACGCTTCCGTCATAACCGCATTCGGTGCAGATGTTGTTATCATCGAAGGAGTGGCCGACAGCAGGGTCAACAACGCGCTTGGCGTTGGTAAGCTGGGTCAGCGCTTCATCGGTCCAGTAACGGTCGCAGTCGGGGCAATACCAGTATTCGATGTTGCCATTGTCGGTGCAGGTGGGAGCCTTGGCAGGAACATGGGTCAGGTTCTCGCTGCCCAGTGCGCCCAGAATCACGCGCTTGGCGTTGGTCAGCTGAGTGCAGGCCTCGTCCTGGAAGTAGGTATCGCAGTCCGGGCAGTACCAGTACTCAATGTTGCCGTTGTCGTGGCAGGTGGGCTCCAGAGCGTCGAAGTGAATCAGATTCGGATGGTTCAGAGCGCCAAGAACCACGCTCTTGGCGTTGGTCAACTGGGTGCAATTCTCATCCAGGAAGAAGCGCTGGCAGTCCGGGCAGTACCAGTATTCAACATTGCCGTTCTCTTCGCAGGTAGGCGCAACAGCCTCAACATGCTGCAGGTTCTCGCTGCCAAGAGCGCCAAGAACCACGCTCTTGGCGTTGGTCAGCCGGGTGCAGGCCTCATCCAGGAAGAAGCGGCCGCAGTCCGGGCAGTACCAGTATTCCACATTGCCGTTGTCGTGGCAGGTGGGCTCCAGAGCATCGAAGTGGGTCAGGTTCTCGCTGCCGGTGGCAGGCAGGATCACGCGCTTGGCGTTGGTAACCTCGGTGCAGGCCTCGTTCTGGAAGAAGGTATCGCAGTCCGGGCAGTACCAGTATTCGATGTTGCCGTTGTCGTGGCAGGTGGGCTCCAGGGCATCGAAGTGGGTCAGGTTCTCGCTGCCGGTGGCAGGCAGGATCACGCGCTTGGCGTTGGTAATCTCGGTGCAGGCCTCGTTCTGGAAGAAGGTATCGCAGTCCGGGCAGTACCAGTACTCAATGTTACCGTTGCTGTGGCAGGTGGGCTCCAGAGCATCGAAGTGGGTCAGGTTCTCGCTGCCGGTGGCAGGCAGAATCACGCGCTTGGCGTTGGTAACCTCGGTGCAGGCCTCGTTCTGGAAGTAGGTATCGCAGTCCGGGCAGTACCAGTACTCAATGTTGCCGTTGCTGTGGCAGGTAGGCTCCAGAGCATCGAAGTGGGTCAGGTTCTCGCTGCCGGTGGCAGGCAGGATGATGCGCTTGGCGTTGGTAACCTCGGTGCAGGCCTCGTTCTGGAAGTAGGTATCGCAGTCCGGGCAGTACCAGTACTCAATGTTGCCGTTGCTGTGGCAGCCGGCAGCCAGTGCGTCAAAATGCTGCAGGTTCTCGCTGCCGATGGCAGGCAGGATTACACGCTTGGCGTTGGTAATCTCGGTGCAGGCCTCGTTCTGGAAGAAGGTATCGCAGTCCGGGCAGTACCAGTACTCAATGTT
>JBJDYH010000164.1:0-2938 GCA_051867135.1 Faecousia sp. | reverse complement strand
AGGCACTTTGCAAACTAATCAGTGGCCGGGAGGATACCTTCTACGGAACCAATCGTGAAGTACTTCTTTGATTTAGCAAGAAGTAATGATTTAGAAACACACTTGGTAGCTTCTTGAAAATATACCAATCCTGGCGACTGCATTTCAAACCATGTTTTGGTATCCATGGGGGTCTAAAATGAACTTAATAGATAAGAAAATCGCATTCCTTGGTGATAGTATTACTGAGGGAGCCGGTGTTTCCAAAATTGAGAATGTGTTTTGGAAACGGGTGGCAGAACGGACCGGCGCAAAAGCATACGGCTATGGTGTTGGTGGGACCCGGATAGCGCCGCAGCACAATCCGGACAGCAATGCTATAATGGGACAGTTTTTTGGCTCTCGGGTAACCGGGATGATTCCAGATGCTGATGTGGTGGTTGTCTTCGGTGGAACCAACGATTTTGGCCATGGAGATGCACCGTTTGGGGACGTCTCGAGTAGGGACGAAACCACCTTTTGCGGTGCGCTTCATAAGCTGATTTGGGATATCATCGAGCGTTATCCGCAAGCGCAGCTCGTATTGATGACGCCCCTGCACAGATCAAGCGAGAATGAGTTGGAGTATAATGAGTTCGGTGTCCGCAGGGATCATCGATTGGAGGACTATGTAAATGCTATCCAAACGATTGCCGGCTACTATGGGATTCCGGTTTTGGACTTGTTTCGTACCAGCGGTTTGCAGCCGGCAGTATCGATTCTGAAGGAACGGTATATGCCTGACGGTCTGCACCCCAATGATGCTGGACATGAGAGAATCGCCGACAAGCTTATCGGTTTTTTGACAATGCTGTAAGAAGCGATTAACGGAAGATCATAATAAGATATGGTATGAAAAGAATACGGAAATATTCGATTATATTTAGAACAGAAAATTCTTGAAATCACTGCCGATGAAAGGAATTATTTTAATCCGACCGCAACCGACTTCTGGGTTGAAAAGCACAAATCAAAAATAAAAAACCGGGCAGAGACAAGAATAATTGCCGCCTGAGGAAAATATACTGATCTGATTTTTGAGGTGGAAAACATGCGATGTGAAAAAATAAACCTAACGGACGATTATCCCTTTTTAGGGAAAGATGGCTGCAAACCTGTACTAAAAACTTATCTGCCCAACAATCTGAGTGAGATGCATCGGGGGAACCAACGCAGACCCGCTATCTTGATCTGCCCGGGCGGAGCTTATGCGATGTGCAGCGAACGGGAAGCTGAGCCGGTGGCTCTGCACTACCTGCACGAGGGATACAATGTATTTATTCTTTGGTATTCGGTCGCGCCGCACTGCTTTCCTCAGCAGATTCGGGAAGTGGCAGCCGCCGTTGATCTGATCCACCGCAATGCGGAAAGTTGGAATTGCGACGAGAACCATGTAGCGATCATGGGATTCTCTGCTGGAGGACACCTGGCGGCCCATTATTCCACCAGCTTCGATTGCAAGGAAGTGCGAAGCGTTTTCCCGGAAAGCTATCCCGTTGCCGCGTCGATCCTTTGCTATCCGGTAATCACAGCGGATCCTGCCTATGCGCACATGGGAAGCATTGAAAATGTTTCGGGCCGCAAACCGATCACGCCGGAAGATGTAAAGCGTTTCTCCTGTGAAATGCTGGTGACGGAACAGACACCGCCAGCTTATATTTGGCATACGGCGGAGGATCAGTGCGTGCCGGTCTATAATAGCTTTTTGTATGCAAGGGCGCTATCTGAAAAGCATATTCCGTTTGAATTCCATGTATTTCCCTTTGGAGCGCATGGCTTGGCTACCTGTGATGAGCAGACAAACGACGGTGAGATAACGGCGCCTATCGCACATAACCAGAGATGGATTGAGGAGAGCCAGCAGTGGCTGAAACTCCTTTGGGCAAATCATTGACGCGAAAGTGTTTCATTGAAGCAAATGCGGGATAACGATTACAGAAGAACAACTGGGAAGTTTATCTTTTCTTCCTCCGCCACTGTCTATGGCCCCAACATTCCCCACCCGTACAAAGAGGATATGCCAGCCATTCAGTCATCTTCTCCCTAACGGCTGGACAAAGGTGATGATCGAACGAATTCTGACGGACTATATAACTGCCCATCCGGATTTCTGCGCGATTCTGCTGCGGTATTTTAATCCCATTGGCGCTCACGAGTCCGGCATGCTGGGAGATGATCCCAATGGAATTCCCAACAACCTGATGCCGTACATTGGTCGAGTGGTGGCAGGACAGTTGGAAAAGCTGACCATTTTCGGCGGCGACTATCCCACTCCTGACGGCACCTGCCAGCGGGACTACCTCCATGTGGTGGATCTGGCTGTGGGCCATCTGCGGGCGTTGGAGTATGCCGAGCAGCACGAGGGCGTGGAGGCCATCAACCTGGGCACCGGCAACGGCGTGTCCGTTCTGGAACTGGTCCACGCCTTTGAAAACGCCAACAACATGAAGCTGCCCTACGTCATCGGCCCCCGCCGGGACGGCGACCTGCCCGCCTTCTGGGCCGACGCGGAGAAGGCCAAGACGCTGCTTGGTTAGGAAGCCACCCATACTGTGGAGGATACGTGCCGCAGCGCATGGAACTTCGCAAGAAAAAGCGTAAGAAATTGATTTTTGCCCTCTCTGGCATGAGCTGGAGAGGGTTTGCCTGTAGAAGGGAAAATATATACGGTCAAACATCAGACTTCGGCGGCAAAGATGGTGATGTTGAATGAATCTCAAGAAGAAAAAAGCGAATTCTGAAAGTAGAATATAAACAAATGACGCGACTTTTTTGAGAAGCAAAGCAGATTTGAAATACACTGCCGCGATCCTCCAAGAAGATGCAGGTGATCCGTGACAAAAAACTACTTGGGAGGTCGCAAAATATGAAATATACAAAAGAGGCTATTACCGAGAAGCTGCAAGCATATCCCAAGATG
>JBJDYH010000163.1:0-13249 GCA_051867135.1 Faecousia sp. | reverse complement strand
TCAGCATAACGCCCTTGGGGAAGCCGGTGGTGCCGGAGGTGTACTGCATATTGCATACATCGTCGGGGCGGACTTCGGCGGCTCTGCGGCGCACTTCTTCCTTGGGCACAAGGCTGCTGCGCGCAACCATTTCCTCCCAAGTGAGGCACCCCTTCATTTGGAAGCCTACGGTAACAATGTTGCGCAGGAAGGGCAGCTTTTTGGCATACAGGGGGTCGCCGGGGGTCAGGTTTTCCAGCTCCGGGCAAAGCTCCTGCATGATTTCCTTGTAGTTGGAGTCCTTGCAGTCCTCAATCATCACCAGAGTATGGGTATCGGACTGGCGGAGCAGATACTCGGTCTCGTGAATCTTGTAGGCGGTGTTCACGGTAACGAGAACCGCGCCGATTTTTACGGTAGCCCAGAAGGTCAGGAACCATGCGGGCACATTGGTCGCCCAGATAGCCACATGGTAGCCCGGCTTTACACCCAAGCTGATGAGAGCCGCCGCCACATTGTCCACATCCTGCCGGAACTCCTTATAGGTGCGGGTGTAGTCCAGGGTGGTGTACTTAAAGCAGTATTGATCGGGGTAGCGCTCCGCCATCTCGTCCAGCACCTGAGAAAAGGTCAAATCCACAAGGTCGTATTTCTTCCAGGGGAAGGTGCCGGTACGGCTGCGGTTATAGTACACGGGCTTTGCCTTTTTCTGCTGCAAAAGGCGCTCCATGTAGCTTTCAAAATGGGTCAGGACAATATCTTCGTCCGTAATTTCCTCGTTCCAGTCGGCGCAGATATAGCCGTCGTAGTTCAGGCTCCGCAGAGCCGCCATAAACTCATCCACCGGCAGCTCGCCGTCGCCGATGAGCACATCGGTATTTTCCCTGCGGTCACCCAGACGGACATAATTGATGTAAGAGCCAAGGGTCTGAATGGTGGAGTCGGCAGTTTCCTTGCCCCGGAAGAAGCTCTCCCGGATATTCCAGCATACGCCCAAAGCGGCGCAGGCAAACAGGGCCAGCACATCCAGCACCCGGCCTGTGTTGGCAAGGTCACCGGCGGTTTCCAGCAGCACCATAACCCCCAATTCCTCGGCCTGCCGCAGGGCAGGGGAGAGGATGGCCAGCAGGGTATCGTTTGCGGGCAGGGTATCCAAGCGGACAATGAAATTCTCCACACCGGCACGGCCTGCCAGCTCTACGCCCCGTACAAGACAGGCGGGGTCGGTATCCCCGGTAACTACGCTGCCGTGGCAAACCGCGCTGATATCGATATGGCGGTTGACCAGCTTCCGGCGGGAAGCGGCGGTGAGGTTGGCGTGAAAAATGCTGTCGGCGTGGGCATCTTTTTCGGCGGGAGCGTCGTAAATCTCAAATCCGGCATAGTGGTAGCGCTTTGCTTTTTCGCACAGCTCCAGGAAAGAGCTGCCGTCTACATACCGGGAAGAAAAGGAAATTTTCATCTTATTTTTCCTCGTATACAATCTTGTTCAGGGCGTTGATGTAGGCCCGGATGGAAGCACCGATGATATCGGTGGAAATGCCGTTGCCGCTGTACAGCTTGCCGCCGGAGCGCAGGCGCACAATGGCGCTGCCCACGGCTTCCCGGCCCTTGGTAACGGCACCGATCTGGAAATCGTCCAGCTCATAGTGGTGACCGATGATGGACTCAATGGCATGGAAGGCGGCATCAATGGGGCCGTCGCCCATGGAAACACCGGCCAGAGTTTCTCCCCCCCGCTCCAAAGTGATGTTGGCGGTGGCGGTCATCACATTGCCGCAGTTGACCACGAAGCTCACCACATGGAAGGTGCTGGGCACCTGCATGGCAGCGGTAGCGATAATGGCCTCCAGCTCCGCGGCGGCAAGCTGGCCCCGCTTGCGGATGACCCGGCGAAATTCCTGATAAACCTTGCCCATATCCTCGTCGGAAAGCTCATAGCCCAGAGCGGCTACGGCGGAGGCAATGTCGGAAAGGCTGCTGCTTTCGTCCAGAGAAACGCTCTGCTCGGCAGCGGGGGCGGCTGTCTGGGCAGTACCCTCCAAGGAGGCGGCGATGCCGGTAACATCCAGCGCGCTTTCCACATTCAGCTTTGCGCCCTGAATGCGAAGCACCCGGGCAAGTCGGTCAGGGCGCAGCAGTTCGCCGCCCACGGCGGTGCAAACACCGCAAGCACCGGCCTTGATAGCCTCTACGGCGCAGGCAGCGCCCATATCCAGCGCGTTGCTGGGCTGCACATAAACGGGGCAGCCCTGAATCTGCGCTGCCAATGCCCCCAGCTCCTGAGGCAGGCAAACGCCGCTGTCGTCACAAAGCACAACGGCCTTCGCCCCATTCTCGGCAGCCATGGCGCAGGCTTTGGCGGCAAAGCCCTCTTCTGCCCGGGAAGCATCCCCGGCAAAGAAAATCACATTTTCGCACAGGCCGCTTGCCGCCCGGCAAAGGGAAGCGATGGTTTCCAGCATCTGGGGGGCTTTCTTGTGGTACATATATTCCATCTGCACCGTGGAAATGGGCAGGGTAACGGCAATGGCGGGATTTTTGGCCTCCTTCAGGCACTCCCAAGCGGCGGCTGCGGATTCCTCGCTGTCGCAGGGAAGCATTGCCGTGCAGCCAATGCTTCCGGCGATGGTGCGGCTGACTACACGCGCTTCCTTACCGGCACCCGGGGCGGGTAGCAATATGGCATCTACGCCGCTGCCATCCAGAGTTCTGGCTAGCTGCAGCTTCTCCCGAAAGGATAGGGTTTTTGCGCCCTCCTGACACAGGCTGCTGTCTACAACATAGAGTTTCATAATGTTACCTCCTGAAAAAATGGGAAAAATATAACCCCGCGAAAGCAAAATGCCTTCGCGGGGTGATTGACAAAATCAACCACGGTACCACCCGTGTTGCCTCTGACGAGGCCGCTTTCAGACTTTTAACGGTGTCACCCGGAGCTTCCTACTGTTATTTCTATTTCAAAAGCTCTGCTCGGATAGGAGACACAAAGACCCACCACCGCTTTGCACCATATCAGCGGCTCTCTGATAAAGATGAATTACTTTGTTTATTATCGTCATCGCATTTGTGAATTTGTGGATACAATTCTATAGCATATTTTGGCAAAAATCAACCCCAGAAATTTCCACGAAACCGCGGGGCAAGGACAAGCGTCTTTCGTCAGAAATTACAAAACAATTCTTTCCTGAAAAAGACCCTCGGCGGTTTTATGGGCAATTTGCTCCTGCTGCTGGGCAGTAAGGGGCAGACTTAAGAAGCGGGGAACCTCCACCAGAGGATCCCACAGGGGGAAATCCGTGCCGTATACCAGCCGCTCCGCGCCGTAGTGGTTGATCAGACGCACCGCCTTTTCCTGACTCATAAACATCAGGGAGCTGGAAACATCCATAATGCAGTCTTTGTCGCTTAGGTATTCCATGGCCTCGTCATATACGCTGTAGCCCCCAAAATGGGCAGCGATGACCTGCAAATGGGGGAATAAATCCAGCACATGGCGCAGCCGCCGGGGGTGGGAGTAGTCGTAGCGCTTGTCCCCCATGTGGAGCATCAGGGGCATTTTGCCCTGCATCATTTCGTAGGCCGGGAACAGGCGGGGGTCGTCAATGTTAAAAAGCTGGGTATCCGGGTGGAACTTAATGCCCTTCAGCCCCAAAGAGGCTACCCGGCTCAGCTCCCCGGTGATATCCTCCATAGCGGCGTGGAGCGTACCGAAACCGTAGAACTCCTCATGCTTTTGGCACTCCTCGGCAATGAAATCGTTGATATGGGCTACATGGTTGGGCTTTAACCCCACAGGCAGCACCACAAACTGGGAAATGCCTGCCCGCTTGCCCCGCTCCAGGAGGGAACCCACCGTACCGTTCATCCCGCCGCCTTCCAGCTCGTAAAAGTCGCAAATGCTTTGCGCCGCCTTTTGTGCGATGGCATCGGGATAGATATGGGTGTGGAAGTCGATAATCTTCATCATAGCCCCTCCTTTTTGCAAATTTGGGTCTTATTATACCAAAGCTTTCCCAAAATGCAATGGCTTTTGACAAAAATTGTTGTTATCACAATGACAACTGTTTTTATGAAGGGGATATTTACCCATTTTTCACAATTTCCCCATGGGTTTGCCTCAGCCCTTTGCTAAATTAGAATTTACCGCTGCACTATAATAATGCGCGTAGGGGCCGATGCCCACATCGGCCCGTTGGGGTGTTACGGATTCGCCGCACTTCCGTAGAAGCATTGTTCTGCGTCCTGCGGGGCGATGTGGGCATCGCCCCCTACATTCACCCAATTTACACCCCTCTAAATTCCAATTTATCGCTTTCCGAAAAGCGTATTTCACAATACGGCCCGAAAAAACGCCCGGACTGCGGTAGGCAGACCGGGCGGGGAGAGATAAATTATTTCGGCAGGTAATTGACCATGCTTTCTACTTTCGGTTCACCGTCTACGATTAGCAGAACTATTTGACAATGGGTGGTTTCCAAAGAGGAATCGTTGCTGCCCACCACATTGACTACATAAGTAATGTCGCAGATGTACCGGCCGTCCTCCAGGGCAAGGATGCGGTTGAAAGCAAGGCTTACCAACTGATCCGGATAATCATCGGTCCACTGCACGCCGCCGCGCATATTGCTAAGCCTTTGCTCCAGATCACCGCCCCGGACGATATAGGACAGCACGGTTTTGTAGTTGTTGTCCCGGTTTCCTTTGCTGGAGCCAAAGATGACATAATGGCCCATATACTCTGTTACCATATCCTGCAGCGGCTTCGCCTCGGCCTCCGGGCAGAGGGGCAAATAAGCGTCCCAGTCGCCGTTTTCCGGGATGGTTACCGGGTTTCCCGCCGGGTCACGAATCTCTACGCAGACATTTCCCAGCAGAGGCCCTACCCGGTATGTGGTCAGGGTCGGCAGGTTCAGCGCAGGGGTCACACCCTTTACCGGGGCAAGGGCCGGGTAGTCGATGCCTTCCTGCGCCACATACGCCTGATCCAGCACTTTGCCGCCCACCCATACGCTGTAGTTGTGGGGCACGGTGAACTCCTGACCGGGGGTGAGCAGGTAGCTCATGTCAAAATGCTCCTGCGTTACTACCCAGGGGGCATACCCGTAGCGGGATTCGCCCTTTGGCTCGATGGTAATTTCCCCAATCTGACGGTGGCGGCCGTCAGCTTCGGCCGTTTCGAGATACAGGGCGTAGGTGCGCTTTCCGGCGCTGGTAAAGACCGCTTTGTAGCCGATGCCGCCGCTGAATTCGCGGCTTACAAGGGCGCGGAAGTCTTCCCGGCTTTGCAGCGCCCCATCCGTCTGGGCGTAGAGACTTTCCAGCAGCTCAGCGATCTGTTCACCGCTAAGCCCGGAGATGTAGGTTTCTACCGCCAGCTCAGGCCGGGCATTTTCCCGGGCGGTGTTTTTGTCGTCCATTTTTCGCAGATACCCGGAGAATTGATACACCAAATACCCTCCGATCAGCCCATATATCAGGGCAATCACCGCGAATAGAATCCAGAAGCCTTTCCAGCGGCTCTTGATTTTTGTATCAGCCATCGGTGTCTCCTTTCGGCAGCACCACAAAGGCGGTGGGTATGGGGCGCAAGCCAATCAGGGATGCGCTGGAGTTGAGGTAGTGGTCATCATACCACATCATGGCGGAAGAACCACCATCCATATTGCAGGCATTGATGGCACCGTAGTTCTGGAAAATGTCCGCCAGGTCTTGGAAGGTAGCGCCGGGGCTGGTGGACTTGCGGCCTTCAATCACCAGCAGAAGCACAGCGCCGTCGCTGCGCTGGCCGATGGCGGTACGGGGGTTGAGGAAGCCGTTTTTAATGCCCTCGGTGTTTACCACGCCGTCCTTGATCAGCACCGGGCCGAAGCTGGCACCGTACTGGATGTCAAGCCGGCGAATCTCCTGACTGCTAAACTGGCCCACATGGAGCTTGTAGTTACGGTCGAACCCGGCAAAACCGTTTCCCGTACCCTTTTCCTCACAGTAAATTTCGCCCTTATACACCACAATGGAGTTGGGCATGCTTCCGTTGCCGGCTCCGGCGGCATCCTCAAAGCCTCCGGCATTGACCCCGGCCACACCGCCGAAGCTTTCCACCATATCTTTTACGGCATAGGCCCTCGCGCCGAAGTTTTCCGGGTGGCTGCCCAGAATCACCCGGCTGGGGTCCAGCACCACCATCATATAGCCATGGAACCCCTGACCGGCAATCTCCTCCACGATAATGCCGTCGCCGTCTTCGTCCACAAGACCCCAGGCATCCGGCTGAGGGCCGTCGGGCACGGTCTGCCCCGGCTGGGTGGGCTGGGACGCGGTGGCAAAGGGAATCAGCTCCACAGCTTCCACAGTACCCGGCTGGTCATCCGCGGAAATCATGTAGCTATCCAATTCCGCTTCGGTATAGAATAAATGGGCAACGAAGCGAAAAGGTTCTCCCTTTTTGAATACGCCGGTTTCGTTAAACCCGGAGGCCAGCCACCCCCGAACATGCTCCGAGGGCCAGTTGGCAGCCACACTTCCCAGACAGAAGATAACGATTACCGTCAGCAGCAGTATTTCACCCAAAATAAGGCCGATTTTGGCGCAAAGGCGGCCCAAGGCGCGCCAAGGAACCCTCTTGGTATGGAAACTGGTCACAGAGAATACCCTCCCAAATAGACATTCATCAAACTATACTATACCAAAGCTTTCCAGGAAAGTAAAGCATATTCGTTTATCGGAGAAAGGAAATGCCCCCGGCCTGTATCGGGCAGGCCGGGGAAGAGAAAAAGGTTATTGGGGCTTGTAATTGACGATGCTTTCCACCTTGAGCTGACCGTTTACCGGAACCAGCACGATCTGGGAGTGGGTGGTTTCCTCAACGGAATCCCGGGTGCCGATCACATTTACCACATAGGTCATGTCGCATACATACCGGCCGTCGCTGAGGGCAAGGATGTGGTTGTAGGTAATGCTGAGAATCTCGTCCTCGTAGGGGTCTGTCCAGCTCAGACCGTCCAGCATTTTATACATGCGGTCGGAAAGCTGACCGCCCGGAACCATGTAGGTAACTACCTTGCGGCAGTTCGCCTCGCAGTTTTCCCGGGTGGAGTTAAAACGGATGTAGTGGCCCATAAACTCGTTCATCAGAGCCTGAATATCCGCCTCCTGCTCAGGTGTGCAGTTGTGGAGAAATTGGTTCCAGTCCGTATTCTCGTCAATGGTGACGGGGCTACCTTGCCGATCCCGAATTTCTACGGATACTTCCCCCAAAGAGGTGTTTGTGCGGTATGTTACCTTGGTGGGCAGGCTCAGGGCGGGGGTCAGGCTTTTCAGAGGATTCAGCACGGGGTATTCAATCCCGGTCTCCACCAGATAATCTTCGCTCAGGCACACCCCATCCACCCATACGGTAAAGTCCGAGGGAACGGTAACGGTAACGCCCTGCGTCAGCAGGTAATCCATATTGAAGTATTCCTCTGCCATCCCCCAGGGGGCGTAGCCGTATTGGGGCTCACCATTGGGAGCAATGGAAAACTCCCCGATTTGGCGGAACTGCCCGTCGCCTATTGGCTTCTTGCTGTAAAGGGCGTAGGTGCGTTTATCGGCGCTGGTAAAGGTCAGCTTGTATCCGATGCCGTCGTCAAGCTCGCTTTTTACCAAAGCGCGGAGCTCTTCTTCACTTTGCACATTGCCGTCCACCTGGGCGTAAAGCTCGTCCAGCCGGTCGGCCACATAATCCCCGTCCAGCCCGGCCAAATAAGCATCGATTGCCAACTCCGGCTGGGCGTTCTCCCGGGCGGTATTTTTGGCATCCATCTGCTCCAGATAGCCCGAGAACTTATTCAATAGAAATATGGTTACTGCCATAAACACCAGAGCCAGTACCAGACAAAAAATCCAGAAGCCCAGCCAGCGGCTTTTTTTCCTGTTATTCGCCATTGCCTTCTCCCTTCGCCAGCACGATAAAGGTACTCGGTACAGGGCGCACACCAATCAAAGATGCGCTGCTGTTGAGATACCTGTCATAAAACCACATCATCGAGGAGGAGCCGCCGTCCAGATTGCAGGCATCAATGGCACCGTATTTCTGGAAAACATCCACCAAGTCCTGAAAATTCGCGCCGGGGCTGGTGGATTTGCGGCCTTCAATGACCAGCAGAAGCACAGCGCCGTCGCTGCGCTGACCGATGGCGGTACGGGGGTTGATAAAGCCGTTTTTAATGCCGCTGGTATTGACCACGCCGTCTTTGATCAGCACAGGGCCGAAGCAAGCGCCGTACTGAATGTCCAGCTCCTTGATTTGCTTGGCGGTAAAGGTTCCCACATGGAGCTTATGCTGGCTGTCAAAGCCCGCGAAGCCGTTGGCAGTACCCTTGTTGGCGTAATAAATCTTGCCCTCAAAGACCACCAAAGAGTTGGGGGTGCTGCCGTTGCCGGTGCCGCCGTCGTCCTCAAAGCCTCCGGCGTTGACACCGGCTACGCCGCCAAAGCTCTCTACCATGCCTTTTACCGTATACCCCCGGCTGTCGAAATCGCTGGGGTGGCTGCCCATAATCACCCGGCTGGGGTCAAGAACCACCATCATATAGCCGTTAAAGCCCTGACCGGTCACTTCTTCCACAATGATGCCGTCCCCATCCTCGTCAATCAGGCCCCAAGCGTCCGGCTGCGGGCCGGTAGGCTCCGTTTGCCCGGGCTGGGTAGGCTGGGTGGGCTTGGCGTAGGGGATAATCTCCACACTTTCCGGCAAAGTAGTCGGCTCGTCCACGGTGACCATATAGCTTTGCAGCTCTTCTTCGGTATAGAACAGGTGGGCAACGAAACGGAAGGGTTCTCCCGCTTTGAATACGCCGGTTTCGTTAAAGCCGGAAGCCAGCCAGCCCCGCACATGTTCTGAGGGCCAGCTTGCCACAAGCCGGCCAAGGCAGTACACAGCAATTACCGCCAGCAGCAAAATTTCGATAAGAACAATGCCCACCTTGGCAGAAATTCTGCCTACGGTGCGCCAAACATTGCCCTTTCCGCGCCTTTTTTCATCGGTCACAGGATAATCCTCCCATTATGTAGGTTATGTTTCAATTAATATACCAAATATCTCTAAGAAAGTAAAGAACAATCGTGGAAGGCGTAAAAACGAATTCTTTCCCGGGAAATGGACGGAATCCAGTTGACAAAAATTCGCAGTCGGGGTATTATAAATGGGAAGTGTATTATGGCACGGATACGGCGCAGGCTCGGCCTTTGCCGTAGTTACAAACTAGATTTTAGGAGGAATTTTACTATGGCAAAGTGTACCCCCAAGGCCTTTGACCTGACCGGCAAGGTTGCCCTCGTTACCGGCGGCAGCTACGGCATCGGCTTCGCGATTGCGACTGCTCTGGCAGCCAACGGCGCCACCATCTGCTTCAACGACCTGCGTCAGGATTTGGTGGACAAGGGCCTGGCCGCCTACGAGGAGGCCGGCATCAAGGCTCACGGCTATGTCTGCAATGTCTGTGACGAAGCGGCTGTGCAGGCTCTGGTTGCTCAGATCAAGGCAGAGGTTGGTGCTATCAACATTCTGGTGAACAACGCCGGTATCATCAAGCGCATCCCCATGATTGAAATGAGCGCTGCCGATTTCCGTCAGGTGATCGATGTTGACCTGAACGCTCCCTTTATCTGCGCCAAGGCTGTCATTCCCGATATGATCGAGATGGGCGGCGGCAAGATCATCAACATCTGCTCCATGATGAGCGAGCTGGGCCGTGAGACCGTTTCCGCTTACGCCGCTGCCAAGGGCGGCCTGAAGATGCTCACCAAGAACATCGCTTCCGAGTACGGTCAGTACAATATCCAGTGCAATGGCATTGGCCCCGGCTACATTGCCACACCTCAGACTGCTCCTCTGCGGGAGCCTCAGCCCGACGGCAGCCGTCATCCCTTTGACTCCTTCATCCTGGCGAAGACCCCCGCAGGCCGCTGGGGCGAAGCCGACGATCTGGGCGGGCCTGCTGTGTTCCTGGCATCCTCCGCTTCCGACTTCGTCAACGGCCTGATCCTGTATGTTGACGGCGGCATTCTGGCCTATATCGGCAAGCAGCCCTGATCATAAGCCCAAAACCGCAGCAAAACCCCGGTTTTGCTGCGGTTTCCACGAAATACCCCAAAAAGGAGACTTACTTATGAATCTTTCTGCATTTGACCTCACCGGTAAGGTAGTTCTGGTTACCGGCGGCGCCCATGGCATCGGCTTCGCCATTGCCTGCGGCATGGCCGGCTGCGGCGCTACCGTTACCTTTAACTGCTCCAGCGAGAGCAGCCGTGAAAAGGGCATGAAGGCTTACAAAGAGGCCGGCATCGATGCCCACGGCTATGTGGCCGATGTGACCGACGAGCCTGCGGTTCAGGCTATGATTGCCCAGATTAAGGAAGAAGTGGGCAGCGTGGATATTCTGGTAAACAACGCCGGTATCATCAAGCGCATTCCCATGATTGAAACCTCCGCCGAGGACTTCCGCCGGGTTGTGGATGTGGACCTGACCGCCGCGTTCATCTGCGCCAAGGCGGTTCTGCCGGATATGATTGAAAAGCGGGCCGGCAAGATTATCAACATCTGCTCCATGACCAGCGAGCAGGGCCGTGAGACGGTTTCCGCTTATGCCGCTGCCAAGGGCGGCCTGAAGATGCTTACCAGAAACATCGCCTCCGAGTACGGCCAGTACAATATCCAATGCAACGGTATGGGCCCCGGCTACATCGCCACCCCCCAGACCGCGCCCCTGCGGGAGCCGCAGGCTGACGGCTCCATGCACCCCTTCGACAGCTTTATCCGGGCGAAGACCCCCGCCGGACGCTGGGGCGAGGTGGAAGACATGGTTGGCCCCTGCGTATTCTTGGCCTCCTCCGCTTCCGACTTTGTCAACGGCCATATCCTGTACGCCGACGGCGGCATTCAGGCCTATATCGGCAAGCAGCCCTAACGGAGTTTCCGCAATCTCTTGTAAATCTCCAGCTTATGAAAAAGTGAGGAAACAGCAATGACGCGCAGCTCCATGGCGGCGGATGCTTTCCGCCGGGGATATAACTGCTCCCAATCGGTAACGGTTGCTTTCCATGACCTGATTGGCCTTACGGAGCCTCAGGCGGCCCGCCTTGCTTCCTCCTTTGGCGGCGGCATGGGCCGTATGCGGGAGGTTTGCGGGGCGGTAAGCGGTATGCTTTTGGTGGCGGGTATCCTCTACGGCTACGATACCCCCGGGGATGACGAGGCCAAAAAGCGGCACTACTGCCTGGTGCAGAATTTGGCGGGGCAGTTCCGGGAGGCTGCCGGGAGCATTGTCTGCCGGGAAATCCTGAAAAATCCCCCCTCAGACCCCAATCCAACCCCTAGAACCGCGGAATTCTACGAAAAACGCCCCTGCGTCCGCATGGTGGCTCTGGCGGCAGACATTTTGGAGAAATACATTCAGGATAACCCAATAACCCCATAAATAACGCCCCCGGAGCTTCCTCCGGGGGCATTTCAGTGTGTCGATAAACCCAGTAATTCGGAACTGTAGGGGGCGATGCCCACATCGCCCCGCAGGAAAATCCTTCATATTATTGGGAAATTCGGGCAAATTCGTAACATTTTACAAAGGGCCGATGTGGGCATCGGCCCCTACAGCCACCTTTTTCAACAATCTGAAATGCCCCCGGAGTTTTCTCCGAGGGCATTTTCTGCTGTTATACGGTAAGGTTCTGAATCCATTTGCCCCGTTTCAGCATCCAGCCCCCTAAGAGGGCTTTTATAAACTCAAGGCTCTGGCAAATGGCGTACAGCGGCAGAATGGGAAGATTCGTAAAGCGGCTCAGGCAGAACGCCAGAGGAACGCATACGCACCATGTAAAGCAACTGTCAAACAGGAAGGTGACAGTCGTCTGTCCGCCGGAGCGCAGGGTAAAATAGGTGGCGTTGGTAAAGGCACTAAAGGGCATCATAATGGCGTTGACGAGAACCAACTGGGTAGCCAAATGCCGCACGGAAGGCTCCGTATCGTAGAGCATGGGAAATACTCCCGAAACTGAGGCTACCAGCGCGCCGAATATCACACCGGAGCTGACAGACAGGGTAAGAAGCTTCCGGTTGGTATCCCGCACTTCCGCTTCCGAACGCCCGGCACCCAGCATTTGCCCCATAAGGATGCCCACGGAGTTGCCCAGCGCCAGAAATGCCACGCTGCCCAGGTTGAACAGAGCGCCGGAAATGTTGGCGGCGGGCACCACATCCAAACCGCAGGTGGAATAGCATTGGTTCAAAATCGCCATACCGCTGGCCCATAAAAACTCGTTCACCAGCAACGGCATACCCTTGCGGAAAATGTCCAGACAGAGCTTGCCGGGGATGTAGAGGGAGCTGTACACCTCCCGGATAAAGGGATGCTCATTTCCGTGGCAATGGGTCCATACCACAACAATCCCCATTTCCACAAAGCGGGAGAGTACGGTGGCCAAAGCGGCGCCTACAACCCCAAGGGCAGGCGCGCCTAAATAGCCGAAAATCAGAATCACATTGCCGCATAGATTCACAAACACCGCCACAATGCCCGCTACCATGGGGACTACGGTCTGCCCGCTTTCCCGCAGGGTGCTGCTATAGCAGTTGGTAATGGCAAAGGGAATCAGGCCAATGAGCATTACTTTCAGATACCGAATACCGAAGCTCAAAGTCTTGGCGGCCTCCAAAGGATCGCCGTCTCCCGTTAGGTACATACCAATCAGGGACTTTCCCGCCGTCAGAAACAGGCTGCACCCGACCACCGCCAGAAAGAAGCTGGCAATCATCTTAAACCGGAAGGTATGGCGCACACCGGTATCGTCCTTGGAGCCGTGGAACTGAGCGGTAAAAATTCCCGCGCCGGAACAAGCGCCGAACACGCACAGGTTGAACACGAACAAAAGCTGGTTGGCAATGGACACGCCGCTCATTTGGGCCGTGCCGATAGAGCCTACCATAATATTATCCAGCAGGGATACGAAATTGGTAATGCCGTTTTGAATGATAATGGGGATGGCAATGGCAAAAATCCGGCGGTAAAAAGCCCGATCCCCAATGTAGCGTTTTAACATAATATCCTCAATCTATACATGATACTTTATTCTGCGCGTATCGTTTTCCCCCGGAAAGGAAGAAATTGGAATTTGTAGCACAGGAAGCGATGGGATTATTTTGTCTCTTCTCTCCCAGATTTGTTCCCATGTAAAATCAGTATTGCATTCAAAAAACTGCATAAAGCAAAAACAAACCAAAGTGTTTTGGGTA
>JBJDYH010000162.1:0-2955 GCA_051867135.1 Faecousia sp. | reverse complement strand
AAAAACACCATCATCACCCCGAAAACCGACTTCCCCATGAAGGCCGGTCTTCCCGCCCGGGAGCCGGGTATGCTGGAGAGCTGGAACGAAATGGGGCTGTACCAAGCCATGCTGGAAAAGAATCAGGATCTTCCGCCTTTCGTTCTGCATGACGGCCCTCCCTTCTCCAACGGCTATATTCACATGGGCCACGCCCTGAATAAGACCCTGAAGGACTTCATCATCCGCAGCCACGCCATGATGGGCTACTACACCCCCTATGTTCCCGGCTGGGACAACCACGGTCTGCCCATCGAGCGTGCCATCGAGAACTCCAAGAAGAAGCTGAACAAGGATATGTCCGTTCCCGAGTTCCGCAAGGCCTGTGAGGACTTCGCGGAGGACTTCATTCAGAAGCAGATGGGCGGTTTCCGCCGTCTGGGCGTTGTGGGTGACTGGGAGCATCCCTACCGCACCATGGACAAGCATTTTGAGGCGCAGGAGGTCAAAGTCTTTGGCCGGATGTTCGACAAGGGCTATATCTACAAGGGCCTGAAGCCTGTTACCTGGTGCCCCTTCTGCGCTACTGCTGTGGCCGAAGCCGACATTGAGTACAAGGATGACCCCTGTACCTCCGTCTATGTGAAGTTCCCCATGCAGGACGATTTGGGCAAGCTGAGCCAGTTTGATTTGTCCAACACCTTCTTCGTAATTTGGACGACCACCATCTGGACTCTGCCCGGCAACATGGCGATCTGCCTCCATCCCCGGGACAGCTATGTGCTGGTGAAGGCCGAGAACGGCGAGACCTACATCATGGCGGAAGCTCTGATGGAGAAAACCATGAAAATGGGCGGCTTTGAAAACTACGAGGTTCTGGCAAGCTATCCCGGCCAGTTCTTCGAGAATATGCTGGCAAAGCACCCCTTCCTGGACAAGACCAGCCGTCTGGTGAACGCCGAGTATGTTACCATGGACTCCGGTACAGGCTGTGTTCACACCGCCCCCGGCTTCGGTGCTGACGACTATGCTACCTGTATGCGCTACGGTATGGACTTGGTTGTCCCTGTGGACGATTACGGCCGCCATACCGACTATGCCGGCAAGTACGCCGGTATGAAGACCGAGGAGAGCAACCCCGTCATCAAGGCTGACTTGGAAGAAAGCGGAATGCTCTTCGCCTCCGAAGAAATCATCCACTCCTACCCCCACCATGACCGCTGCAAGAAGCCTGTTATCTTCCGGGCTACCCCCCAGTGGTTCTGCTCCGTAGAGTCCTTTAAGGATCAGGCCGTGAAGGCCATTGAAAATGTGCAGTGGTTCCCCGCTTGGGGCGGTGACCGCATGGAGAGCATGATTCGTGAGCGTGCCGACTGGTGTATCTCCCGTCAGCGCCGCTGGGGTCTGCCCATCCCTGTGTTCTACTGTGACGATTGCGGCAAACCTGTATCCACCCCCGAATCCATTGAAAAGATCTCCAGGCTCTTTGACGAGCACGGCTCCAACATCTGGTTTGAGAGCGAAGCTATGGACTTGGTTCCCGATGGCTTTACCTGCCCCCATTGCGGCGGCAAGCACTTCACCAAAGAAAAGGACACGCTGGACTGCTGGTTTGACTCCGGCTCCACCCACTTTGCTTCCCTCATGCACCGCACCCCCGAGCTGTGGCCTGCGGATGTATATCTGGAGGGCGCTGACCAGTACCGTGGTTGGTTCCAGTCCAGCCTGCTTACCTCTGTAGGCGCTTTGGATCAGGGCGCTCCCTTCAAGCAGGTGCTTACCCACGGCTGGGTGGTTGACGGTCAGGGCCGTGCCATGCACAAGAGCCTCGGCAACGGCGTTGACCCCGCTGACCTGATTAAGGACTTCGGCGCCGACATCGTCCGCCTGTGGGCCGCATCTTCCGACTATCATGTGGATGTGCGCTGCTCCAAGGAGATTTTTAAGCAGATTGCTCAGAACTATCTGAAGTTCCGCAACACCGCCCGCTACTGTCTGGGCAACCTGAACGGCTTCGATGCCAACAATCTGGTAGCTCCTGAAGATATGGAAGAGCTGGACCGCTGGGCCCTCACCAAGCTGAACAGCCTGATCGCAACCTGCCGCAAGGCTTATAACAACTACGAATTCCATGTAGTTTCCCACGAAATCAATGATTTCTGCGTTGTAGAGCTTAGCAGCTTCTATCTGGATATCCTGAAGGATCGCCTGTACTGTGAGGAAGAAAACGGCCTGCGCCGCCGCAGCGCCTTGACTGCCCTGTTCCTGATTGTAGATGCCATGGCGAAGCTGTTCGCTCCCATTCTGGCATTTACCTGCGACGAAATCTGGCAGGCAATGCCCCACCGGGAGGGGGACGATGCCCGGAATATCCTGCTGAACCAGATGCCCGAAAACTACAATGCTTACGCTCTGGACGATGCCGCTATGGCGAAATGGACTACCGTCATGAAGCTGCGTCAGGATGTGAACGGCGTTCTGGAGCTGGCTCGCGGCGAAAAGCGTATTGGCAAGGCTCTGGAGGCTCATGTGAGCCTGTTTACCGAGGATTCCGGCCTGATGGCGGCCTGCGAAGGATTGAATCTGGCTGAAATTTGTATCGTGTCCTCCTGCGCCTGGGAATCTCCCGAAGAAGGCGCTCTGGTTGGAAAGGGAACCAACTTCCCCGGCCTGACCATCGGCGTTACCGAAGCCCGGGGCGAAAAGTGCCCCCGCTGCTGGATGCACTCTCTGGAGGCCGACGAAAACGGCCTGTGCCCTCGCTGCGCCCGCGTTATCTCCAAGCTGGAACTGGAAATCTAATGAAAAATCCCCGGATGGTTACTTCCGTAGCCATCCGGGGATTATTTTGGAGTTACCTATCTTTCTGGGCAGGCAGAAAAAAGCCCCAACCTTTCGGTCGGGGCTTTGTGTTGGCATTTCCTATCTTTCTGGGTAGGCCAAGTATTGTCATGCCGCAGAAACAGTCCGGTGGAC
>JBJDYH010000161.1:0-13426 GCA_051867135.1 Faecousia sp. | reverse complement strand
GGGAAATATGATTTGGCTGGGCATCTTCTTCGCCGTAACCATCACCTTGGCAACAACCGTCGGGTGCCGCAAAATTCTAATGTGGATGAACACGCCGGAAGGCACCTTTTCCTATGCCTATGATTATATTTTTCTGGTATTTCTGGGAATCCCGGCAACCATGCTGTATAACCTGCTTTCCGGCATCATCCGTTCTCTGGGAGATTCCCGGACACCTCTGTATTTTCTGATTTTTTCCAGTCTGCTGAATGTGGTTTTGGATTTGGCCTTTATTGTATGGCTGGATATGGGGGTAGCAGGTGCCGGATGGGCAACGCTGCTGAGCCAGTTGATTTCCGGGCTTCTGTGCCTTTGGTATATGGTAGGGCATTTCCCGGTGCTGAAAATGGGCAAGGAGGCGCTTCGCCCGGAGCGCTGCTATATGGTTCGCCTGCTGGCTATGGGTCTGCCCATGGGGATGCAGTATTCCATCACGGCAATCGGCAGCATTTTGCTGCAAACCGCCGTCAATACGCTGGGTGCCCCGGCCATGGCAGCCATGACCGCAGGCGGCAAGGTGAGTATGTTTGCGGTATGTCCTTTTGATGCCATTGGCTCCACCGCCGCCACATTCGCCGGGCAGAATATCGGCGCGGGAAAGCCGGAACGGGTACATCAGGGTGTGCGGGCCGCTTCCCTGTTGGGAATTGTCTATTCCGGGGTGATTCTTGTGGTGCTTGCTTTGTGGGGCGGAGAACTGACAACGGTTTTCCTCGATGCAGGGGATGCAGAAGCCGTCCATGTGATCCTGCCCATGAGCAAGCGTTTCCTGATATACAACGCCATTTTCTATATCCCTCTGCTGTATGTAAATCTCCTCCGCTTCACCATTCAGGGGCTGGGCTTTTCCAATCTGGCGGTACTGGCAGGCGTTTTTGAAATGGTAGCCCGGGGTGTCTTCGGTATGTGTCTGGTGCCCTATTTCGGCTTTGACGCGGTATGCTTTGCCAACCCGGCTGCTTGGATTATGGCAGACCTGTTCCTGTTCCCGGCCTATTACGCCTGTCTGAAAAAGCGGGGCTATGAACCCCGGCGGTGCAAAGCCAAGCAAATAGAAAAGGCCCGGTGTTGACCTTTCCTTTGCGGACAGTTCCTCCGCAATGTATCCCCATGAGATAAAGCTGCCCTGTTCCGATTGCCGTAGGAGCGGGGCAGTTTTGTTGTCTTTTTAACTGTTTTTTGCCGGAATAACCCCAATTCTACTGCCGGTAGAGAATTCTCCCAAGAAGTTCTGCTGCCCCATAGAGGTTCTACTTAGGCGAAAGAAGGGGTAGGTTGCATTTTTTTATTCTTTGGTATATAATACCGAACAATCAAGCAGATTAAGGAGCGGAAAGCATGAACATACTCTATTGCGGTGACCGGAATATTGCCGACGGGCTGATGATTTCCGCCATGTCCCTGCTGCGGCAGGTGTCGGAGCCGCTGCATATCTACATCCTGACCATGTCCCAGGCAGGCTGCACGCCTTTGCCGGAAGCCCTGGCGCGAGCGCTGGAGCAGCGGGTTTGCCCCGGGGGCGGCAGCGTAACGCTGCTGGACGCGTCCGACCTGTTTATGCGGGAGCCGCCCAAGGCCAATCTGGGAACCCGGTTTACCCCCTGCTGTATGCTGCGCCTATATGCGGATTTGCTGCCCCAAATCCCGGATAAGATTTTATATCTGGATACCGATGTGATTTGCCGGATGGACTGCTCGGATTTTTATGGGCAGGACATGGGAGAAAACGAGGTTGCCGGCGTTCTGGACTATTACGGAAGCTGGTTTTTCCGCAGAAATCCCCTCCGGCGGGATTATCTCAACTCCGGGGTGTTGCTGCTGAACATGAAGCAAATCCGCAAAACCGGGCTGTTTCAAAAATGTCGCCGCCGCTGCGCCGAAAAGAAGATGTTCATGCCGGATCAGTCCGCCATCAACAAGCTGACGCTGGGCAAGAAGATTCTGCCCCGGCGGTATAACGAGCAGCGCAGGCTCCACCCGGATACCGTATTTCAGCATTTTACCACCAGCTTCCGGTTCTTCCCCTATATCCACACGGTCACGGTAAAGCCCTGGCAGCCTGACCGGATGCATAAGGTGCTGAAGCTCCACGAGTATGACGATTTGCTGGAAGAATTCCGGAAGTGGAAGCAGACGCTTCCCCCCAGTTTATTTCAGAAAGAAAGAGGATAACCATGATTCCCGTATTTTTCACCATTGACGATAGCTACGCCCCATTTTTGGCAGTCGCTCTGCATTCCGCCATTGAGAATGCTTCCCCCAGCCGGCAGTACAAAGCCATAATTCTCCATCAGGATGTGAGCGAGGAAAACCGCCGCAGAATCAGCGCTCTGGCAAAGCCGAATTTTGAAATAGAGTTTATCCCCATGCGCTCCGGCTTGGAAAGCATTACCGACCGGATGTCCAACCGCCTGCGCTGCGATTACTTTACCCTGACCATCTATTTCCGCCTGTTCATTCCCGCCATGTTCCCGGAGTTTGATAAGGCCATCTATATCGACAGCGATGTGGTCGTTCCCGGGGATTTGGCCCAGTTGTACGACTTGGAGCTGGGCGACAACTATATCGCCGCCTGCCCGGATCACTCCATCGAGGATGTGGAGCCTCTGGTGCGCTATACCATGGAGGCCGTAGGCATGGAGAAGGGCAGCTACATCAATTCCGGCGTGCTGCTGATGAATTTGAAGGCTCTGCGGGAAAAGAATTTTGACAGGCATTTCCTGAACCTGCTGAACACCTACCACTTAGACTGCATTGCCCCGGATCAGGACTATTTGAACGCCCTGTGCAACGGCAGGATTCTCTATCTTCCCGAGTGCTGGGATGCCATGCCCAACGACAACAAGCCTCCACTTTCCGACCCCAAAATCATTCACTACAATCTGTTCTCCAAGCCCTGGTGCTATGACGGCGTTCCCTACGGCGAGGAATTTTGGCGGTATGCCGAGGGCAGCGGATATCTGGCGGAGGCCAAAGCCTACAAGGACGGCTATACCCCGGAGCAAAAGGAATCCGACGGCAAGTGCATGGAGCTGCTGGTACAGCGGGGCGGCGAAATTGCCCAAAGCAGCATGACCTTCCGAAAACTGCATGAAAACGGAGTGAAAATCAGGCTATGATGATTGGAGAGAACCGGGAAGCGGTGATTGCCAATATTGCGGAAGCTGCCCAAAGCGGGGCGTTTTACAGCAAGGTAGAGCTTAACGACCCGGAGCTGACCCCGGAGCAAGGGAAAGCCATTATCAGCGGCTACCTGCAAAGCCGCAACAAAACAACATATAAGTGCAAAGCCTTTATGGCCCGGCGTATGGCAAACGCGGCTACCAAGCTGCTGAACCGGGATACGGAAATTGTGGGCTACGAAAAAGCGGCTGCTGTTACCGGGGGCGCAATATTAACCTGCAACCACTTTTCCCCGGTGGATAATACGGTGGTGCGGCATCTCACTCGGAAGCTGGGGAAAAAGCGGATCAACATTATCAGCCAGCAAAGCAATTTCGCCATGGGCGGCACCATCGGCTTTCTCATGAACTACGCGGATACCATTCCCCTGTCCGACGAGTACCACTATCTTCTGCGGCAGCTCCCGGAGATTTTGGAAGAGCGGCTGAGCAAAGGGGAGTTTGTGCTGATTTACCCGGAGCAGGAAATGTGGTTTAATTACCGCAAGCCCCGCCCGCCCAAAAAGGGGGCGTATCATTTTGCCGCCAAGCTGCATGTGCCTGTTATCTCCTGCTTCATAGAGATGCGGGATGAGCAGGAAATGGACGCCGAGAACTTCCGCAAGGTGCGCTACACCCTGCATATTCTGGATGTTCTGTACCCCGACCCTGAAAAGTCTGTACACGCAAACAGCGCTATGCTGTGTGAAAAGGATTACGCCCTGAAAAAAGAAGCCTATGAACGCATCTACGGCAAGCCCCTGAACTATGCCTTTGAGCCGTCGGACATTGCAGGCTGGACAGGAGAGAATCTCCAGTGAAAAGGCAGAAAACTCGCTACTATTCCTCTTTTGACCAGGATTTTGTAGAAACAAGGAATCAAAGCTGCCGTGTGCCCCCGGATTACCGCTGGGTGCGCCGGGATTTGCCTTTCCGGCTGCTGTCTGCCCTTGTCTACAGCATTGCCATTGCTTTTTCCACGGTGTACTGCCGGCTGTTTCTGCATATCCGCTTTGAAAACAGCAAGGCCATCAAGGACGGCAGAAAAACCGGCGCTTTTATCTACTGCAACCACACCCAGCCCTTGGGGGATGTGTTTACCCCGGCGCTTCCCTGCCTGCCGGGAAGGATTTATACCGTGGTAAGCCCCGCCAATCTGGCCATTCCGGTCATCGGGAAGATCCTCCCCTACCTTGGGGCGCTGCCCATCCCCGATACCTTAAAAGGCATGAAAGAATTTACCGCCGCCATTGAATACCGGGTGAATCAGGGGAAGTATGTAACCATATACCCGGAGGCTCATGTGTGGGAGTATTATACAGGGATCCGCCCTTTCCCGGAAACCTCCTTTAAGTATCCCGCGAAGCTGGGCAAGCCGGTATACTCCATGACCTCCACCTATCAGCAGCGCCGCCACGGAAAGCGCCCCCGCTGCACCGTGTATATAGACGGCCCCTTCTACCCGGATACCTCCCTCAGCCCCAAAGAGCGGGCGGTAAACCTGCGCAATCAAGTATATGAGCGCATGGTGCAGCGCAGCAAGGCGAGCGATTGTCAGTATATTCCGTATATTGAGAAGCCGGAAGAAGGAAGCCCTTGCACGGAATCTTGATTTATGTAGAAAAATGCCACAGAATTTCCCCAAATTCTGTGGCACTTTCTATGGCGTTTTCAGTAGGAATGAGCGTTCCTTAACCGACGGGCCCATTTTATCACAGCTCATTTTCCCACGGAAGCCCCTATGGGGGATAATTTTTCAAAAAAAATCATAGAAAAGTTGAATTTTATATCCCCCATGGGGGCTTGCGGCTGCCAACAGGCGCTGATAGAATAAGCATATCTCAAAAAAAGAAAGAAGGAATCTCTATGCATATGGCTGACGCTCTGGTTGCGCCTGCTGTTGCCGCGACAATGTATGTTGCTTCCGCGGCGGTTGCCGGTGTTTCCGTGCACACCCTCCGCAAGGATGAGGCAAAGGACAAGCTGCCCACCATGGCGGTTATGTCCGCTCTGGTCTTTGCAGGCCAGATGATCAACTACACCATTCCCGGCACCGGTTCCTCCGGACACATGTGCGGCGGCATGATGCTCACCGCGCTGCTTGGCCCCCAGGCAGGCTTTTTGTCCATGATTGCGGTTTTGCTGATACAATGTCTATTCTTCGCTGACGGCGGACTATTGGCCTTGGGAGCGAATATCTGGAACATGGCGTTCTATGGGTGCTTCGTGGGGTACTACCTGATATGGAAGCCAATCATGCGCAGTAACCTGTTCAGCAAAATGGGCCAGAAAGCTGCCGACCGTACAAAGATCGCCATGGCATCCATTTTGGGTTGCGTAATTACTCTGCAGCTCGGCGCGTTCTCCGTAACGCTGGAAACCCTGCTGTCCGGCATTACCGAATTGCGCTTCGGCGCGTTCGTTGCGCTGATGCAGCCCATTCATCTGGCAATCGGCCTTGTAGAAGGTCTGGTTACCACCGCTGTGATGCTGTTTGTCTATGAAACCCGCCCGGAGCTGCTCATGGATGTGGACGCGGAAAAGAAGGGCGTTTCCGGCAAGTGCAGCCTGAAAACCACGGTAATCATTCTGGCGGTTGTAGTCGCCATCGTGGGCGGCGGTCTGAGCCTGGTTGCAAGCTCCAATCCCGACGGTCTGGAATGGTCGCTGTTCGGCAACGAAGAGGCCGGTTACAGCCAGAATATGGGGCTGGACGAGGAGAATTACGGCGTATCCAGCGGCATTGCGGATACCCTTGGCTCCGTTCAGGAAAAGACCGCGTTCCTGCCCGATTACGCATTCCCCGACAGCGAAGCCGCTGTGGGTACTACCGTTTCCGGTTTGGTCGGCTCTGCTTTGGTTGCCGCCTTGGCTCTTGGTGTCTGCGCCGTTGGCGGCTTCTTCCGCAAGCGGAAAACGGCTGATTAAAATATTTGCATACATGGGAGGTACGCCACCGTACCTCCCTGCTTGCGTTTTGGCGTAAAAAGCGGTAGAATACAAATATGCATATCGGTTTTCATCCGTTGGTTTCTAAATTGGAATTTGCGCCGCACCCCCTGTAGGGGCCGGTCTTGACCGGCCCGAAACCTAAAACCTACTGCCGCAGTAAACCGGGTGCAACGGGCGGGTCAAGACCCGCCCCTACAATAAGGTTGCAATTCACCGACATATTCCAGTTTATCGCTTTGCGAAAACGATAAAACATTTCCCTGAATTGGAGGGCGTATGAATCAAGCAAGACAGGCCGGCTCTGCCTTTCGGCAGATGGATGAGTTGGCGGCGCAAAAATCGCCAATACACAGCTTATCTCCCTTGGCCAAATTCCTGACAACGGTTTGTTACATCATTTTTGTGGTGTCATTCGATAAATATGATTTAACGGCTATGTCTGTTTTCCTGTTATATCCCATTGCGATTTTCCAAATCAGCGGCATTCCCATTTCTTTGTGCTTTTATAAGCTCCGGGTAGTCATGCCCTTGGTCTGTGCTGTAGGCATCGTCAACCCCTTCTTAGACCATACCCCGGTGGGGATGGTAGGAAGTGTGGTCATTACCGGCGGCGTGGTATCCATGCTCAGCCTGATGCTCAAGGGGGTTCTGTCCCTGATGGCTTCCTTTATTTTGGTGGCCACTACGCCCATGGACAGCCTGTGCGCCGCGCTGCGAAAAATCCATGTGCCGGGGATGATTGTTACCCTGATTTTGCTTACCTACCGATATGTAACGGTAATGCTGGACGAGGTAGCGATTATGACGGATGCCTACCATCTCCGGGCTCCGGGGCAAAAGGGTATCCATTTTTCGGCTTGGGGGTCGTTTCTCGGTCAGCTTCTTCTTCGGAGCATGGATAAAGCTCAGGAGCTGTACCAAAGTATGCAGCTTCGTGGTTTCAAAGGAGAATTTTCCTACGCGGAAAAGAAGTACCCTGCCGCTATATCGGCAGCGTTTTTTCTGGGCTGGGCCGCCTTTTTCGCCGCCAGCCGGTATGTGAATATCCCCGCTTGGCTGGGCGGATTGTTTGTGAGGTAAAGCATGATTGAATTTCATAATGTATCCTTTTCTTATGAGAAAACGCCTGTATTGCAGGATATCTCTTTCACAATTCATCCGGGAGAAACCGTGGGCTTGATTGGGGCCAACGGCGCGGGCAAGTCCACCATTATGAAGCTTCTGCTGGGATTGCTTCCCAACCAAGGTGGGATCGCTGTGGATCATATCCCGGTGAACGCCAAAAACATTGGACTGATCAGAAAAAAGCTGGGCTTTGTGCTTCAAAGCTCTGACAATCAGATGTTTATGCCTACCGTGCTGGAGGATATGCTTTTCGGCCCTATGAACTACGGCTTGAGCCGGGAGGAAGCGGAGAAAAAGGTGGATAATGTGTTGGAGCGGCTGCACATAACCGAATTAAAGCACCGCTATAACCACAAAATTTCCGGCGGTGAAAAACGAATGGCTGCCATCGCCACGGTGCTGGCTATGGAGCCGGAGGTTATTTTGATGGATGAACCCTCCACCGCTCTCGACCCGGTAAACCGCCGCAGCGTAATCAACGCCATCAACGCCATGCCCCAGACGAAGCTCATCGCGTCCCATGATTTGGATATGATTTTGGACACCTGTGACCGGGTGCTGCTCATGGGCGGCGGAAGGATTGTAGCCGACGGCAATGCCAGAGAAATCCTGTCCAACCGGGCGCTGCTGGAAGCAAACCGCATGGAATTGCCCTTTTCCATGGCAGGAAAAGGCATTTAGCCGTTTTGGGAGGCAATATGAATACCCTGTCAGAAATACTGAAAATCCACGCAGCGCGATACCCCAAAATGCAGCCGACAGATGCCGTGAAGCTGATTTATCAGAACGAATTTGGGGGCGGGCATTTGATAACAGACCAGCAGGCGTGCCTTGATTATCTGCGAAAGGAATATGAAGTCACCGAGAAAGACACCAACATTCCCTTATGGGAGGACATTGGAAACGGAATGGTGCGGATTTCTTTGGCGGCATTGCCGGAAAAGGATTTGGCGCAGCTTGGCAAGCTCTTTATCCGGTCTGCCCAAAAGCACAGAGGAAGTCTGCCCGGTTTTCTAAAGAAGCTGGACATTCTCCGGGAGATTACGAAAGAGGGCGTTTTTTCCTTCAATTCAGAGCAGCTAAACGCGTATCTTACCGAATATGAAGCCATAGGATACCCGGCAGTTTCCCACAGCGAACAGTACCGGGAAGCGTATCACCCCGCATACCGGATCGTATGCAAAGCTGAGCTTTCCGTAATGTAAAATTTCACCCACGGCTGGATTTCCCAGCCGTGGGTCAGTCTGTCGAGAAAGTCATTATTTTTGTAGCGTTAGGTCAAGCATCGTAGGGCGGGGGCTCGCTCCCGCCGTTTTCTCCAACAAAAAACCGCACGGATATGGTTTGGCATGGTTGCATATTGATGCATTTTCGGTGAAGGATTTTCCCTACAGCAGCAATAAGTGCATTCGTACTATTTGACCGTATAGGGTGTATTGAATTTCGGCGGGAGCAGCTATGCGCCCTACGATTAGAAAATAGGTTCTTCGACAATCTGACCCACGGCTGGAAATCCCCGCCGTGGGTTTCTCTATGGGGCGTTACTTTCCGGCGGAAAGCTCTCTGCGTTTGGCTCGCCTTACCCGGTTGATATGGCGCTCAAAATCGCCCCCGGTAATCAGCTCCGCCAGCACGAACTGCATATAGGTAGGCACGGTGCAGGCGTAGAAGCCCAGATAGTCATTGTAGCGCTGAATCAGGCTTTCCGGCAAAATCATATAGCTTACCCGGAAAGAGGGGGAAACGGTTTTGGAAAAGGTGTTCATATAAATCACATTGTCACAATCCGTGTGGGAAAACAGGGTTTCCTCCGCCTTTTGGGAGAGGGAAAACTCGGATTCAAAGTCATCCTCCACAAGATACCTTCCTCCCTGCCCTGCCCAGCGCAAATACTCATGGCGTTTGGATGCCGAGGCGGTTACGCCGGTGGGGTAGCTGCGGTAAGGGGAAATATGCAGCACATCCGCATGGCAGGCGTTCAGGGAGGCGCTGTCAATTCCCTCCCTGCTCAAAGGAAGCTTTTCCAGCTTCACATCCGAAGCGCTGTACACCTGCTCAATTTTCTTGTAAGAGGGGGACTCGATGGCATACACCTTGTCTCTGCCCAGCAGATTGACGATTCGGCCGTAGAGCTGTTCCGAGCCGGAGCCGATGATGATCTGCTCCGGTTTGGCTGCAATTCCCCGGCTGCGGGCCAGATACTTCCCGATGGCCTGACGCAGCTCCACACAGCCCAAATTGGGAGAACGATCCAGAATGGAATCCCCCATATTGCTTAATACCGTTCGCATGGCTTTGGCCAGCACGGAAAAGGGGAAATCCGCCGTAGTCTCCGTGTGGTGAGCCGAAGGGAAAATATGCTTTGTCTCCTCGGCGGCAGAGGAAGCGAAGCCGTCGCCGGTGCGGAAAATGACAAAATAACCGCTGCGCTGCCTTGCTTCCGCATAGCCCTCGTCGCAAAGCAGGGCGTAAGCATGCTCCACGGTGATGATGCTTGCCCCGGTTTCCGCCGCAATGAGCCTTTTAGAGGGCAGCTTGCTGTGATAGGGGTATATTTCGTTTACAATATCATCCCGGAGCTGCCTGTAAAGCTGGAGATAGGCAGGGGTGTTCTGAAAGGGCAAAATAGCGTATTTCATCTGATGATATATAATTCTCCTTTTCTGGCTATTTCAATATGTCCAGAATTAGTATATAATTTATTCATCCAAAAAGCAAGGAGCGCAGAAAAAAATGTCCCACAACCGTCAAAAAAAGATTGCCGTAATCAACGATTTTTCCGGCTTTGGCCGGTGTTCCATCGCGGCCTCCCTGCCTATCATCTCGGCCATGGGGATACAATGCTGCCCCCTGCCCACCGCCATTTTCTCCAACCACACAGGGTTCGACAGCTTTTTCTGCACGGATTATACCGAGCACATGAATGCCTATATGGATGAATGGAAAAAGCTGGACTTGCGTTTTCGGGGGATTTTGACCGGGTTTTTGGGTTCTCCCCAGCAAATCGAAATCGTGAAGCGGTTTTTATCCCTTTTCCGGGATGGCAATACCATTACCATAGTTGACCCGGTTATGGGCGATTACGGAAAGCTGTATTCTACCTACTCTCCCCTGCTTGCCCAGCAAATGTCCGCTCTGGTGCCTTATGCCGATATTCTTACGCCAAATCTGACGGAAGCCTGCATCCTCACCGGGGAAGATTATGACCCGGATATGGGAGAAGCCGACTTGGCGCGCATTTGCAGGAAGATTTCCGACATGGGGCCGCAAAAAATCGTGATTTCCGGTCTGGAACGGGGAGATTGTCTGGAAAACTTCATTTTTCAGGCAGGAAATCAGCCAAAAGTCATCCGGGAGCACAAAATTGGCCCCTGCCGCTCGGGAACGGGAGATGTATTCTCCTCCATTATTGCGGGAGACGCGGTTCTTGGGGTGGATTTTGCCGAATCCGTCAGCCATGCGGCTTCTTTTGTCGCCAAGGTTCTGCGCCGCACGGTAGAGATGGATTTGCCGAAAACAGACGGTATCTGTTTTGAAGAGTTTCTAAAAGAAATATAAAGAAATATAAGAAAGATAAATTGGTAAATTGTATTATTATCCTGTTGTAGCATGGTGTCCCGCCGAAATGCTGACATTCCATGAAGGAATGAAAATCGCCGCCCTGATGGGCGGCGATGCGTTATAGGGTAGGAAACAGTTTGGCGTGCTTCAGGGCGGGGCGAAGGGCCAGATAGAAGATGGAAGCGACGATCACTGCCACCACGGCGTTGACCAGGGTGGTTACGGCGCCCATCTTGGCCCAGATGGCGGCGGCCTCCTGGGGAATGCCCAGAACGTAGGTTTTGTAGAAGTATCCCACAACAGGATCGGCTACCACGTTGAATGCCATACCGGCGATGCAGGAAAGCACGGTGGCCACAGGCAAGGGAACCTTAATGGATGCGTTGCGTTCATTACAATCCTCTCCACGGCTGATGTGGAACACCTTGTGGGCAACAAGGCCGACAACCAGGCCGATACACAGCTTCAGCAGGAAGGTCTTGGGAGCCGAGGTAACATAGCCTGAGGTCAGGTCGGCAATGGTCATGCCCACCGCGCCGGACATGCCGCCCCAGAAGCCGCCGATAAACAAGGCGGCCAAGACGCAGAAAACATTGCCCAGGTGGAAAGCGGTTTTTTCGGTTCCGACTGGGATATCGATGCGGAAATAGGAGAAGCCAACATAGCACAGCGCCGCAAACAGGGCAGCCATGGCCAGGGTCAGGGTTTGTTTACTTTTCATAACGGAGCCTCCTCACTTAGATTGGGGCTATTATAACATCAACTGGTAATAAAGATAGTGCCAAAATCATTATGAATAATAATACCAGATGGGAAACGCATGGCCGGAACCCCCAGCGGGTTATTTTCGGATGGGGTGGAGGTTTGGTCTTGCTTTTTGAAGGTTTTTCCAATATAATGATACAAAATTCTCGAAGAGAAAAGCGGTATTTCCCCATATAGGCACGGAAGGGATTCCGCGTCGAAAGATGGCCGGTATGGGCTCTGGATTACGGTCTTGTGAAAACATTTTTGAACTATGCAAAGGAGAAAACCATTATGAAAGACAACAAGCTGAATGTTAAGCAGACGCTGGCAGGTGAAAGCGCATGATGACCATAACTTACCTGGTAAAAAATGGCATCTATGTGAACATCACCAACCGCTGCCCCTGTGAGTGCACCTTCTGTCTGCGGCACAACGGCGACGGCGTGTATGGGTCTGACTCTTTGTGGCTGGACAGGGAGCCTACCGTGGAAGAAATCTGCGCCAGCCTTGACACTTGGGATTTATCCGCCCACAGCGAAGTGGTTTTCTGTGGCTACGGTGAGCCTACACAGCGGCTGCCGGAGCTGCTGGAAGCAGCGGCGTATATCAAATCCAAGAGCAATATCCCCATCCGCATCAACACCAACGGCCTTGCGGACTTGATTTGGAAGGAGCGAACCGCTCCCAAGCTGAAAGGGCTGATTGATACCGTGTCCGTCAGCCTGAACGCTACCAACAAAGAGGATTATTTTAAGCTGGTGCGTCCGAAATTCGGCATGGAATCCTACGATGCTATGCTCGCCTTTAGCAAGGACTGTGCTGACTATGTCCCCCATGTGGTTATGACGGTGGTGGATGTGGTGACTTCCAAGAAAGAACAGGAAGTCTGCCGCAAAATCTGCGAAAGCGTCCATGCGACATTGCGGGTGCGCCCTTACGAAGAATAATTCTCTACGGAGCGTAGGTTGCAAAACCTACGCTCCTAATTTATACTAACCCCAGAAAGGGGCGAAAGCTATGAACCACTATATTACAGGGGCAACCATCAAAGCCCTGCGCATGAAAAAGCAGCTTACCCAAGCCAAGCTGGCGCAAAATCTGGGCGTAAGCGACAAGGCCATTTCCAAATGGGAGACAGGAAAAGGGCTGCCGGACATCACCCTCATGGAACCGCTGGCGAAAGCGCTGGGGGTATCCGTAATAGAACTGATGGCCGGGGAGCAGACGCAGAACGAGAACATATCCGCCAATCTTTTGCGGAGCAAATTCTATGTTTGCCCCATCTGCGGCAACATTCTATACGCCAGCGGCGATGCCGTTGTAAGCTGCTGCGGCGTAACTCTGCCGCCGCTGGAAGCGGAAAGCTGCGACGAAAGCCACGCAGTCACCATTGAAAATGTGGAGGACGAGCAGTTTATAACCGTCCGCCATGAAATGAGCAAAAAGCACTTCATTTCCTTTCTTGCTTGGGTGACTGACGACAATGTGCAGCTCGTAAAGCTGTACCCGGAGGGAAACGCCCAGACACGGCTGAGGATGCGAGGCATGGGGCGGCTCTACATCTACTGCAACAAGCACGGCTTGATGCGCTGCAAGTAAAAATCGCCGGTGAGGGCTTGCCCTCACCGGCTCAGCGTGTCGATAAACCCAGCAATTCGGGATTGTAGGGGGCGATGCCTACATCGCCCCGCAGTAAAAACTCCCGTTTTATTGATAAATTTGGGCAAATTCGTAATATTTTACAAAGGGCCGATGTGGGCATCGGCCCCTACGACCACCTTTTTTTGAATCGAGTAGGAGGGGCATTTAGCCCCGTCCTCTCACACCACCGTGCGTACGGT
>JBJDYH010000160.1:0-13441 GCA_051867135.1 Faecousia sp. | reverse complement strand
GAAAAAACAATAAAGGGCCATCAACTGATAGAAAGCTATTCATATCAGCCGATTGGCCCATTCCAACAAAACACAATATTTACTTTTAGTCCAGCAGGGTTGCCTTGCCGGTATAATCAAGATACTCCTGAATAACTGCCTTTTCAATGCGGTGCAGTGTCTCAGGGTCCTTGCCGCCTACCTTCCTGCCCTCAATCTCGCAGGCGTGCTGGCACATCTTGGAAGAAGCCGTCACGATAACCTCATCGGCATCGTACATTTCCTCCAGACTGAAAGGACGCTCCATCACGGTAATTCCCAGCCTGCGGCACGCCTCAATCATGTGGGTCTTGGCAATGCCCCGCAGGATAAACTGGTCATCAGGATGGGCAATCAGCATGCCATCCTTCAAAATCTGGATGTTGCTGTGACAGCACTCGGTAACGAAGCCGTCGCGATGCAGTACGCACTCGTCAGCTCCGGCACGGACAGCCGCCTCGGTGCCCACAACGGCAGGCAGGAGGTTCAGGGTCTTGGCGTTGCCATGCTGGAAACGCGTATCAGGGCGGACAATCAGCTTCAGCTCCTTATCCGGGTCACCGGCCTTGGACTGCTTAATCCACACCCACAGCTTGCCCGGCATATCCTTGCCATAGGCATGGTCACGGGGAGCCACGCCGCGGGTTACCTGCCAGTACACAAAATGGGTTTCCCCTTCCACCTGGCGCAGAAGGTCAGTGAGAAGCTCTCCCAGCTCCCGCTTGCCCATAGGCACCTTGATGTCAAAATAGTTTGCGCTGGTATAGAAGCGGTCCAGATGATCCTCCAGAAGATAAACAACATGGTTGCCGCCGATAGTGGCGTCATAAACGCCATCGCCAAAGAAATGTGAACGGTCATTGAATGGAATCATTACCTCGTCAGGGGTACCAATCTTTCCATCGTAGTAAGCTAATTCTTTAAGCATTGCAATCACCTCATAAGCAAAATCTAAGGCATATCTGTTTTTCACACTTACTACTATAACATACAACACATCATTTGGCTATATTTTTTATACGTTTTCAGCATGTATACAAAATATTTGCAATCCGCCCCCTGCCCGGGGAAAATGCCGCCATTTTCCCCGGGCAGACTGCCTATTTTCCGAACAGCCTGCGCAGTCCTGTCACGGCAAGGGTGGCCAGTCCGCCCAAAAAGCACAGGGCGGCCAGCGGCAACAAAAAGAACCTTTCGTGCAGGATGCCGTCAGCATCAAATTTCAAGATCTTCTTTCACCCCTTCGGATGCTCCGATAATTTCTCTTTGTGACCTCCTTTGTGTTTTGTGTGCTAACTTAATTCTAACTGTAGGTCATAACGATGTCTATTTTATTGCTAAAAATTGCGCAATTAATTATACCTTATCGCCGCTGCTGCTCTCGCTGGCAGCCCTCTTACTGATGCCGGAGATGAAGCTGATGAATAAATAAAAGCTGCCGGGCTGACACCTAAAAATGTCAGTCCGGCATTTGTTTGAATTACTCGATTGTTATCAACATATAATTATTGCTCATTGAGATTTAGCAAAGGAGACTCTTCACCTACAATGGAATGAAGGATATCATCGATCTGAGCAACAAGCTGCATTTGGGTGGCAATTTTGTTAAACAGATCCAGAAGCTCTCTAAGATCCTCTCTGGAGAATTCACAGTGAGTAAACCTATATGAGTGAAATTTGAGCCAGCAGTCTTTTATGACATTGTATCCTGCAATAGTGAATTTTTGGATTGCCACAGGACAATATACGCGTATTTCTACGTCTGTATTTTCTGCTCTTACAATGAACTCCTCCGTTTCCTCATCATATGGATTACGGGAAGCAGATCTACTATGTTCCAAGTGATATCCAGCAGGCAACTGACTGATAACTGCGTCATAGTCAATTCCCAAGATATTATCGACCGCAGCACCATTTTTCTCAAGGTTAGCGAGTTGTTCACCGAGGGCTGAAAGAGCCAAAAATACATCTCCATCTGCGACAATGGGAATTCGAGCGCGACTTTCAGATTGATTTACAACAAATAGAGCGCCATAGAACTCTTCCAGATACACTTGCGAGCAGAACACAGCATATGCGTAAAATACCATTTTACGAGCGCATTCGGTTTCGGGCAGGCCAGTACAAGCAGTCAAATGATCGAGAATTGTACGATGCACATTATTTACTACCTCGTTGGTTCTGGTATTAGGAATGTATTGATTTAGATAAATATGTCCATTACCTCTACGGCTAAGGTCATTATCCGGAAAATACCAGCAAAACGAGCTAAACTGTCCCAAGGATTCATCCAGATCTTTAGGCGCGTGTGCGAGAGAAAAACCAATGGTGTCCTCACGATCATAAACAGCCTTAATTTCTGGCCGAATTCTTGCGCCACCTCCACCAACGCCAGCCTGATATTCAAATACGGTATCCCATAAAAATGCATTTGAATTGACGAATGGCCGGAAAGAACACGGACGAATATTTTCTGCCAATACAGCATCCAGATCCTGTCGACTTCCGCAGGTATTTAGGGCAGATTGGAAAGCTGCTATTTTTGAATCAACAACGGTCTTGTCCTGCCGTCCAATCCATTCCTGCGCCTTCTCTATACCTCCAACCGCAATCTCACGGCTACGCCTTTTAAGCATAGGCTGCTTGACGTGTGTCAAAAGTGCTGTAGGCGCCATTTTTGAGCCAGAACACTGATTAAGGAATACAGCATTACCATTATCATTGCTGATAGGCCAAAAACGTGCATACAACTCCTGATTAAAGGGTCGTGATGGCATAAACGAATACATCGTATCCGAAACAGGAAAGGTTTCAAAGGAATTCATAACGGTCTGAATATCGGCTTCGAGAGCAGCAATCTTTTCGGCCCGACGTCCTCTTGACATATCAACATAGTTGATTTCATGTACAGTCGCATCCTCGCCATACTTCCGCGTAAGCAGAATCACTGCGCGTCCCTGCATAGTGTAAAACAAACTATCTCCACGAATTCCAGTTCTCGCATCAGTATCAATGGCAACAGTCCATATATGAGAGAAATGCTCCACTAAATACTTTCTGGCATATTTATACGACTCGGCTTCCAAAAAAGACAGGGGTACAACAAATGCCAAAACAGAATGGCATTCTGAGTTTAGCAGTTTTTCACAACTCCAACGCACGAACTGCATAAATGGGTTGTTAATTTGCTTTTGAATATTCTGTCGATTGCGTCGGTTCTCTACTGGTGGACGAAAATCGTCCATCAGTTCCGAAATGCGCGAAAAATCGTCAGAGACGTTACTTCTGATAGAATCTGAGCAAGGCGGGTTACTAATAATCAGCTTTATTGGTCGCGATGACAGTTCATTGGCACGGATAAGTTCGCGTCCCTCTATAGAAGCAGGATTCGCATCTTCTCCAAGAAGACAATTGCTCAAAGTATTGGCCAAAAGAACGCTGGTTTCCAAATTTCTTCTACCATATTGACGCTCAACAATCGCCATGCGGTAGTTGGCAAGCATATACGGTGCAGGCAGAATTTCAAAACCACACAGGTTATATGCACCATCTCCGTCATCATGTGCAATAATCCGATCCAAGAACGATCCCGTTCCACAACATGGATCCACAATGGTGTTACCATCGTCATAGATTGTGGCACCACCAAACTTATCATGAACAACCTGATTTGTCAGTCTCACAATAAAATCAGCAAGGACTTTCGGCGTATAGAAAGCACCGTAGTCAAATCTTGACTGTTCATCAAATTTCGTCAGGAACATTTCAAAGAGACGATGGTAGTCTGGATTCATCAGCTGATGATCTGTCATTTGCACAAAGGAGAGAAAAGAGATACACTCATCTACCCACTGTCCAATGAAGGTGCCGTCCCCTGCGTTATCACGCAAATATACCATTAGGTTGCGGAAAGGAAGCAACGCCTCCCCATCAACGATATCGTTAAATGCATACGCTCTGATTTTTTCTGCCTTTTCAGCTGGAGAGTCGCCGCTTGCACAAAGCACGCGGTGTGCATAAAGCAAGCAGAACATAATGACCTGTGCTGTGAAATCAGAAAAGATCGCTCCGGTGCGGAGTGCAGGGTCGTTATGGTTGTAAACCAATGCCTTTAAGCCGTCAAGCAAAGCAATAACCTGGCGTTCGTCATCATTTAATGCTTCTTCAGCCGTTAAGTCTGCCTGCGCCAAAATATCGTCGGCAAGGTTTCGGGTACGAACAGCTACCAACTCAACCAGTTTCTCTTCATCTACTCTTTGGGGAGCAGGATTGGAAAAGAACTGCTCCATATAAAAACGAAACAGAGGATTTACTGGCAAGCGTGACCAATCGGCAGCCGTCATTCTCCCCTTATCAATAATTGAAACAACAACTGGAGTATCAGCAAAGCAGAACACAAAATCTATACCATCGGTGATAATCAGTTTATGACCTAATGTCAGATATCTGTTAATCTGATTCTGATACGGAGCAATGTCAAACGGCTCGGCAGAAGGTCCCTTTCCCTCAATGTATCCATATACGCCCAAAGATACCGCGTCTTGGATTCTCCAGTCGGGCCTTCCCATGCGACCTTGATTTCTGGGTTCCAGGATGATGTCAAAGTTTCCACCTGGATTCAAATCTCGCGCAATGTTGGTAAACAGTGTATGCATAGGCACACGAAATGAAAGTTCTGCCGTATGCTGACCACCTCTTGCTGCCGCATTATATTCTCTTTGATATGCCCGTAAATAGCTTTTTACATTGGCATCAAACGGCATTATCCTCACCCACCTTCTTTTCGTAACACTCTATAATACTTTTGCCAATCTGTTCTGCCATCATTGGAGGAACAGCATTACCTATTTGTCTGGCAACATCAACTTTGTTTCCGACAAACTCAAAATCAACAGGAAATGTCTGTAACAAAGCGCCTTCTCGTAATGAAATGCTACGATCCTGCGTCGGGTGTCCAAACTTTCCCCTGGTAAAACTGTCAAACCTTGCAGTAATTGTTGGAGCGACATCGTCCCAGACCATTCGCCCGTAGACACTTCGGAAACCAATCACAGAACTATCGATTTTATGGCACTCGGCCAATAATTCTTCTGGGAGATTATCCCGCCCTTGTCCTTCCTTAATTGCTCGAATTCTCTGCAAATTACGTTCAGACAAGCGATCTCGCCGATGGAGAGGAAACTCCGGGTGATCAGTTCCGTTCTGAGGCGGTTCCGGGAGATTGCCTATTACATCTCGGACAGTACGTCTTTCATCTGTCGGTGAAGGATACTTATAATGGTTTCCCATATCTGTTCTTTCACCAATAATTATATATCTTTTGCGTCTTTGAGGAACACCAAAGTCCTGTGCATCCAGCAGTTCAACATGAACATGATATCCAATTCCTTCGACGTCCTCAACAAGCTGTTGCAGAATTGTTTTCCCTCTTTTCCCAGCAATACCAGAAACATTTTCCATAACAAAGTATTTGGGATACAATTCATCAATCAATCTGCCGTACAGTAGAACCAGTTCATTTCGAGAATCAGTATCGCTCCCTCTTCTTTGAACTGAAAAGCCCTGGCACGGTGGTCCTCCTGCCAAAAGGAATAACTCTCCACGCTTTAAATTACAACGCTTAAGCAACTCTCCATTGAGCATATCTGCAATGTCCGCAGTTACGGCAGGGTGATTAAAATACTTCTGATTTTGATTGATTGTATCTATGCAAAGCTGGTCTATGTCAAAACTTAGCAGAATATCAAATCCTGCGCGCTGGAGTCCAAGCCCCAGACCGCCGGCACCGCAAAAACTATCGATACAAGTATATTTCATCATTCTTTTGTCCTCCCGCGCGTTTTTATTCCGGCAATAACACTGGAATATGAACTGCTCACAGGTTCATTAATTGATTTAGGGCTGGCTTCCAACTCTGCTTCTGTTGGGGGAACAGACAGCATCTCAATTAAAACATTCGCAGCAATAGCCGAGGACAACATAGGAGGAACAGCTTCTCCAATTTGTCTGTATATATCATCCGATTTTCCACAGAATTCAAAACCATTAGGAAAACTTTGGAGGAGCGCCGCTTCACGCGCAGTGAGTCCACGATCCTGTTCAGGATGGGTGTATCTTCCACTGGCAGGGTTTCTGGCATAGTGCGTAATCGTAATTGATGGTTTATCCCAAAAAAGCCGACCATATACATCAGAGAAACCTTTAGTCTTATCCAGACACTTCGGCCCCACTCCAGCGGGTCTATTACCACCATCATGTGGAACCTGCTTTATAACATCGATAGTGCTTTGCTTATGTGAAGCGCTCTTATGCATCGCATCATCTGGGGCCGCAACCCCTGCTCTAACAGCGGGCAAATGAGCAATGGCATCTCGAACCGTTCTATATTCCGATGGCTGTAAATAACCTTTCGGCAACACAAACTCTTTTTTCATTCCAATCACAATTGAACGGAAGCGTTCTTGAGGAACCCCAAAGGCGGCTGCGTTATAAATGGTTTCTTTTACCACATAGCCATTTTCCTCATAGCACTTTTTTGCAGCCGAAAAGTACTTCCAGTACCGCGCAGATAAAAACTCAGGGACATTTTCCATAATAATTACTTCTGGGCGGACTCTCTTCACGATTTCCGCAAAAGCCATGATCAGGCTGTTTCGTACATCATCCTCTTCGTTCCAATGCTTTTTCCTATGGGATGAAAAACCTTGGCAAGGTGCGCAACCAATCATGATAGTAGGCTTGCCACTTTCATATCCGATTTTTGTCAGAAATGCGTCAAGTTCTCCGTCCTCAAAAGCCAGTCGGGTAATGTCTTCATGGATGAGTGAAGTTCCAAAGTTATGGCTATATGTTGTTGCTGACATCTCATTAATATCGCACCCTCCCAGCATTTTAAAGGCGGGGAGTATACTGTTGAGAGCAACAAATCCCAGAGATGTTCCACCTGCACCAGAAAAGAAATCAATCAGTTGGATGGGATTATTATCGTAGGACAAACTATCCACCGGGCGAAATCCTTTCAAAGATCGCTGTACTGCCAAAGTTAATTCTCTATTGTATGGTCTGAAATTACACGATATGCCGTTGCTGTACAAAGCATCTCTAATAAGATCCGTCCACATTGCACAATTCTCCTTATTCATCGATGGTCTCCATAATATCATCCAGATGGCAACTCATTGACTCACGTATCCGTAGTAGCACATTCGTGGTAATATTGTTGCCTTTACCGAGTTTCGCAAAGGACGCAGAACTGATTCCAGCCTTTTCCTTGAGGTCACTTTTTTCATATTTTTGTCGATAAGCATCTTCCACAATTTATTTAACAAAAGGCTGGACAACAAGAAGCCCGGCTATATTTATTTCTGCAAAAGCACGTAACAGCCCGGCGAAACCTCCCGCGTGGCCTCTATGGCCACGGAAATCCCCAGCTCCCTGCACAGGCCGGCAAAAAAATCCGTCCCCTTCAGCTGATTGGCTGTTTCCGGCGACAGCTGTACCAGATAGCCCTCCGCCACGTGCTTCCTGCCCTCGATGCGGCGGATGTCACGGCAGATTCTGACAGCCACCGTTTCCGGTGACAGCACCCTGCCGGAGCCCTCGCACAGCGGGCAGACCGCATGCAGGAGATTCTCCACATTGTGGCGTGACTTCTTTCGGGTAATCTCCACCAGTCCCAGTGAGGTGATGTCCACCACATTGGTCTTGACCCTGTCCAGCTGTGCCAGCTGGCGCAGCTGCAACAGCAGCTCCCTGTTGTGCTCCTCCTTTTCCATGTCGATGAAATCCACCAGAATAATGCCGCCGATATCCCGTAGCCGGAGCTGTTTCATGATTTCTGCCGCGGCCTCGCGATTCAGGGCAAAAGCCGTTTCAGCCAGATTCAGATCACCGACGAAGCTCCCCGTATTCACATCAATTACGGTCATGGCCTCAGTCTTGTCAATCACCAGAAAGCCACCCGATTTCAGCTCCACATAGCGGCTTTCCAGCTTGGCAATTTCCTCTTCAATGCCGTACTCCGCAAATATCTTCCTGCCCTCGTAGAACTGCACCCTGTCAGCCCAGCCTGCATCAATATCCTTCAAAAGCTCCCTGACCCTCTGGCAGACAGAAGCATCATCTATGACCATCTGCGCCACATCATCATTGAAGATGTCCCTGACGATGCGTATGACCAGATCCACGTCGCGGTACAGAAGCCCCGTGTTCTTCGTGAGCTTTTCCCGCGCCTCGATGGACTGCCATATCCTGACCAGATAACGGATATCGCGCTCGATGCTCTCCCGGCTCTGCCCCACCGCCGCCGTGCGGATGATCACGCCCATTCCCTCCGGACAGGCCCGGCTGACAATCTCGTACAGCCTCCTGCGCTCATCCTCGGAATCAATGCGATGGGACGTGCCTATGTAGGCCGACTTCGGCATCAGCACCACGTTGCGGCCGGGAATCGTCAGGTGCAGGGTAGCCCGCGGCCCCTTACTGCCCACCTCGTCCTTGGTAATCTGCACCGGCAGAACCTGCCCGATGTGGATTTTTTTCCTGTCCTCACCGGAGCTGTCCGCCATTTTGCCATCACCGATATACAGAAAGGCATTTTTGCCCCGGCCTATATCCACAAAGGCGGCCTGCATGCCCGGCAGTACATTCTGCACGATTCCTTTGTATATGTTGCCTACCAGATGGGAATGGCGGGGACGCTCCAGCTCCAGACCGACCAGCTCCCCTTCCTCTGCCACGGCTATTCTGGTTTCCTCCGGCATCACATTGACGATAATAGACCTCATAAAAGTCCTTCCTTTACTTCACTATACCAAATCAATCAGCGGCCTGCCCTTTCCCTTCATGGCAGTGCGCCTGATAAGCACCCGGCCCGTGTCGCCCGGCAGGCCGTATTCCTGCACCAGAAGCTCCAGCACCTCTCCCGGCTTGACACTGCCGGTCTGGGTAATGGCAATATCCATGTGCAGTTTCAGCAGATCTCCCGCCATGGACAGCTTCACAGGCTGCAGCATGTACTGCTTCGTCTCTATCAGCTTGTCCGTTTTCGGGGTAACACGATGCACGAAGGCTTCCTTTGCTTCATTATAAGCCCTGACAGCGGCGAGGGCGCTGTCCCATGCCGCCCCCTCCGTCATAGGCAGTAAAAGCTCGTACTCCGCTTCCTCCACCTCTGCCATCAGCGCCTTGTGCTTCTTCCCTTTGCAGGGCTTCGGCTCCCGCACAGGTTTCAGGCGCAGGAGCTTCACTCCCTCCGGCAGGGCCCTGCTCAGCTTTTCAAAAACCTCCGGCTGGCAGAGGGGCTTGGTCAGCTCAAAATCCATGTACTCCGCATCGCTGATTACTCCCAGCGACAGGGCGGAGGCAAAGGCCAGCTTGATATGAGGGTTGAAGCCCTCGGAATAGGCCGCAGGCAATTTGGCGCGGCGGATGGCGCGCTCCATCACCCCGGCATAATCCAGATGGGAAATATAGCGGATTTCCTCACCCTTGGTAATTTCAGCCCGATATTTATACATGCTCCCGCCTCCAGTCCACGATTTTTGCATCCAGCGCCGGGCACACGCCGCAGGCAGAGCATTTGCCCCGGCGACAGTCCTCCGTCAGCTCCCCTGCCAGCGCCTTCTTGTACTCACGGAGCAGGAATTCCTTGCTTACGCCCGGCGTAGTGTGCTCCCAGGGCAGTTTTTCACTTCTCTCGCGGGTGCGCTGGTTGTACAGGGTCAGGTCTATGCCGCACTTTTCAAAGGCGGCCAGCCACACATCATTCTTGAAATGATCCGTCCAGCCGTCAAACTTCGCCCCGTCCTGCCAGGCCTGATAGATAACCCGGCTGATGCGGCGGTCGCCGCGGGCGATAGCTCCTTCCAGCACGCTGACGCTGGCCTCATGGTAGTTGAACTTGACGGCCCGCTCCTTTATGCTGCTGCGCAGCAGGCGCTGGCGGCGCTCAAACTCTTCCCGCGGCACCTGCCCATACCACTGAAAAGGCGTATGCGGCTTCGGTACAAAGCAGGACACGCTGATGGTGACGGTAACGCCCCATTTGCCGGTAACCTCCTTGTACTTCTGCGCCACCTTCTCCGCCAGCCTGGCAATCCCCACGACGTCCTCATCGGTTTCCGTAGGAAGCCCCATCATAAAGTACAGCTTCACCTGCTTCCAGCCCTGCCGGAAGGCGGCCTCCACCGCTCCCATGAGGTTTTCCTCGGTGACGCCCTTGTTGATTACATCCCTCAATCTCTGGGTACCGGCCTCCGGCGCAAAGGTCAGGCCGCTTTTTCTCACCTGTTGCAGCTTATGGGCCAAATCAATGGAAAAGCTGTCTATGCGCAGGGATGGCAGGGAAAAGCTCACCTTTTCATCACGAAAATCCGCAAACAGGTCATCCACCAGCTCGCCCAGGCAGGAATAATCCGCCGAGCTCAGGGAGGTCAGGGACATCTCGTTGTAGCCGGTGGAATCCGCCAGCTTCCGCGCCAGCTCCCTGAGCCTTTTGCGGCTCCGCTCCCGGATAGGGCGGTAGGAAGTGCCTGCCTGACAGAAGCGGCATCCTCTGGTACAGCCCCTGAACAGCTCCAGCATGATGCGGTCATGGACAATATCAATATACGGCAGAACCGGCTTCTCCACAAAAGGCACCGCATCCATGTCCTTAATCAGCCGCTTGTAAATCACCGGCCTCGCCTCCGGCTCCGTCGGCTCAATGGAGGCAAACAGACCCTGCTCATTGTATTCGACGCGATAAAACGACGGCACGTAGATACCATCCAGCCCGGCCACGCGCTTTAAAAAGCCCCTGCGGCCGTCAGGGCGCCCTGCCTTTTTCCACTCGCTAAAGAGGGCGGCCACCTCGCCAATCAGCTCTTCCCCCTCGCCCACAATAAAGAAATCAAAAAAGTCAGCAATCGGCTCCGTGTTGTAGACACAAGGGCCGCCGCCTACAACAAAAGGCTCGTCCTCGCCCCTGTCACCGCTCCAGATATGGATACCTGCCAGATTCAGCATGTTCAGTATGTTGGAATAAATCATTTCATACTGCAGGGAAAAGCCCAGAAAATCAAAATCCCTGATGGCGTGAAAGCTCTCCAGCGAAAACAGGGGAAGCTCCCTCTCCCGCATAGCGGCCTCCATATCCACCCACGGGGCATACACACGTTCACAGGCCGTATCCTCCCTGCTGTTCAACACCTCGTAGAGAATTTTCAGCCCCAGGTTGGACATCCCCACCTCATACACATCCGGCAGGGCAAGGGCAAAATGGCACAGCACAGCATCCCAGTCCTTGTGAACGGCATTCAGCTCATGACCCGTGTAACGGGCCGGCTTTTCCACCGCCTGCAAAATCTCAGGTTCCAAATTTACAATCAATGCTCATACCTCTTTCCTTATTATATCGGCCTCGTTATATCAGCCTTAAAACTGCAGCTTCTGATTGCGCAGATATATATTCAGCAGTATCGTAATCGCCAAAATATTGGTCGTCAGCGCACTGACGCCATAGCTCATAAAGGGCAGTGGAATACCTGTAACCGGCATGATACCGGCAGTCATGCCCACATTTACCAGCACATGAAAGGCCAGCATGGAGGTAATGCCCACCGCCAGCAGCATGCCGAAATTGTCCTGGGCCTGCCGGGCAATCCTGATGCCCCGCCACAGAACCACCAGATACAGGAGAAGCAGTACCAGCGTGCCGATAAAGCCCCATTCCTCGCCCACCACCGCAAAGATAAAGTCCGTATGGTTCTCCGGCAGGAAATTCAGCTGGCTCTGGGTTCCCTCAAACAGCCCCTTGCCAAAAAGCATGCCGGAGCCGATGGCAATCTTGGACTGGATGATGTGGTAGCCGGAGCCCAGCGGGTCAACATTCGGGTCAAGAAAGACCATTATCCTCATCTTCTGATAGTCCTTCAGCACATGCCACAAAAGCGGCATGCAGGCCAGCCCCGTGCCAAAGATGCTCGCCAGCAGCTTCAGGTTGATGCCGCAGGCAAAAATCATGCCAAAAAAAATCGCCATAAAAACCAGCGAGGTTCCCAGATCCGGCTGTTTCATGACAAGGATAAAGGGGACCCCCACATAGGCCGCCACCGGCAAAAGATCGGACAGGGTGTTCAGCTTGCCTATCTTGTCCTGCAAAAGAGCCGCCAGCGACACGATCATGATAATCTTGGAAAACTCCGATGGCTGCAGGGTGACAGGCCCCAGCTGAATCCAGCGCTGGGCCCCCAGCGCCGACTGCCCCACAAACATTACCGCCAGCAGCATAATCAGGTTGAAAATATACATCTTGTGCCCATAGCGCTGCAGCATCTTGTAGTCAAAATTCATCAGCAATATGGCGATGCCTGCATTAATCAGGGCAAAAACTCCCTGCCTCTGCACGAACCAGTAGCGTTCCTCGCTGGGCGTATTTACGTGGGTAGCACTGCCAATCACAATCAGGCTTATAATGATTATCGCCGTCACCGCCAGCAGAAGCTTCACGTCCATCTTGCGCAGCAGCTTTTTATCCAAAAACAAGGCCAATCCCTCCACTCACAGCCATGAAAATAATTTTATCTTAACCTCATAATGATAGCACGAAGCAGAAAAAATAACAACAAAAAACGCCAATGCAGCTTCTGCACCGGCGCCTTTTGGCCGCGGCTCAGTGATGACGCATATTCTGTACCGGAATATTGGCCACCAGAGCCACCGAATCCTCTACATTTTCCAGCGAAATCTCCATATCGCTCTGATTGATTACCATATACTTGGAAATTACCTTGATGATATCGTCCCTGAGCTTCTCCATAACCTCAGGGGATACACTGGCACGATCCTGAATCAGCACCATCTGCAAACGCTTCTTGGCAACCTTACCAGATTTTTCCTTTTTAAAAATGCTTAAAAGTGAATCCAGCATATCACGACCTCCTTATATTCCCAGGGCTTTCTTCAAGCGTGAGAAAAAACCATCCTTGGCAAAGGTCATAAAAGGCACGTCCTCCCCCAGCAGGCGGCGGACGATGTTTTCATACGCTATACCGGCCTGGGATTTCTGGTTGCCCACCAGCGGCTCACCGCGGTTGGCGGAGGTAACCACCATCTCATCATCCGGAATCTGGCCAATGCACTTGATGGAAAGAATATCATCAATATCGCTCATGTCCATCATGTCGCCGCTCTCCACCATCTGCGGACGTATCCTGTTGACAATCAGGCTGATATTGTCCTTCTCGGCCCGTCCCAGCTCACCGATAATCTTGTCTGCATCACGCACGGCAGACACCTCCGGCATGGTTACCACAATCGCCCGGTCAGCCGCCGCAATAGCAGTCTTGAAGCCCTGCTCGATACCGGCAGGACAGTCAATGATGACATAATCATACTCCTTGCGCAGCTCGTCGCACAGCACCATCAGCTGTGCCGGATTGAC